>NZ_PPTT01000019.1 GCF_003339815.1 Eggerthella sinensis
AGGGGGGTTCGCCTCGGGCCGGGTTTCCGTACAACAAGATTCATGTGCTTGGCTATGTTAATTCTTGCTTCTCAGTATCCGGTTTTCAAGGTTCTGCGGCGCCCCTGCGGGCGCCCCGCGCTTTCGTTGTGTTTCAAGCGCGTGAGGAAATATATTACTCTTTCGTTTCTTCACTGTCAAGAACTTTTTACCAAAATTCTTGGAAGCTTGGGGAGAAGCTTGCTTCTCCGCGCTTCGGGGAATTACTTCCTCTTAGCAAAGAACCGTTCCGCGCTTTCCTCAAACGCGGGTTTTGTATATTACTCGTAAGGTGGGTGTAACGCAATGGGTAATTTTGCAAATACTTGATCTTTTTTGCCCCAAAAGGAATAATCCCAGGTGGTAAGGCATAGAATGTGAATCTATGTGTGGCACCCTCCACGAGTGCCACACATACGAGCGCCTTAACGGTTGTTCATGCCGTTCTGGTTGCCTTTGCCGCCGTGTCCCCCACCGTGGCCATGGCCGTGTTCGTCGGAAGAGCCTTCGGGGGAAAGCTCGGCGATGCGATCGCGCAATTCGTGCATGGAAAGACCCTGGCACTCCTCGAGCGTGACGCTGGGGTCGAGCTCCATGAGCTCGAGCGCGGCGCGGTAGCGGCCGGCTCCCATGCCGGCCGACGAAGCGGCTTCGCGCGTGTCCTCGTCCACGGCGTGGCAGGAACCGCGGCACGGCAACGAGCTGAGGCAGGCGTCGCTCTGCTGGCGGATGTTTTCCGCTTGACGGTCGTCGCCGGACGTGACGCTGATTTCCACGTACGAATCGGCCTGCGCGTAGGGCGAGAACGCATCGCTCTCGGTGAGCAGCTTGAGAGCGTCGGCGTACCCGCGACCGGTCAGGGACACGGCATCGAGCAGCGCACGGCCGTCGTCGTTGAACGCTTCGGCCTGCACGACGATGCCGAATCGGTTGACGCCGAGCTCGATGGACGGATTGACGTCGATGCCCACGTATGTGGTGGGCTGCGCGTAGGCGAAGCCGCCGAACCCGACGACGGCGAGCACGAGGCAGGCTGCGACGGCGGCTACGGCACGGCGCAGCGAGACGAAGCGAGTGCGCGGGCGCTTACGTGGAGTACGTTCGGGCGCGGACGAAGGGGCTGGGACCGCCGGGGTCGCAGCGGGCGCAGCCTGCTGCTCGGTTGCTTCGGCAACGCACGCTATATAGGTAAGGGCGCTGCGCTTCACATCGTCGGGAACCGTCACGGAGTCGAAGGCTTGACGCACGCGCGTATCGAGATCGTTCATGACAGCACCTCCTGCAGCTGCTTTTTACCGCGCGCGATCCACGAGTACACCGTGTTGACGGGCGCTTCCACCATCTGCGCGATTTCGGGAGCGGTGTAGCCCTCGTAGAGCGCGAGGTACAGCGGTGTGCGCAGCGGATCGTCGAGCGAGCGCATGGCATCCACCACCTCGCTGGCAAACGAGGCCGGCTGGGTTGCGGGATCAACCGACACGGCGCATTCCGCGCAGGAAGCCGCTTCGAGGGGGATGACGCGGCGACCTGCCGCCTTCAGCATGTCCTTGCATATATTGGTAGTCACGCGGATGAGCCACGCCTTGCGGTGCTCGTCGCCGTTGAACTCCTGCTGGTCGGCGAGGGCGTACTTGAGAAACGCATCCTGGAATGCGTCTTGAGCATCGACATGGGAGCGAAAGTAGAGCACGCAGACGCGCCATACGGCGTCGCCGTGGCGCTCCATCGCCCCCTCGATGTCTTCGGGTGATCGCATGCGGTGGTGGCCGGTGCGCTATCGATGCATGCGACCGTGGTGGCCGCCGCCGTTGCCGTTGGCCGCGCTGTAGCCAGCACCATTACCGGTGCCGTTGCCGCAGCCGTGACCGTGGCCGTGGCCGGTGCCGCAAGCGCCCGAGCCGTAGGTGTCGCAGATGCCGTCGTTGTCGGCATCAGCATAGCCGGGGCAGGCGCCCTGGCCGTTCGTGCAATTGTCGCAGACGCCGTCGCCGTTTTCGTCGGCGTAACCGGGACATCCCTGCTGGTTGTCGGCGTATGCGCCGCGCACGGAGGCGATGGCTCCTTCGACCGTGGCAGCCGCATCGCTCTCGCCTGCTGCATGCATCGCATGATGGGCAAGCGAGCCCGCGCCGCCCATGGGCGCCCATGCCTGATGCATGCCGTTGGCGAACGCGATGGTGGGCACGGCAAGCATGACCAAAGCCACGGCAGCGACGAGCACGATGATGTACTTCTTCATGGTTGAATCCTCCTGGTTGTCGTTCGTTCTTCACCTATAACACGAACGAGCCATGCCTATCCTTGCAGGAATTTTCAAATAATGCAATGCGCATCTGGAAACGCGCAGCGGGCGACCCGAAGGCCGCCCGCTGGTCAGTGCGAGACGATACGCGATCGAGCTACACGAGCTTGACGAATTTGCGCTTGCCCACCTGCACGGTTGCTCCGACAAGCAGAGCGGGATCGACGTTGTAGGACTTCGCGGGCAGCGCGTCTCCGTTCACCTTCACGCCGCCGCCGTCGATGAGGCGGCGCGCTTCTCCGGCGCTTGCGGCCATCCCGGCATCGGCCAGCAGTTTCGCGAGGTACACGGTGCCTTCGTCGTTGGGCGTGAGGTCGGCTGCGAACTCGGGGATGTCGTCGGGCACGGCGTGCTGCTTGAACACGAGGTCGAACTGCTCCTCGGCCGCCTGCGCCGCCGCCTCGTCGTAGTACGCGGCCACGATGTTCTGCGCGAGGGCGCGCTTCACCTTGTTGGGATGCAGCTCGTCGGCGGCCAGACCGCGCTCGATTTCGTCGATCTCGTCGACCGGCAGCGCCGAGGCGAGGCGGTAGTACTTCACCATGAGCTCGTCGGGAATGGACATGACCTTGCCGAACATGTCGGCCGGCTCGTCGGTGAGGCCGATGTAGTTGCCGTAGCTCTTCGACATCTTCTGCACGCCGTCGGTGCCCTCGAGCAGCGGAAGCGTGAGGCACACCTGCGGTTCCATGCCCATCTTCTCCATGAGCTCGCGGCCGGCCAACAGGTTGAACAGCTGGTCGGTGCCGCCGAGTTCGACGTCGGCTTCGATGACCACCGAGTCGTAGGCCTGCATGAGCGGGTAGAGGAATTCGTGCAGGCTGATGGACTGGTTCGACGTGTAGCGGTTGTGGAAGTCGTCGCGCTCGAGGATGCGGGCCACCGTGAAGTTGCTGGCCAGCTTCAGCAGGCCCTCCATGTTGAGGGAGAGCAGCCACTCGGAGTTGTAGCGCAGGGTGGTCTTCTCGGGATCGAGGATTTTGAACGCCTGGTCGACGTAGGTTTGGGCGTTCGCCTTGATCTGCTCGGACGTGAGCTGCGGGCGCGTGGAGTTGCGGCCCGAGGGGTCGCCGATGAGCGCGGTGCCGTCGCCGATGATGAGCGTGACGCCGTGGCCGAGATCCTGGAACTGACGCAGCTTGCGCAGCGGTACGGCGTGGCCGAGGTGGATGTCGGGGGCCGTGGGGTCGACGCCCAGCTTGATGTTGAGCGGCTTGCCCCGCTTGAGCTTCTCAAGCAGCGCGCTTTCCGGCACGATCTGCGCCGCGCCGGAAGCGATGGTGTGCAGTTGTTCTTCCGCGGAAAGCATGGTCTCCTCTTTCTATGTATACGTAGCTCACGATTCTACCATAGTGGGCAAGAGGGGGCGCGGGAAGGCGGAACTACGAGACGCCGCGGAAGAGGTGGCCGCTGGTGGTGCCGGGGGTTTTGGCGATGGCGTTGTTGTCGGCGTGGGCGACGTTGCGGGCGCGCACGGCACGGGACACGGCCTTCGTGGTCTCCTCGACGTTCATGAGCGTGGTGTCCACCATGAACGAGGTGACGCCGGCGTGGATGAGGTCGGGCAGCGTTTGCGCCACATCGAGCTGCACGCCGTTGAACAGGTGGCTGCGGCCCATGGCGTCGGTGATGACCGGGAACTCGTACTCCTTGCGGTCGCGCAGGTAGTGCGGGCTCTTACGGCGCGGGCACGCGTCACAATCTTCGTCGCACGGTCCCTGGCTCATGAGCAGGCAGTGCTCGGTGACCATGAGCTCCTGCGCACCGATGATGGTGAGGCCCAGCTCAACCGGGGAGTCCTCGGCAATGTCGGCGATTTGGCCCAGCGTGAGCTCAGGCGAGAGCCATACGCGCTGCGCGCCGAGCTCGGCGGCGGCGGCAAGCGACAGCCCGTTCGTGACGGGAACGTGCGGGCCGAGCTCGACCTCGGCCCCGAGCTCGGCGGCGCGCACGAGGCCGGCCAGGTTCTCCACGAGCACCGGCTTGCCGGGCTTGACGTAGCGCCAGGCGTCGAAGCCGAGCGCCGCCTCGCGCGTGCCGGGCACCGGGTCGTGCTCGACGGTGGGCAACGCGACGACGGCCTGCTTCGGGTAGCCCGCTTGCTCGGCGGTCGACGAGCGCTGGCCGGCCACGACGGCTTCGCCGCGCTTGTTGTTGAGCGCGGGCACGAAGATGATGTCGGCGCCGGCGCGCTTCGCGGCGCGGGCACAGGCGGGATTCGTAGCCCACGCGGCGATGCGCACGCCGCGCGGACGGGCGGGTGCCGGCGACACGCGCTCCTGCACGCGCGGGAGCGCGCGGTTGCGCGTGGGGGCGAGCAGCTGCTCGCTGAGGTCGTCGAGCGCGGCGGCGCGCACGCGATGGAGCTGCGAGAACCCGATGCCCACGCCCTCGTCGAGTTCCACGTCGAGCGCCACGAGCTCGAACGGCGTTTGGCCAAGGCGGTCGATGTGGGCGCGCACGTCGTCTTCGGCGACGGGCTTCGTGCGGGCGGCTTCCACGACGTCGCCCTCGGCCGTGCCCACCGTTGCAGCGGCGGCTTCGCTGTAGGCGGCGCTTTCCGCGAGCGAGAATTCAACCCGCAACGGCTGGCCGATACGCAGCACGGCGCGCCCCGTCACCGCGACGCGCGGCTCGAACAGATCGTCCTCGAAGGCGGCTTCGGCACTGCGCACGCGGAACACGCGATCGCCCTTCCCCACCGGACGATCGGGGGAAACGCGCACGTTGCCCTGCGCGTCGAGCGACACGGCATCGATCGTATAGGCGAAGTGGCCCTTGTTCGTCCAGAATTCCAGCACGTCGCCCGCAACGAGCGGACGCTCGGCGGCGATGGAGGCGGTACCGTTTTTCGCCGACAGCACGCGCCCGACGAACACGCCGCGGTTGTTCGGGCGGCCGTAGCTCATGATGTCGTTGCCGCGCTTGCCCTGCAGATACGCGGTGGTGAAGCCGCGCGAGAACGCCTCGGCGAGCGTCTGATGCTCCTCGTCGGTGGCTTGCACCGAGGAGGCCCCCTCCGGCTGTTCGGATGCGGCGCGCTCCTTGATGATGCGGTCGAGCACGGCGCGATACGTGCTGGTGACGGCGAACACGTACTCGGGGGACTTCATGCGGCCCTCGATTTTGAACGAGGTGACGCCCGCCTCCACCAGCTGCGGAAGCAGGTCGATAGCGCACAGGTCTTGCGGGGACAGCAGGTGCTCGCCCGGCGCGGGCAGGTTCTTGCGCAGCGCCTTGTTGTGCAGCGTGTACGGCAGACGGCACGCCTGCGCGCACATGCCGCGGTTCGCCGAACGGCCGCCGATGAGCGACGACATGAAGCACTGCCCCGAGTAGCACACGCACAGGGCGCCGTGCGCGAACGACTCCACCTCCATGTCGAGCCCGTCCGCCACGTCGACGAGATGCGCGATCTCGGGAAGGGAAAGTTCGCGCGCGAGCGTGACGCGGCGGGCGCCGAGGCGCGCGGCCGCTTCGATGCCGGCGGCGTTGTGGGTGTTCATCTGCGTGGAAATGTGCAGGCGTGCCTCGGGAAGCGAGCGCGCGATCTCGGATGCGATGCCGATGTCCTGCACGATGAACGCGTCGGCTCCGGCGCGGTACGCTTGACGCACGGTCTCGAGCGCGCGCGTCACTTCGGACGGCAGGATGGCGGTGTTGAACGTCACGTACACGCGCACGCCGCGCAGGTGCGCGTAGGCGCAGGCGTCGGCCAACGTGTCGAGCGTGAAGTTGTCGGCGCCGCGGCGGGCGTTGAACGAGTCGAGCCCGAGGTAGACGGCATCCGCCCCGCCGCGCACGGCGGCACGGAGCGCCGCGGCGTTGCCGGCGGGCGCGAGCAGTTCGATGGCATGCTGCATGGAAGTTCCTTACCTATATATAGTAGTGCGTCACGCGACCTGCGGAACAAGATGCGTCCTGAGAGCAAGAGTTCCGGACTTCTCCGGTCGAACGTTACGATTCGGTATCGGCGCTATGGTAGTATAGTCGAACGATGAAAAATCGGAGAAAACAGCGCGAAATGCGCACCCACGCGGTGAAATGGGCCCTCGTCTTCACGATGGTCGCCCTCTGTTTTGTCGGCTATGCGGCCGTCCAAGGCGTGCTGCACGTGATGGACGGGTGGACGAAGGACCTTCCGAGCATCGAGGACACCGACTTCACGAACACCTCCCGCGAATCCCTCATGTACGCCGGCGACGAAAGCACCCTGCTGGCGGAATTTCAGCTTGAGAAGCGCTACCCCGTCACGTACGACGAGGTGAGCCACTTCGTGCTGGAAGGCACGGTGGACACCGAGGACGTGCGTTTCTACGAGCACACAGGCGTGGACATCCCCGGCATCGCGCGCGCGGCCCTCAACAACCTGCGCGGCGGCGACCTCGAGGGCGCGTCCACTATCACGCAGCAGCTCGTGCGCAACACCGTGCTGTCGGAAGAGGCCACCGACATCTCGTTCAAGCGCAAGATTCGCGAGGCGCAGCTGGCCATGGACCTGGAGAAGCGGTTCGACAAAGACGACATCCTGGTCAAGTACCTGAACATCATCAACTACGGCGACGGCTGCTACGGCATCGAGGCGGCGGCGCAAAACTACTTCCAGGTAGCGGCCATCGATTTGACGCTGGCACAGGCGGCCACGCTCGTGGGCATTCCGCAGTCGCCCACCTTCCTCAACCCGAAGGAGTATCCCGAGGCATGCCTCGACCGCCGCAACGTGGTGCTCGACCGCATGCTGGCGGCCGGCGACATCACGCAGGAGGAGCACGACAGCGCACAGGCCGAGGAACTGGGGCTGGACCCCGAACCGGATGCGCCGACGGACGGCATCTACGCCTACCCCTACTTCACGAGCTACGTGCGCGAGCTGCTGTTCGACGAGAACAACCCCTACGGCTGCTCGTACGCCGACCTGTTCAAGGGCGGGCTGACCATTTACACGACGCTCGACACCGCGCTGCAGGACGAGGCCATCGCGGCCGTGGACAATCAGCGCGCGAACATGGATGCGAACCTTGATGCCTCCATCGTGGCCATCGACGTGGCAACCGGCCAGGTGAAAGCGATGACCCGTGGCGTTCCCTACGGATCGGGCGAAGGCGAGAGCCAGGTGAACATCGCCACCGGCAGCGGCGGCACGGGGCGGCAAGCCGGTTCCACGTTCAAGGCGTTCACGCTGGCGGCGGCCATCGAACAGGGCATTTCGCCGCAGACGCTCATCGACTGTTCGTCCCCTTTGAAGGCGGGACAGGACGGCGCACCGCAGGACTTCGAGAACTTCGGCGGCGCCAGCTACGGCATCCAAACCATTCAGGGCGCGACGGCCATCTCGTCGAACACCGGCTACCTGCGCCTGTCGAACTCCATCGGGCAGTCGTCCACTACGGAAATGGCCTCGCGCCTGGGCGTCACGTCCGAGATGAGCCCCGTGTACACGGCAACCGAAGGCGTGGCCGACGTCAACCCGCTTGAGATGGCGAGCGCCTACGCAACCCTGGCAAGCGGCGGCATGAAGCGCGACCCCGTGGTGATCACGAAGATTCTCGACCGCGACGGCACCGTGATCTACGAAGCGGGCGACACGAGCGAGCGCGTCCTGGACGAGGCCGTGTCCGCGGCGACGACAAAGGTGCTGCAGACGGTGTTCACGCAGAGCGGCGCCACGGCGAACTCAGCCCAGCTGAACAGCGGACAGCCGGTGGCGGGCAAGACCGGTACCGCAAGCCTGTTCACCGACCACTGGCTGGTGGGCTATACGCCCAGTCTGTCGTGCGCGGCGTGGATCGGAGACCCGAGCGGCGCCGTGCCCACCGACACATCGCTCACCGCGAACGCGCTGTGGAAGGACTTCATGGATCGGGCGACCGCCGGCAAGGAGATCGAGAACTTCCCCACCGTGAAGGACCCGCCGTACAACAACCCGTACAACACGGCGCAGAAGAGCAAGCTGGGCAAGAAGGTCGAAGACACCAAGAAGGACGATTCCACCGACAGCGGAACCAAGGACGTGAACGCGGCGCCGAGCGCGGTGGGCAGAACGTACGACGAGGCCATCGAGATACTGAACGGCTACAAGGCCGGGTACCTCGAGGAATACTCGGATACGGTGCCGAAGGGCACGGTGATCAGCCAAAGCGTGCAGGGCGGCCAGGTGGTCATCGTCGTGTCGCTCGGGCCGAAGCCGGCAGCGTAGCAGACGCGCACCCCTCCTTTTTGGCGCGCATGCTATACTTCACGCAGGCCAAGGAGGAGGGGTCCAATGGTCAGGGAAGCCAAAGACACGAAGATGCGTTTCGCCAACGCCCTGTTCGAGCTATGCGAAACGAAGGACATCAACAAGATCACCGTGAGCGACGTGCTTCGCGCAACGAGGGCCGCGAAGCAGACGTTCTACAATCACTTCAAGGACATCAACGACCTGATATTCTTCGCTTCGATGGCGCACTTCGAAGAGGATTACGCGCGATTCTACACCGAGCAGGGCTGCCTCGACATATTCAATTACGTGAAAAAGCACCGGGCGTTCTTCAGGCAGCTACCGCGCCATGAAGGCCAGAACTGCTTTCGCGAAACTCATTTGGCCTGGCTGAAAAGCATCTACTACACCGAAGCGCTTCAGGGGGAGCCTTGCGAGGTTTCGATGCAAAAACACCAGCTGGACGCTTACCTCTACGGTATCGTAGACCTGTTCATGGATTGGTGCACGAGCGATATGGCATGGTCGCCGGAGGCCATCGCGAAGGTCATCTTCGATTCGAAGCCACCGTTCCTTCACTGCGATCCTCTTCCCGACGCGCACCTCAAGCGAGCCTCCGGCACGTCGACGTACGCATTCGAAAGTTAGCCTGAAGCTACAAGACACAAGGCCGAGGATCGTCTGTTTTCCTTCGATAGAAGCGTCCGTATACTCGTTCCCAGGAAGACCCGACAAGAGAGCGGGCTGGGGAACGAGGAGGAACCTATGGATGAAAACACGAGGGAAGAACTGGGCCTGAACCGCCGCGACTTCATCAGAGGAGCAGCGGTCGGCGCCATGGGCATCATGCCCATCTTCAATTTGCTGGGCTGTAGCCCTTCCCCTTCGAGAGGTTCGGCCAACGCCGATTCCGCCGATGCGAAAGAAGCCGATCCTTCGAATGCAAGCGCGTCTTCGGGCGAGTGGGTCGACGTCCTCAGAAGCGACGACCTCATGGAGAAGGTCCTCGACGAAGCCGAGATCACGGAAGACGTGACCTGCAGCGACGGCACGGTAATCCCTGCCGTGTACGTTCGTATGCGTAACCGCATCAATCGCATCGGTCGCGGCATCGGATCGATTCCCGCCGACTCCACCAGCTGGGACATGATCAAGTACCTCTGGTCGGAGGAAGATGCCGAGAACTACCTCGCCATGCCCTTGCACGAATACTTCTCGGCTGGCGATTACGCCGCCGTAGCAGGAATATCCGAAGAGGAAGCCTCCGCCATCCTTGAAGATCAGGCAGCTCGCAATCTGATCTGGCGTGTGCGCCGCGGCGGGTTGGCACTGTTCGTGCTCATGCCCTACATCAACGGGTTCTGGGAGTTCAACGAGCTGGACGCGCTGTACCACCGGGAAGAGGGCAAGGTCGCCGAATTCGACACGCAGGGAATCACCGGCGTCGACCCTCATGGGGAAAGCGGCTTCGACAACACGTTTCCCCTGTTCCGCTCGTATCCCGTGAGCGTCGACGTGGTGGAGGGAGACAAGTTGGCGCCCTACCATGACTGGCGCGCCCTCATCAAGCGCAACAGCACCATCACCGTGTCGGCATGCCAGTGCCGCACCATGTGGAATGCGCTGGGCGTTCCCTACCCCGAGGAGCACCCGCACCGCACGTGCCTGTCGCTGGGCGAAATGGCCGAATACTTCATCGAGAACGAGATCGGCGAGCAGATTACGCAAGACGAGGCCATCTCCATCGTCGAGGACATCATCGACAAGGGTATGGTGGTGGAATCCATCTGCGCGAAAGACGCCGACATCATCTGCTGCTGCCATTCGCAAAGCTGCGGGAACCTGATGGCGTACCGTGGCATCAACGGCGAGGGCGCGTGCTCGACGTACTACAATGCCTACCTGCTCAAGTACGACAGCTCCGCATGCACCAAATGCGGGACCTGCGTCAACATCTGCCCGATGACGTCCATCTCCTTCGGCGACGATGGCTTCTGCGTCATGGACAAAGCCTGCGTGCGTTGCGGCCAATGCGTGCGCGTATGCCCTGCCCACGCGCGCATCCTGACCGAGAATCCCAGCTATCCGGAGCTGCCGGCCGACTACGTGGAGTGCAACAAGTATTTCGCAAAAGACCGCATGCAGCGCGGCCAGCTGGTCGACTTCACCGACACCACGCTGTAGAAGCAGCCGCGATTCGCAGGGAGGAGGAGTCCATCGTGCACGAAATGTCGTTGGTACGCAACGTGGTAGACGCGGTCGTTGAAGAGGCCGAGCGGGCTGGAGCTTCGAAGGTGACCGCCGTGTACCTGGTCATCGGCGAGGGCCGCGACGTGGTGGAGGACTACTTCGAAGGGCTTTTCGGGTTCCTCGCACGCGGAACCGTAGCAGAGGATGCTGAAGTCATCATCCATCGCGTGCCGTACACCATGCGATGCAACCGGTGCGGCTTCGCTTTTCACGTCGACTATATCCGGCACGCTGCGAAAACCTGCCCCCTATGCGCCTCGGAAAACGATTGCACGTTTCATTCAGGCATGGAGTTCTATATCAGCAAGATCGAAGCGTCGGTCTCCGCAAGCGAATCGTCCCGAACGGGGTGCGACCCGGGCGCGCGGGGTCGAGGGGCCGCGTAACAGACACGACAACGGGGAGGATACGATGGACGAAACCCGCATCATCGAACTGCGCAGAAGCATATTTGCGAGGAACGACGCCGAAGCCGACGCGTTCCGTGCGGCGCGCAAGGCTGAGAACACGTTCTTCGTAGACATCATGGCATCGCCCGGAGCAGGCAAGACGACGTTGCTCCTGGCGCTTATCGCCCAACTGCGCGCCGATTCCGCAGCCTCGGGAGACGATGCGCCCAGCGTGGCCGTCATCGAAGCCGACCTCGAATCCGACGTGGATGCGCTCAAGATCAAGGAGGCCGGCGTCGCATCGGTCGAGCTGAACACCCGCGGCATCTGCCACGTGGAGATGGGAATGGTGCATCAGGCGTTTTCCGCATTCGGAGACGCGCAGTACGAGTACCTGTTCTTGGAAAATATCGGCAACCTGGTATGCCCAGCCGATTTCGATACCGGCGCGCATCTGCGCGTGATGCTGCTGTCGGTGCCGGAGGGCTGGGACAAGGTGATGAAGTACCCGCCCATGTTCGCCGCGGTGGATGCGCTCATCGTCACCAAAACCGATTATCTGCCCCTCAATCCGGACTTCGACAGGGATGCGTTGCGCACGCAGGCGCGCATCCTCAATCCGGATATCCGGTACTTCGAAACTTCGGCTCGCACGGGCGACGGCATCGAAGAACTGGCGGCATGGTTGCGTTCGCAGCGAGAAGCGACGCTGGCATAACCTTCGAGCGCGAGAGAAAAAGCCCCGCCTGATTGCGAGGCTTTTTTGGTGGCGGGACACTCACGTCTCGGAGGCGTACGCCTCATTGAACAACGACAAGAGTTCTTCACGGGAACCGACACCCAGCTTGCGATAGATGTTGCGAATATGAGTGCGTGCCGTGTTGTCCGAAATGAACAAGTTCTTGGCAATGAACGATGAGCCATAGCCGCGGCTGAGGTAATCGAGCAATTCGCGTTCGCGGTTAGTCAAACCGTGCCCGTCAGCCAGCACCTCGATACGCAGACGGCGAAATTCCTCAATTGCATCGGGGTCGATTGCGGATCGAGCGGGTTCGACGGCGTCGTCATCATACGGGCGACACAGATCACGCCATGACGAATATCCTAGCTGAACGATAACGCAGGCGAAATAGCAGCAAATAACGACCCAGAGCACGGGCCCTATCGTATCGGATGAAGCCAACCCGCCTCCGGACGCCAATCCGACGAGCGTAACGAGGTTGCTTGAGAAGAATGCCGCTCCGAACACGAACGGCAACGAGAACTCGCCCGCCGCCGCGATCGCAACAAGCGAGGCAAGAGCAAACAGCGACAAGAACATCATCGGCACGAATATGTAGGCAGCGCCGAGAACGAACGGCATGCTGTTGGCAGGAAAACTCCCCAACACAACCGACACGGCAATGAGGCCCGGCACGACGAGTTTGTCCACAAGGAGCACGAACGGAGTCTTACGGTGCATGAGACATAACGCAACGGCAACGATCGAAGCTGCCATCCCGCCGATGAACTCGCTGCGCAGGGTGACGCCGTCGATGCTGAACTCGCACGACGCTGAAGTAAACGTACATATGAGAAAGCCGACCAGGGGCAACCAGATCACCGACATCAGATTGCCCACCGCAGCACCAATCCCCGCACCCACCGCGCCTGTCGCATCAGCCACGTTCCTGCATGCAACCATTGAATCTTCCACGCTTTTGGTATCGCGCCCCGAACGAAGCAAAGCTCCGCCAGCTCCTACGCCAGCGCACGCAACGCCAAGCAAAGCGGCCGGCAGCGCCGGAAGAAGCGAAAGCGCCCAACCGAGAAGCGCCGCGCCCACGCACGCCAACGCGCCGTGGAACATGACATTCCGCACGTCAAGCGCGTAGCGCGCAACCCACGCCATGGCAATGGGCATAGAACATGCCGCCAATACCATGCCTATGCATGCGAACCATACGGGTGGCAACGACCCCAAGGACAGCGTGCTCCAGAGAACCGTTTCCAGGACAACGTAGCCCGCAGCACCGCCAACCAGCATCCGATGGCCGAACCCGGGCCACGAGGGACGGCGGCTTGAAAAGAACGCAAGCGCCGCCGAGAGCAGTAAGCTTGCGCCCGCCATCGCCGTCACGAGCGGATCAACGCCCGATGTGCTCCCGATAAGATCACGCATTATGCGCACATTCGGCACATACAGCGGCATAGAGGCGAGAAACGGCGCGAGCAACAGCAACGACGGACGTAATACGAGCTTCGGCTGCGCGTTCAGATAGCGAAGGAACGCACGAGATTCCTGCATGGCTTTCACCTCCCCTTTCCTCGCATTTTACCGCACGGTTCTCCGGCACGCCTGATCAAGACGGCGTAGCTGCAAAATACTGCAAAACGGTGAGGGGGATCACGCAACGAGGTGATCGACCGCACACGATCGCAAGGCCTACGATCGTTCCAGATGCAAGCCACGTCAAGGAGGGAATCGAATCATGAACAACCGTACATCCGCTGATGAGAACAATGGAAAGCGGCCTGGCCTTTCGCGTCGAGCGTTCCTCGGCAGCGCAGCTATGACCGCCGTCGGGGCAGGCGCCATGGCCATGCTGGGAGGCTGTTCTCCTGCGTCGAGCGCGTCTGCCACGGCAAACACGGCATCCAATGATGCGGGTGCGGGCGATCAAGCAGTCAGTCCATCCGGCATCAGGTACCCTTGGCCCGCAACCCCTCCCGAGATTGCCGAAAGCGACATCGAGGAGGAGATCGATGTCGACGTGGCCATCATCGGCTTGGGCGTGTCGGGCGTCGCCGCATTCCGAGCCGCCGCTGAAGCGGGAGCAAAGGTAGTCGGCTTCGAAAAGGGCAGCGAGCCGAGCGTACGGTCGAGCCAATACGCATATCTGAACGGATCGATGACCGAACGGTTCAACTTGGGCACGTTCGATTTGGAAAAGATCATCGACCACGAGTTCGCGGAATGCTCGAGCATCACGAACTACTCCATCATCCGCAAGTGGGCCTACAACTGCGCAGATGCTTTCGACTGGTGGTGCGCGGGCGACGAGGAGCTCTACTTTCCGGAGCCGGGCGAAGTAATCGGCATGATGGGCGATCCCAACCATCCGGTTGCCGTCGCATCCATGAGCGACCCGAACATCGACTACGAAAACGAGAACCAGGCAGCCTACCCGGAGAATCTATCGTTCACCGACCATCCCCACGTGGTAAACGCGAACCTGCAAAAAGGCATCGATGCCGGCGGCGCCACTTATTTCGGCCATTTCGCCGAGCAGCTCATCATGCAAGACGATGCCTGCGTGGGCGCCTACGTGCGCAATGCCGATACCGACAAGTACAAGAGAGTGCATGCGAAAAACGGCGTCATCCTCTCATGCGGCGACTGCGGGTCCAATCCCGACATGATGAGCGTATTCTTCCCCGCCGTCGTCGAGAACGGCAACGGCAATCCTTGGCCGAATATCGACGTCGAGGGCAACCGCACGAACACGGGCGACGGGTACAAGATGGGCTACTGGGCCAATGCAGCCATGTCACAGTATCAGGCACCGATGGTGCACGTGATGGGTGGCCCCGGCGACACTGATTCGCAAAACGACTCCATGGGGCTGACGGGGCCGCTCTTGCGCCTCAACTACCACGGCAAGCGTTTTCAAAACGAGGACGTAGCGGCAACGGAGTGCGAGTTCGCGTTCGATCGCCAGCCTCAGCGCAAGGCGTTCGCGATCTTCGACTCCCACCTCGACGAGCAAACTCCCCTGTTCATCAACACGTTTGCGTTCACCCTCGCGGATTTCGACGAAAAAGCGGGCAACGGCACCATCTTCAAAGCCGACACGCTCGAAGAGCTATTCAAGTCAATTGAGGGCATGGATGCCGAAGAAGCCCTGCGATCGGTCGAGCGCTACAACGAGTTGTGCGCGAAGGGCGTGGACGACGATTTCGGCAAGAAGGAGAAGTACCTGCTACCCGTGCAGGACGGCCCTTTCTACGCCCAGCGTATGGGTGTGGGCCTGTGCCTTTGCACGATGGGCGGCCTCTGCTCCGATGAGGAAGCGCACGTCATCAGCACCGAGCGCGCCATCATTCCCGGACTGTACGTATCGGGCAATGCGCAAGGCGACCGTTTCGCTGTTAAGTACCCCTTCAAGCTTTCGGGTACAAGCCACTCCATGGCCATGTACTACGGCAAGGTGGCTGGAGAAAACGCGGCGGCGGGAAAATAGCCATACGCGAAAGGTGCCCGAGGAGACACAGCGAACGCATTGCGCCCCGGAGCTTTTAGTTCCGGGGCGCTTGCCGCAACGGCGTGGGAGGGATGCCGTATATGCGGGAACTATCGCTTTACTGCTGCGCAGCCGCACGACCGGTCAGCATGCCCATCGTCTCTGCCATGGACAAACTCTGGCCGGCAATGGACGTGAAGTACTGCCAACCGAAGCGACCGCCCGAGGCATTGCCCGCTGCGTAAAGGCCGGAAACCGGATGGTAGTTCTCATCGAGCACCCGCCCTTCGGCGTCCACTAAAAGCCCGCCGCACGTCACCATTATCACGCCGACTTTCTTCGTGCCCTTGTAACCGTAATAGGGAGGCTGCGTGAGGCCGATCATCAGCGAAGGATCTTTTCCGAAATCGGTATCGGCTCCCGCCGCGCAAAGCTCGTTGTAATGCTCGATGGTTTCGACGAACGAATCAAGTGCCGCGCCCGTGTAACCGAGGTACGTGCCAAGCGTTTTGAAGTCGTCGGCCGCGAACACCGTCGACGCGCTCATTGCCCCTACGATATCGTCAGCCGTCTTCGCATCGCCGCCCGCACCGTCCTTCTTCGCATCGGCATCGTCAGCGGAGCCCTTTTCCTTGCCTGCGTACGCTTTTTCCATAACGGCGTGAATGGCGCTGAAATCCCCCGAAGAATAGTCGATGGCCATATGGCCGAAAGGCTGAGCCTTGATCAGCTCTTCGACGTTGCTGTCAAACACGGTTGCGATCTCGCCTGACGGCTGCCACGCGCCGGGCATAGCTTGGAGCTCGGTCGAACCGAACCCTTCGTTCGAATAACGTTTACCGTCTGCGTTGATCCAAAGTGCCGCCGTGGCACCGAGCAGGTCAACCGGCTGATCGGTGGGATACCAGTACGCGCCGTCCATCGTTCCGATGCACGGGTCGATACGGCCGCCAGCCCAGTAGCCCATTTGGATGCCCGTACCGTCGGAATCCATCATCGCGGTGATCTCGTCGTCCGGGCCCATACGCTCGTTGATCTCGTAGAGCAGATCGGCGCACATGTCGGCGTTAGCGCCGAAACCTCCCGTGGTGACGATAACGCCCTTGGCAGCGTTGACCCGCACATAACCGTCTGGCCCTTCGCCAACCGCCCCCGTGACGGCCCCCTGGTCATCGGTTACCAGTTGGCAAGCCTTCGTGCCGTAATACACCTTGCCGCCTGCATCGATGCCCGCCTCGATGCAGTTCATGAGAGCGTCGTTGATGTAGTCGCCCATCATGGCCGTGCCCACCCACGTTTTCACACCGGAAAGCTCCTTTTTGAAGGGGGCCCCTTCGATGAAACTGCGAATCTCGATGCTCTCCTTCTGCTCGTCGGTGAGGTTGGGGAACAACCAATCGAAGCACGGACCGCAGTTCTTGGCGTAATTCATGACGAGACCCGGGTTCGAGCGGTTGTTCGAACGAACCTGCCAGTCGTTCATGAATTCGACGACATCGACGTTCGGAACGCCGCGCCCTTCCAGAAACGCCGAATTGATGTGCCCGATTTGCCCGCCGCCGCGGAACGTGAGCGCGTCCTCCTTGGCCTCATGCAGAGCGCACACCTTTGCACCAGCCTCAGCCGCCGCGCGAAAGGCCGCGCAGCCCGCGTGCCCCAGCCCGATAACAAGCACATCGCACTCATAGGTTTCCGCGATGTCGGTGATGGGGTCGGGTGCTTGCCGCCAGGTAGAGACCTGGTTGCCGGACGATACAGAACCGCTTGCCTCGCTGGTTTTCCCGTCTGTCGCCGATGCGGGCGAGCACGCTGAAAGCGCCCCCGCTCCCATGACGGTTGCAGCCCCGACCGCAGCCGCGCTGAGGAATCCACGCCTGGAAATTTCTCCCATATCATTCCCTCTCTTTCGAACTGTGCGTTGAAGTCCGCGCCATGCAATAGGCGAGACCCTTCCGGGAGTATCATTCCGGCCTCCCGCAGGTGAAACGATACCGACCTTCCAGTCGCAAAGGAATCAACGGATCGAAGGATCGTCACGCGAAACCAGGATGACAACCTGGACGGAATGGGGGATTTCGCCGTTTCTCCCTTCCGGGCGTAGGAAATGCACGCCTATTTCAAGCGTGTCGGCTACAATGAAAGCCTGGGGATGGGGAGGGATCGATATGCATGAGTATCTCAATTCGTGCGCGCGCGGCGTTCATGAAGCCGACGTCAGCACCGCACGCTTCGAACGGATCGGCGATATCGTGGGTTCGGTCGCCTTTATCGCGATCAGCCTCCCTTGCTTCCTCAACCTCACCTTCGCAGAGAGTTCTTTGCATGCTTCGGAACCGTTCGAGACGTTTATGATTGCAGCCATGATAGGGTGCGTGCTCGGATCGGGGCTCTCGATCGTGCTCGGAGCCGTACACGTGTTGCGCGGGAGGCTCGACGCGCCGCTTGTCGTGCTCGCGACCATCTCGTTCGTGGGAGGTTACCTGGTTCCCATCCTCGCGCAATGGATCGACGTGCCCCTTTGGGCGCTCTATCCAGCAGGATTGCTGTCAGGGATGGGCTTCGTGCCGCTCGCCATCGCATGGAGCTTGCGCATCGGAACGAACGACTTCAGGAAGATTCTGCTTGGAGGCGCCGGCCTGTGCTCAGCAGCCGTTTTGGTGAACCAGCTGCTGCTTCACTGCCCGCCGACTATCGCGTCGCTCGCTTATCTTGCGATGCTCGTCGCTTGCTCTCTCGTCCCCCTTCGCGCATCTTTGAAAAACGCACTCGCGTTTCCCCTGTACGACGAACATGCCGTCGACAACGTGAAAGACGGCGCATTCGTCACGAAAGCTTCGCTCGGAGACCTGGCACCGCTGCTGGCAGGATCCACCCTGGGCCTCATGCTGTTCGTGCTCCTCTCGAATTCTCGCCATTTCCTGCTCATACGCAGCCTGTTCGACATCCTGCCCGACAATGCCCAACAATTCATGTCCGAAGCATCGTTCGGGTTATTGTGCGCCTCTGTCATCGTCGCCATCGGGTGCTTCGTGAAACGGGACAAGCCCATCATGCCTTTCGTGTACTGGGTCCTGTTTCCAGCAGTTGCGGGCATCTTGATCGTTCTCGATAGCTTTCCGTCGGAATCATTCGTATTTCTCATCGGGGCGACGGGCGTGTTCGCATTCAGCTCGCTATTGGGACTGTTCGCTGTCGCATTCCTTTTGACGGCGAACCGGCAGGGGGAGTTTTCGCCTTTGCTGATTCTCGGCATACCGCTTGCCTTGGTCTCGTTGGCCGGGCTCGCAGGATACGCCTTCTACTACTCGGGATTCGACTATCTCGTTCGCGGCAAAACGCTGTTGGTGCTATCGACGCTCTACTTCGTCTATCTCCTGGTCATGCCGGCACTGCAATTATGGCACGCGCGCAATGCCGCGCATCTTGAAGAACCAGGGGCTTCCGTACCGACGAGCGAAGAAGCCATGAACTCCCGTTGTCGCAAGCTTGCCGACCAGGCTGAGCTTTCGCCAAGAGAGTATGAAGTGCTTTGCTACCTGGGGCGCGGATACAACTCGCCGTACATCGCGAAAACGCTGTTCATCTCCGACAGCACGGTACGCAGCCATTTGAAGAGCATCTACAAGAAAACGGGCGTCTCTTCGCGCATGGAACTCATCGACCTATTGGAGCATCAAGCATGAGAGCGGCCCCTGCTGGGGCCGCTCTCATGCTTCGTTTGAGTGTTTCGAGTTCTCGCCGCTTACAGGTGCGCTACCACGAGGTCGCCCATTTGGATGGTGCCTACGAGCTTGTCGGCGGGGGTTGCGGCTTGTCTGATGTCGCCGGTGCGCCAACCTTCGTCGAGGACGGCGGTCACCGCGCGGCGGATGTCGTCGGCGGCGTCCTGCAGGTCGAAGCTGTAGCGCAGCATCATCTCGACGGACAGGATTTGCGCGAGCGGGTTCGCGATGCCCTTCCCCGCGATGTCGGGCGCGCTGCCGTGGCTGGGCTCGTAGAGCGCCGTGCCGTCGCCGAGGCTGGCGCTGGCCAGCATGCCGAGGGAGCCCGTGATCTGGGCGGCCTCGTCGGAGAGGATATCGCCGAACATGTTCTCGGTCACCACGACGTCGAAGTCGACAGGGCGGCTGATGAGCTGCATGGCGGTGTTGTCCACGAGCAGGTCCTCGAGCTCCACGTCGGGGTATTCGGTCTCGCCGATGCGATGCACGATCTCGCGCCACATGCGGCTGGTTTCGAGCACGTTCGCCTTGTCGACGCTGGTCACCTTGTTGCGGCGCTTGCGCGCGGCTTCGAACGCCTGACGGGCGATGCGCTCCACCTCGTACTCGCGGTACTCAAGCGTGTCGTAGGCGCGCTGGCCGGCTGCGCCGCCTGAGCCGCAGCCCTCCTCGTCGTAGAAGCGCTCGCGACGGCCGAAGTACAAACCGCCCGTGAGCTCGCGCACGATCATCATGTCGACGCCGTCGACGATTTCGGGCTTGAGCGTGGAGGCGTCGGCCAGCGCGTTGAAGATCTGGACGGGGCGCAGGTTCGTGTAGAGGCCGAGCGCCTTGCGGATGCCGAGCAGGCCCTGCTCGGGGCGCGGCTTCGCGGGGTCGGTGGTATCCCACTTCGGGCCGCCGACGGCGGCGAGCAGCACGGCGTCGGACGCGTTCGCAACCGCGAGCGTCTCGTCCGGCAGCGCCGAGCCCGTCTCATCGATGGCGCAGCCGCCGATGAGCGCCTCGGTGTAGGAGAACGTCGTGTCGTACTTCGCGCCCACGGCGTTCAGCACCTTCACGCCCTCGGCGATGATCTCGGGGCCGATGCCGTCGCCGGGCAGGAGGCAGATGTTGTAGGTTTGGGACATGGCTACTCCTTGCCAAGTTTCTGGCGCGTGCGGTTGATGAGGCCGCCGGCTTCTATGATCTCGCGGATGAACGGGGGGAACGGCTGAGCCTCGAAGGTCTGGCCCGTCGTTTCGTCCACGATCTTGCCCGCGTCGGCGTCCACCGACACCACGTCGCCCTGGGAGATGGCGTCCACCGCTTCGGGGCATTCCATGATGGCGAGGCCCGTGTTGATGGAGTTGCGGTAGAAGATGCGCGCGAAGCTCTTGGCGATGACGACGTCGACCCCCGCCGCCTTGATGGCGATGGGCGCGTGCTCGCGCGACGAGCCGCAGCCGAAGTTCTCGTCGGCCACGATGATGTCGCCCGGCTGCACGCGTTCGATGAACGACGTGTCGAGGTCTTCCAGGCAGTGCTTCGCCAGCTCAGCCGGATCGGACGTGGTCAGATAGCGGGCCGGGATGATGACGTCGGTGTCGATGTCGCGCCCGTAGCGGTGCGCGGTTCCTTTGAATTGCATGGTCGCTCCTCCCCTAGTCCAAATCTTCCGGCAAGCCGATGTGGCCGAGCACGGCGCTTGCCGCGGCGACGGCCGGCGAGGACAGGTAGACCTCGCTCGTCGGATCGCCCATGCGGCCGACGAAGTTGCGGTTCGTGGTGGCGATGGCGCGCTCGCCCGCGGCGAGGATGCCCATGTAGCCGCCCAGGCAGGGACCGCAGGTGGGCGTGGACACGGCGCAGTTCGCGTCGAGGAACACGTCCATGAGGCCCTCCTCCATGCACTGACGGTATACCGCCTGCGTGGCCGGGATGACGATGCAGCGCACATCGGGGTGCACGGTGCGGCCGCGCAGCACGTCGGCGGCCTGGCGCATGTCGACGATGCGGCCGTTCGTGCAGGAGCCGATGACGGCCTGGTCGATTTTGATGTCGCGCGCTTCGGCGGCCGGACGCGTGTTCGACGGCAGGTGCGGGAACGACACGGTGGGCACGATGGATGCCGCGTCGATCTCGTAGATCTTCGCGTACGTCGCGTCCGGATCGGAGTGGTACTCGGTGTAGGGGCGCTCGGTGCGACCGTCCATGTAGGCGCGCGTCACGTCGTCGACCTCGATGAGGCCGGCCTTGCCGCCCGCTTCGATGGCCATGTTCGAGATGCTCATGCGCTCGTCCATGCCCATGTTCCGGATGGCGCTGCCGGTGAACTCCATGGCCTGGTACAGCGCGCCGTCGACGCCGATCATGCCGATGATGTGCAGGATGACGTCCTTGCCGGTGACGCCGGGGGCAAGCTCGCCCTCGATCTTGAACAGCAGCGACTCGGGCACCTTGAACCATGCCTTGCCGGTGGCGTAGCCCACGCCGGCATCGGTAGAGCCCACGCCCGTGGCGAACGCGCCGAGCGCGCCGTACGTGCAGGTGTGGCTGTCGGCGCCGATGATGAGGTCGCCCGCGCCGACGACGCCCTGTTCGGGCAGCAGCGCGTGCTCGACGCCCATGCAGCCCACTTCGTAGTAGTGGTTGATACCCTGTTCGCGCGCGAAATCGCGCACGATCTTGGCCTGCTCGGCGCTTTTGATGTCCTTGTTGGGGACGTAGTGGTCGGGGACGAGAGCGATCTTCGTGGGATCGAACACCTTCTCGACGCCGATCTTGCGGAACTCTTTGACGGCGATGGGGGCGGTGACGTCGTTGGACAGCACGAGGTCGAGATCGCATTCGATCAGCTGACCCGGCTCTACTTCGTCGAGCCCCGCATGGGCGGCGAGAATTTTCTCCGCCATGGTCATGGGACGTGGCATGTGTGCTCCTTTGTGCGGTGGGTCTCTGGTGCCCGCGCTTCCCCGCACGGACCCTGGAAATCGCTCACAATTGTACCACTCGCTTTAGCACGCAAAAGGAAGAGCCCCGGAGGGCTCTTCCAATGTGAAGCGATTTACAGATTTTTCGCTTACCAGGAGCCGTGGTAGCCGTATCCGTACGAGCCCATGTCCATGGAGCCCATCATGCCGTACACCGCTGCCGAGATTGCGCCGGTGATGAGCAGGCCCAGCAAGAATCCGAGCACGACCCAGATGACGAAGCCGATGATGGAGAATTTGAGCGCGTCGCTCTTCACCTGCGGCATCTTGTCGACGTTCACGAGCCAGGCGATGATGATGCCCGGGATGCCCAAGAGGGCGCCCACCACGAGCCAGGCGAACTTCATGCCGCCGGTGAGCTGCATGAGCGGCGCGGGCGGGTAAAACGCCTGCGGCTGGGGCTGGGGCGCGTTGTACATCGGCTGCGGCTGCGGCTGAGGTTGCGGCTGCGGCTCGGGCTGCGCAGGCGGCACCTGCTGGCCCATCGGGGGCTGCTGCTGCGGCAGCGGCTCGGTGGAGGGCTGCGGCGTCGCGGGAGGCTGCGGGGCAGCATCGGGCTGCTGCGGCGCGGGCTGGTTGGTGTTGTTGTTCATATCGTCAGCCATGATAACCTGCTTTCCATCGATTGGTGTTTGCAGCAGTATAGAGCCCTCACCTGCGGAAATCAGTATCCTTCGCGCATCCGTCATCGAACCGACACGAGAATACACCAGATGGTGTAGGCGCAGTGCCGACAGGGAGAACCGGAGCCTACGACAACGCGGTGCAGAGGGCGTCGAGCAGGGTGATGGCGAAGTGCTGGGCCGAACGGCCGGCACCGGCGTCTTCCCACACCGTGCTGGGCAGTTCGACGGCGATACGCGAGGGGTTGACGGCATCGGCAACGCCGATGGCCGTTTCGAGGCGCAGCGACAGCGTTTCCTCGTCCTCGAAGCTGACGCGCGGCACGGTGGTGACCGTGAGCTCGCCCGGCAGAACGATATGCACGAGCAGCATGGACTCGTCGGGAGCCACCAACAGCGAATCGGCGCTCATGATTTTGGAGGCAGGGTTCGTGGCAAGCGCGAGGTTCGACATGCGCGAGGCGACGCTGCGCGTGAAGTCCTGCGTGCCGAAGAGGCAGAGCGCGTTGCGCTCGAGCACGTCGGCGGCGCGGGCGAACCCGAGGTGGCTCGTTCCGTGCACCGCCTCCTTCCCCTCCCACGAATGGTGGAGGTTGCGGATGGCGGCGTACGTGTACGCGCCGGCGATGCCGTCGGACGGCAGACCGAGGTTGAGCTGGAACTTGCGCAGACCGAGCTCGGTGAAGGCACCGAAGATGCCGTCGGTTGCACCGCAGGCGAAACCGAGCGCGCCCAGCGCGTGCTGCAGCTCGAGCACGTCGTGGCCATGGAAGTGCGGCATGCGCAGATACAGCGTGCGGTCGCCCAACGTGAAGGAGGCGTCGACGAGCGCCGCCCATACCTTCTCGGTCACTTCGTCGGAAAGGGGCAGGCCCGCGTTGCCGCAGAAGGCCTGCACGGCCTCGGCCGTGGTGTCGCCGAACTCCCCGTCGACGTCGGCGGGATCGAGCAGCCCGATGACGACGAGACGCTGCTGAACGTCTTCGACGGCGGGACCGGTGTCATGTCGCTTAATGGTTTCCATGAGCGTCATAGTACCCTATTCATGCAGGCAGACGCAGGTATCGGCGCGAGGTTCCACAAGAGGAACAGAGCGCCGCCGAAACCGGCGGCGCTCGTCACAGCAGAAGGTTACGGTTGTCGCACGCGGCTACTTCAGTCGGCTGACGAACCAATCGGCCATGGACACGAGCAGGTCGCGCGCCGTGGACGGGCGCACCATGTCGGTCAGGCGGTTCTTCGCGATGCTCGTGAGGTTCTCGGCGTAGCTGCGAGCGTAGTCGATGCTGCCGGACGCCTCCATGATGGCGACGGCTTCGCCGAGCACCGCCGGGTCCTTCTCCTTCGAGGAGAGGATGTCGATGAGGCGGTCGCGATCGTCGGAGTGCTGCAGCGCGTGCACCACCATGAGCGTGCGCTTGCCCTCGGTGATGTCGTTGCGGAAGTCCTTCTTCGTGCTCTCCTCGGAGCCGACGAGGTTCAGCAGGTCGTCCTGAATCTGGAACGCGAGGCCGGTATCCAGACCGTAGTTGCGCAGGGCCTCGATTTCCACCTCGGTGCCGCCGCCGATGATGGCGCCGATGGCGAGGGGCACCGCGCCGGAGTAGTGCGCGGTTTTGTGCGTGGCCATGACGAGGTAGTCCTCGGGCGTGATGTCGTAGCGGCCGTCGCGCGCCCATCCGATATCGAGCGCCTGGCCCTCGATGGTGCGGCGGGTCATGTCGATGAGCTCGGTGATGACGCGCACCTTCGTGGTGTCGTCGAGGTTCTCGTCGGACACCACCGTGCCGTTGACGAGGGAAAGCGCGAGGTCGCCCGCATTGATGGCGAGGCCCATGCCCTCGGTGAGGTGCATGCACGGCTCGCCGCGGCGAAGCTCGGCCTCGTCGGCGATGTCGTCGTGGATGAGGGCCGCGGTATGGAAGTGCTCGATGGCCGCGGCGGCGCTCGTCGCGCGCGCCATGTCGCCGCCGACGGCGCGGCAGGCTGCGAAGCAGATGAGCGGACGGTGGCGCTTGCCGCCGTTCTGGCTGTATGCGACCAGCGGATCGTACAGGTAGCGATCCATATCGGCGTGCGTCCCCTTCGGAATGAAGGAGTTCACCAGGTCGCCCACGCGATCGGCGTACTGCGTGAGGTACTGCTCGAACGACTCGGGGGGTTCTTCAACAGCTGCGATAATTTCGTTTATGTTGTTCATAGCGCTTTCTTTGTTGCCTCGGCGGGTTGTCCGTCCGACATGGTATCACAAAGGAAAGCGGGGATTTTCCCTGCGCTGCGCGAGCGGCTTATTTTTCCGCGTTTCTCCGCATATGGGGTGGAAAGTATGCAAAAAGAGATCGAGGAAAACAGACGATGAAGGGACTCAACCCGACAGCTTCTCGATGAGCTCGTCTTTCGAATGAACACCGAGTTTTCGATACGCGCTCTTGATATGGCTTTGAGCGGTGCTTGTCGAAATGAACAGCAACGACGCCACTTTCTTCAAGCTATGGCCCTGAGCGAACAGCGTTGCCACCTCGATCTCGCGCGACGTCAGCTTGCACGATAGCGCCAAGTCCTCCGAAACAGAAGGCGTCAAATGACTCGAAGCCGCCGTCACGGCGGGGCTCTCGACGTCTTGCTTCCTCAGCGCCACAGCACCGAACACCAAAATGATAAATGCCAGCAAAACGAACACGGCAAGCAGAACCACGACGTCCGTAGCCTGCATGCGACCGTTCCCAACCTCCAGGGTCAGCAAGCTGGGCAGCACCACGTAGCTGAGCAGCCACGAGACGACGTTCGTGAGAATGCTGAAAACGGTAAACACGAGCACCGGGGAAAGCTTCTCGGCACGCACGAGATTGCAGAGCATCACCCAAAGAAGCACGTCGAACATCGATCGCGCCACGACCACGACATGCCCCGACAGCACGTAAGCTCCTTCGAGCAGACCCGCGAAGATGGCCCCGAAGAACAAAAGCGCAAGCGCCGCCCACACCCTCAACGTCATGGCCTCGATCGGACGATAGAACCTCGCGTCGTTCGCGCTCGACACGTCCGCCATTGCGCGCTTCTGCCTTCGTGCAAACAAAACGCAATACACGAGCAGGATCCCCGACAATGCAACGGAAAGCGGCCACCGAAACGTCGGACCGGTAAGGTCGGCTTCGGACGTGTCGACGATACCCCTCAGCACGCTCCCCGCCACGAGGAATGCGACGAACAGAACAACGTAGGGCGTCACCTTCCGCAGCGTCGAGAATCCCGTATTCGGAGATGCCGCACAAGGAGGAGAAGCGACGTACCAGAACAGGCCCGTACACGCAGGAACAGCTATTGCTACGAACACGGGGACCCATGCATGAAAAATAAGCAGACTGGTCATATACGAAGCGGCAAGCACTACGATATGCCCCAGGTCGAAACGATCGCAAAACCATATCGACCACGCCAGATAGCCTGTGACGAAAGCGACGGCGACGAAAAGCAGGGACACCCAGGACACCCACGATGCGAGCATGCCTTCGTCCACGCCAAAGCCCAAGGCGACTCCGACGGATCCGAGCCCGCACACAATCGGCACGAGAATCCGACGCAATCGAAAGACGCCTTCGATACGCGCCCTCGTCGCCACCACCGCCATGCACAGCGCGAACAACAGAGCAAGCAGCACCGGATATGGAGCGAGACCGGACAGACGACCTTCGAACGACAACGGATATAGCAACCCGAAGAACGACTGGTAGCGAACGTATACCCAGAAAAACGACATGCCGGCAAAAGGCGCGGCGTAGGTTTTCAGCATCGAGCGCATCATGAAGTCCCCCTCCCTGCGGGCAATTCTACCGCAGATGCGTTGCTCCTTTCCTCGAAGAACCCGAGGTGAAGAGGAATTCCCCCATTTTATGGTCGGCGTATGCACCCTCCTCCCCCGGTTCCCCAGATTTTATGGGAAGACGCTCGGTGGCTCTCGGAGGACTATCGAGCACGAACCGTATCCACACGAAACGAAAGGGGACCGATATGGATCTGAACAGAAGGCAATTCCTAAAAGGCACGGCGGCAGTAGGGAGCGTCGCGGCACTCGGAGGGCTCTTGTCCGGCTGCCAACCTTCGAAAGAAACCGAGCGGACCGCACCTTCCAACTCCTCCTACCCGGCAGGAACGACATCCGAAGATTTCGAAGCTTCCGTCGTAGAACTGGACCCGATAACCGTATTCGCCGACGAGAAACACTACGACATCGTCGTGATCGGTGCGGGGACCGCGGGCGTTCCCGCCGTGTGCACCGCGCTTGAAGAAGGGGCTACCGTCGCGTGCCTGCAAAAGGAGTCCATCGTTATCGCCCACGGAAACGGCTCCTCAGGACCCATTCTCGAAGAGAGCAACGCCATTGGAACCCTGCAGTACAAGCAAGCTTGGCGCGCAGCGGGCGGTTATCGCATGAACCCCGAACTGCTTGATCTGTACGTGAACCATGCCGGAGAGATGATCATGTGGATGATGGGCAAGGCGGCGGAAGTCGGTCTGCCACCCCAAATGTCGAAAATGCGCACCGACTTCGACGAGGGAAGCTTCATTACCGTCGCCAGCAACTTCTTCGGACCGAAGCCCATCAACAACCAAGATATCATGACGAAACTCGCAGACGAGGCCAAGGCGAACGGCGCCGAGTTCTTCTACGAGACCCCCGCCGTGCAACTCGTCCAAGTAGAAGACGGAAGCGTCACGGGCGTGATCGGGAAGACGAAGGACGGCTACGTCAAGTTCAACGCCGCCAAGGCGGTTATCGTCGCCGCGGGCGATTATCAGAATAACGAAAGCCTCGTAACGCGCTACTCCCCCGACATCGTTCGCTTTCAGCGCAAACAAGTGAACATGACCGGCGATGGCATTCTTATGAACATGGCGGTTGGGGCCCGCATGGTTCCCGTCAACCACGCCAAAACCATGCACGATATGGACGCGGGCCCCATGTTGATGACGGGTTATCCGTTTATGGCGCTCAACGAACGCGGCGAGCGATTCATGAACGAGGACATCCCCATGGAATCATGGGATCTCTCCTTGCAGCACAACACGGACGCCGAGGATCCCGGCCGCTTCTTCCGCATCTTCGACAACGAGTTCGCAGCCAAGTACGACGCGATGGTGACCGTCGAATCGCTTGAGAATTACATTCCAGGTTACAAAGACGATCCCACGGGCGTGTACACCAGCCTCATCGACACCCATCGCGCAGACACGCTCGAAGAACTGGCGGAGGAGCTGGGCCTACCCGCCGAAACGCTGAAGAGCAGCGTCAAGGAGTGGAACGCGTACTGTGAAAGCGGCATAGACGAACGGTTCGGATTGGCTAAAGACAAGCTCAAGCCTATCGACACACCGCCGTACTGGGGAATTCGCCAATGGATTCGCTGCAGCGCCATCAATGCCGGGGTCGCGGTGGACGGATGCTGCCGCGTGCTCGACGAGAACAACAAGCCTATCGCCGGGCTGTATTCAGTCGGATCGGGAGCGGGCAACGTGTGCGGCGGCCTCGAGTGGAACCTGTACCAAGGAGGTCTTTGCTGCGGGTCGTACATGACCATGGGTCGGTATGCTGCGGTGCACGCCATGACGGGCGGAATGACCCCGTCGCATCCGGCGGCTTACGACGACGTGAAGGAGCTTTGGAACGCGTAGGGTTTGAGCAGAGGCACCGGAGCGGGGAGGGCGTT
Organism: Eggerthella sinensis; assembly: GCF_003339815.1. GTDB lineage: Bacteria > Actinomycetota > Coriobacteriia > Coriobacteriales > Eggerthellaceae > Eggerthella > Eggerthella sinensis. The sequence continues at coordinate 28,404 of NZ_PPTT01000019.1, forward strand.
CGCTGTGCAGGCGCGTCCTCCCAGGTCATTTAAGTGGTAGGGGCGGCGGGACTCGCAGATTCGCTGAGCGAATCTGCACCCCTCGGCATCGCAGATGCACGCCCGCTCGGGCGGGAAGACGGTTTGTAAACAATCCGCTGGATTGTTTACCACTACAAACAGCCCACTGGGCTGTTTGCTTCACGCGAAACCACCTCATCGGTTCGAGCCCCGCCGGAATATCCCCGAGAAACTCGCTATTGCGAAAAGCTTTGACTGGTAGGGGCGGCGGGACTCGAACCCGCAAGACCGAAGTCGGAAGATTTTAAGTCTCCTGCGTATGCCAATTCCGCCACGCCCCCACATGCAGGCACCTATGGTAGCAAACTTTGCGCGCTTTCGGGATTGCGGAGGCTAGTTTGCCGCCTCGTCCAACATGATGCCATGAAGGATGTCCGACTCGCTCACGGTGAAGGCGTCCACGCCGGCGAGATCGAGCACCGTTTGCAGGATCACCATACCGGCCACGATGACGGGCGCGCGGCCCGGGTCGAGCCCGACGATGCGCTCGCGCTCGGCGAGCGGAACGCGCTCAAGCTCGTCGGCTACCCCGTCGAGCACGGAGCGCGTGATAACCGCCTTGTGAACGCGCGCGGTGTCGTACACCTTCATATGCTCGTGCACCGACACCACCGTCGTGGCCGTGCCGGCCACCGCGACGAGACGCTCGGGCGCGAAGCCGGCGCCGCGCAGCTCGTCGAAGTACGGCCGCATGCCGGCCTCGACCCATGCGCGGGCCTCCTCGAGCTCGGCCGCGCTCGGCGGATCGGCGCGGAAGAACTTCTCCGTCACGCGACGGCACCCGATGTTGAACGAGTGGGAGCGGTCGGGTGCTCCCCCGGCGCGCCCGGCGATGGCCTCGGTCGAACCGCCGCCGATGTCCACCACGAGCAGCCGCTCGCCCAGAAAGTCGCAGGACGCGCCTGCAAACGACAGCGCCGCCTCGCGCTGACCGGGGATGACGGACAGCGTGACGCCGAGGCCGGCAAGCAGGGCCTCGAACTCGTCGGCGTTGCGCGCATCGCGCGCGGCCGAGGTGGCCATGGCCTTCGTTTCGATGACAGGATGCTCGGGCGTCTCGAAGCCGCGCAGCACCTCGAGGTAGCGCGCCACGGTATCGGCCACGCGCTGCATGGCTTCGGGCTTGAGCACGCCCGTGGCGTCGACGCCCTCGCCGAGGTTCGTGATGGCGTACTCGCGGTCGAGCTCGTGCAGGCGGCCGGCTTCGTCCACATCGGCCACGAGCATGCGACACGTCACGGTGCCGATGTCGATGGCCGCATAGCGGCCCGCTCGAAAGCCGGTCTCGGGTTCCGTCGTGACATGCATGAGCTTCCGCCCTTCTTTTGCGGGTTATTCGACGCCGAACAGCTTGTCGAGGAACGGCGAGTACCAGGTTTCAGGCGCCTCGACGCTGCCCGACGGGATGTTGGCCTGGAACGACGACGAGCTGGTTTCGTCGAGGTCGAGTCCGCGGACGTTCGCCGTTTCCTCGCCCTTCTTCACCCAGCCGAACTGTTCGTGCGCGCGATCCTCGATGCCCGCTTGGGTTTGCAGCGACGCGACGTCGCTTTCGAGCGCGCTGTTGCGCTCGGCGAGGGCCGCGTACTCGGCGGCAAGCTGGTCGCGCTCGCGCAGCGCATGGTAGTACTGCTGCGCCGGCGCGTACAGGAACACGCACGAGAGCGCCAGGCACACGGTAACCGCCGCGGTGGCGATGAGCTTCGGAGAGGACTTGAACGACGCGAGCGACAAAAACGAGAAGCCGCGCTTCGCCGAAGCCTGGGGGCTTTCGGCATTCTGCATGCGGGCCGCTTGACGGTGCTTCGCACCCATCTCGCCCTTGTACACCGCAGCGCGCGGGCCGGCCGCGGCCGCAGCGGCTTCGGCGCTCTGCTTCGAGCCGCCGAACTGCTTGGTGAAGGCGCGTTCGGCCTTGCTCTTGGCGCGCGACTTCTTGAGCTTCTCGAGACGCGAAAGGCGGCGCTCTTCCACTTCCTCCTCGGCGGGTTCTTCGACACGCTCTTCGAACGCGGCGAACCGACCCGTGCCGTACGAGCTCGAGGCGGACGTGCGACGCGACAACGACCGTGCGGTGCGCGAAGCCGTCGACGAGGCCGACAGCGGGGCCGCATGCCGGCCCGCGGGGCGCTCGAACGACGACGAGCGGCCGAAGCCGTCGACGAGGCTGCCGGTTGAACGGCGCGCGGTCGCGGTGGAGCCCGACGTGCGGGCGCGCGAAGTCGACGAAGCGCCGCCCCGTCGCTCGTCCGCTTGGCGGAAGGGCGAATCGAAGGCGGGGATGCTGTCAACGGTATGGATGACGGGGCGCGATTCGGGCGCAGCGAGAGAGGGGCGGCGCGCACGAGTGTCGCGTTTCGCCTCGTCAAACGAGAGAATATAAGGCTGCGTTGCCACGGAAAGGGGCTCCTCTATGCATCGTGTTTCGTGTTTGGTTTGTTTAATGCAGAAGCTTCGCTCAGCATACCACACCAACGCCCGCCCCGCCACCGAAGGAGGGACGGGCGTTGCCGACCGTAAAGAAGTTGTTGAATGCTTGGATGACCGTGGAAAACGGCCCCGGAGCACCCTTGGAAACCCGCCTAGAGGGCGAGTTTGTTAATATAAGAACTCCATTTTTTGAACGACTCGTCGCTGATGGCGTGCTCCATGAGGCAGGCTTCTTTTTCCGCCTGTTCCTCGGGAATGCCGAGCGCCTTCGTCAGGAACGTGAACAGCATATGGTGACGGTCGAGCACCGACGTTCCGTATGCGAATCCTTCTTCGGTGAGCGTGATATCGCCGTAATAGGGCTGGTCGGCCAAGCCCTTCTCCTTGAGCGAGGACACGGCCTTGTTGACCGAGGCCTTCGACACGCCAAGCTTCGTCGCGATGTCGACCGACCTGACGGACACGTCCGTCGTGCCCCCCCAGCATGACGATGGCTTCAAGGTAGTCCTCGTGCGACATGGACATTTTTTCCACGGAACCCTCCTTCTGTTCGTCACTCCATGGTACCACACGACGGGCAGAACCATGCGCGGGTGCGAGGGGCGGTGGATATGATGAGGTGCATATACTTGGAGGAGGCCGGCGAGGGAAGGGGGTCCCTCGCCGGCGTGCTGTGTGGTGGATGACCAGACGAGGAGAGTCCCCACCACCGTGTCAGCAAAAAGAGGAGGTGCCTGCGATTTCGGGTTTCTTGCTTCCGAGTTCCCGACCTCGCTGACAATAGTTAGTCTACGATAACTTATGGCGATAGTCAATGGAAGTTTGCCATGGTTTACAATTCCTCCATATGAGGAGGAGCCGGCACAAAAAAGAACGGATGTTTCACGTGAAACATCCGTTCCGGGGCGTTATATGAGCGCGCGGCGCTAGCGGTGCGCTTCGGCGTGCTTTTGCAGGTCGGCAACCATGCGATCGGCGGCACCGCACCCCGAGCACCCCGCACAACCGCCGGCGCACCCGCCGCCGCGCGGATCGTCCTTGTGATGGTCGCACGTGCCGTTGCGCCAGAGGCGTCGCACGGCCAGCGCGGCGAGCGCCAGCACGATCAGTCCGACAACGAGCGTTGCCGGCGTCATTTCCCAAACTAACATGGTTGCTCCTTTCTCAGCGATCCGGAAGGCGGGGACGCTCCCCTCCCCGAGCGCGCCGCCCGCCTTCCGAACCGTGGGTTAAGCCGCGCTGCCCTCCGCTTCGAGCTCGCGCGCAGCGGGCTTTTTCTTCTTGTCGAAGTTCGGCATGGGGCGGAACAGCTGGAACAGCAGGGCACCGAGCACCACGATGGCGACGACGGTCCAGAAGTTGAAGCTGAGCTCGCCGGTGATGAGGCCGCCGAACTGGTAGAACATGAGGCCGACGCACCACGCGAACACGGTCATGTAGCCGATGGCGAACCAGGTCCACTTCGCGCTCTCCATCTGACGGCGAATGGTGCCGATGGCGGCGAAGCACGGCGCGCACAGCAGGTTGAAGGCGCAGAAGGCGATGATCGCGGGAACCGAACCGGCCAGCATGGCCGCGAAGCCCGCCCACAGCGCAGGATCGGCTTCGCCTGCGTCGCCGAGGCTCGTGAGGATACCCACGGTGGCCACGACGTTCTCCTTGGCCACGAGGCCCGTGACGGACGTGACGGTGGCCTGCCAATCGCCGAAGCCGAGCGGCGCGAAGATCCATCCGATGGCGTTGCCCAAACCGGCCATGACGCTGTACTGGATGTAGTCGTCCATTTCGGTGTCAAGCAAGCCGAACTGGCCGTCGTAGGTACCGAAGTTCATGAGGAACCAGATGACGATGGTGGACAGGAAGATGATGGTACCGGCTTTCACCACGTAGCTCTTGATGCGCTCCCACGTTGCCAGCAGCACCGACTTCACGGTGGGCATATGGTATGCCGGAAGCTCCATGACGAACGGCGACACTTCGCCGGCGAACATCTTGGTCTTCTTGAGGATGATGCCCGAGATGATGATGGCGATGACGCCCAGGAAGTAGAACATCGGGGCGACCCACCAGGTTTCCTCGGTGTTGCCGCCTGCGATGGCGCCGAACACGAGGGCGATGATGGGCATCTTCGCGCCGCAGGGAATCATCGTGGTGGTCATGATGGTCATGCGGCGATCGCGTTCGCTCTCGATGGTTTTCGTGGCCATGACGGCGGGCACGCCGCAGCCGGACGCCACGAGCATCGGGATGAAGCTCTTGCCCGACAGACCGAAGCGGCGGAACACGCGGTCCATGATGAACGCGACGCGCGCCAGGTAGCCGCAGCCCTCGAGCAGCGCGAGCAGCAGGAACAGGATGATCATCTGCGGGATGAAGCCGATGACGGCGCCGACGCCGGCGATGATGCCGTCCACGACGAGGCTCTGCAGCCACGGCGCGGTGCCGATCGATTCCAAGGCGTTCGACACGATAGGCGTTAACCCGGGAATGAACAGGCCGAATTCGGCCGGATCGGGCTCTTCTTCAGCCAGCAGCGCCAGCTCGTCCTCGCTTGCGCCGGACTCTTCGGCCGCAGCCACGCTCTCTTCCCACGTGCCGACGGCCTCTTCGTACTGCGCGCCGTTCGTGTAGAGCCAGCCGTCGCCGGAAATGCCGTCGTTGGCCCAGTCGGTGACTACGCCCGTGCCCACCGAGATGGCGAGGTAGTACACCAGGAACATCACGATGGCGAAGATGGGCAGGCCGAGCCAACGGTTCGTGACCACGCGGTCGATTTTCTGCGAGGTGTTCATGCCCTTGCGCGAACGCTTCACCGTCGCGTCCACCACGTGGGTGATGGCGTCGTAGCGCTCGGACGTGACGATGCTCTCGGCGTCGTCGTCCTCGGCGTCCTCGACGCGCTCGCGAATCTCCTCGATGGCCTTGAGATCGGCGGCGGACAGCTTGAGGGCCGTGGCCGTCTTCTCCTCACCCTCGAACAGCTTGATGGCGTACCAGCGCGCCGTCGCGTTCGACACGCGGCTGCCGAGGATGCTCTTGATCTGGTCGATTGCCGACTCGACGGCGGCGTCGAAGGGCATCTGAGGATGGGGCGCCTCGCCCGCCTTCGCCGTCTTGACGGCCACCTCGATGAGCTCCTTCATGCCGTCGCCCTTGAGGGCGGACGTCTCGACGATGGGACAGCCCAGCTTCTTCGACAGCGCGGGCACGTCGATTTTGTCGCCGTTCTTCTTCACGAGGTCCATCATGTTGAGCGCGAGCACCACCGGCACGCCCAGGTCGAGGATCTGCGTGGTGAGGTACAGGTTGCGCTCGAGGTTCGTGGCGTCCACGAGGTTGACGACGACGTTCGGGCCGCCGTCCAGCAGGTAGTCGCGCGTGACGATCTCCTCGGGGGAGTACGGCGACAGCGAGTACACGCCCGGCAAGTCCGTGATGGTCACGTCTTTGTCGCGCGTGTACTTCCCTTCCTTTTTCTCGACGGTCACGCCCGGCCAGTTGCCAACGTACTGATTGGCCCCGGTCAGGTCGTTGAACATCGTCGTCTTGCCGCAGTTCGGGTTGCCGGCAAGCGCTATGCGAATTCCCATGTTCAGCCTTTCCATCTGCATAAGTTAACTGCTGCTAACTCAGTCCCAAAAAAGAAGCGCCGATGCGCCTCCGTCCTGCCTACGTGCGTCCGTGCGTCCGTACCCGCTAGCTGACGAGGATGTTCTCCGCCTCGCTCTTGCGCAGCGACAGCTCGTAGCCGCGCACGGTGACCTCGATGGGGTCGCCGAGCGGCGCGACCTTGCGCACGAACACGCTGGTTCCCTTCGTGATGCCCATGTCCATGATGTGGCGCTTGAGCGCGCCCTCGCCCTTCAGGCGACGGACGGTTGCGGAGTCGCCGATGCGCACGTCCCGCAGCGTTCGATCTTGAGGTTCTGCCATGTGCCTCGTTCCTTTCCTCGTACGAACAGATGTTTCACGTGAAACATCTCGACCTGCTTACTCGATGGGTGGTATTCGCGCAGTGCTACGCCGCCGCATTCGTGATGATGCGCGCGGCCACCTGGCGGTTGAGGGCGACTTGCGTGCCCTTGACCTCCACGATGAGATCGCCCGCGGCCTCGGACACCACCGTCACCTGCGCGCCTTCGACGAAGCCGAGCGTTTCGAGGTGATGATGCAGATCGCCTCGTCCGCGCACCTTCGCGATGATGCCCGTCTCCCCGCCCTTGAGGAACGAGAGCGGCATCTGATGGCAGGCGGCATTCGGCGCAGAAGCTGCGCTTGTCCGTCCGCATGTTCCCTGCATGCTTGCAACCGTTGCGTTGTCCATGGTGGCTCCCATCGAGTTAGCTTCATGTAACAAAAGTATCTTATAGCAAACTTTGGGAGAATGGAAGCCAAAGCTAACATTTTCTGCACAGAAGGGGCGCCCGAACCGATGTTTCACGTGAAACATCGGTTCGCTTTCCGGGTTGGGGCTGGGGCTGCGGGTGCTTACTCGTCCTTGAGGGTCATGGCGTTGATGGCGACGATGACGGTGGACAGGCTCATGAGCACGGCGCCGACGGCGGGGCCGAGCAGGATGCCCACCGGTGCGAGGACGCCGGCGGCGAGCGGGATGGCCACGATGTTGTAGCCGGCGCCCCACCACAGGTTCTGCTTGATCTTGCGCGTGGTGTTCGTGCCGAGGTCGAGTAGGCGGACGATGTCCTCGGGGTCGCTCTTGACGAGCACGACGTCGGCGGAGTCGATGGCGACGTCGGTGCCGGCGCCGATGGCCACGCCGATGTCGGCGCGCGCGAGGGCGGGCGCGTCGTTGATGCCGTCGCCCACCATCATGACGACGTCGCCCGCATCGCGGCGTTGCTGCACGAGCTTCACCTTGTCCTGCGGAAGCAGCCCCGCGCGAAATTCGTCGATGCCGAGCGTGCGGGCGACGGCGCGGGCCGCGGCCTCGTTGTCGCCCGTGAGCATGACGGGCACGATGCCGCGCGCCTTGAGCTGCGCGACCGCCTCGTGCGCCGAGGGCTTGATCTGGTCGCCCTGCGCCACGACGCCGCGCACCTCGCCGTCGACGACGAGGTAGCTCACGGTGAGGCCGCGGCCCGAGAGCTCCTTGAAGGCGGCGCGATCGTAGGGGATGTGCTGCTCGTCGAGATGGCGGGCGTTCGCGATGAGGGCGCGCGAGCCGTCTTCGAGCGTGCCGCGCACGCCGACGCCCGCCACCGCCTGCACGTCGCGCACGGCGGCGGGATGCACGTGGCGCTCGTCGGCGGCGCTCACGATGCTGGCGGCGAGCGGGTGCGAGGACAACTGCTCGAGGCCCGCCATGAGCGCGAGCACGCGGTTGGCGTCCTCCTTCCCCACCGCGCGCACGTCCACCACGCGGAAGTTGCCCTCGGTGAGCGTGCCCGTCTTGTCCATCATGACGACGTTCACGCGCGGCGCCACCTCGAGGGCACGTCGGCGGCGCACGAGCAGGCCGTGGCGCGCGCCGAGCGAGGTGGAGCGCGCCGCCACGAGCGGAATGGCCAGGCCCAGCGCGTGCGGGCACGCGATGACGAACACGGTGACCATGCGCGTGAGCGCGTCGCCCACATCGCCCGACACCGCGAACCACACGGCGAACGCCGCGACGCCCACGCCCACCGCCGCGTAGAACAGCCACCGGGCCACCTTGTCGGACAGCACTTCGGCGTGCGACTTCTCCTGCTGCGCCTGGGACACGAGCTGCATGACCTGCGCGAGGTAGCCCGACTGGCCGGTGCCGGTGACGCGCACGTACAGCGTGCCGTCGCCGTTTTGCGAGCCGCCGAACACGGTGCTGCCCGGCTTCGCCTCCACGGCGCGGGCCTCGCCTGTGACGAGCGCTTCGTTGACCGACGACGAGCCGTCGGTCACCTCGCCGTCGGCGGGCACCTTCTCCCCCGCTTCCACCATGACCGTCTGCCCCACCTGCACCCGATCGAGCGGCACGTCGGCGAAGGAGCCGTCGGGTTGTTGCACGTGGGCCTCGGAGGGCAAGAGCTCGGCCATCTCCTTGAGCGCGTCGCCCGCGCCCATGACGGCGCGCATCTCGATCCAATGGCCCAGCAGCATGATGACGATGAGCGTGGCCAGCTCCCAGAAGAAGTCCATGTGCGCGTGGGGCATGCCGAGCACGGTGCGCTGCACGAACGCGTAGATGCTGTAGACGTAGGCGGTGGTGATGCCGAGCGCCACGAGCGTCATCATGGCGGGCTTGCGGCGGCTCAGCTCGTCTGCCGCGCCGCGCAGAAACGGCCAGCCGCCGTACCCGAACAGCACGGTGGCCAGCGCCGCCACGAGCCAGTCCGAGCCGGGGAACGCGAGCGTGATGGGCAGCGCAAGCCCCATGGGCGACGACAGCAGCATGATGGGGATGGCAAGCACGAGGCTCACGAAGAACCGGCGCTTGAGATTCACCCCGTGCATCATCATGCCGCCCGGCGAATCCGAGCCGTTCTTCCCGTGTGCTTCCATGCGCGCTCCTCGCGTCCGTCGGTATGCCATCGTTCAGCGTACCGGGCCGTGCGCCGCATCGCGGGCGCGGGCTGTTTTGTTACGGAATGGGAGCCGCCAGGAAACCCAGGTCGCATACGCACATTGCGTGGAAATCGTCCACCGATTCTGCACCCGGGATAATTCGCAGCATAGTATACTGAAATGCGATTGACCTATCGGCGAAACCGGCAGAAAGTGCAGGACATGGCTCAAAACCTCTACTCCGACACGCGCGGGCGAAGCGAGCGCCCGGTCACCTTTACGGAAGCCGTCATCGACGGGTTGGCCGCAGGCGGCGGCCTGTACGTGCCCGAGCACATCCCCGAGCTCTCGCTCGACGAGATCGGCGCCTTGGCCGCGCTGCCGTACGCTCAGCGCGCGGCGCGCATCTACGAGGCGTTCGACATCGACCTGCCGGCCGACACCATCGAAGCGCTCATGGAGCGCGCCTACGGCGACAACTTCGACGACGAGCGCATCTGCCCCATCACCTCGCTCACGGCGAACACCCACGTGCTGGAGCTGTGGCACGGCCCCACGAGCGCGTTCAAGGACATGGCACTGCAGTGCCTGCCGAAGTTCTTCTCAGCGAGCGCGAAGCAGCTGCGCGAGCAGGGCAAGCTCGATCACGACTTCATGATTCTCGTGGCCACGTCGGGCGACACCGGCAAGGCGGCGCTCGAGGGCTTCCGCGACGCCGACGGCGTGTCCATCGGCGTCATGTACCCCGACGGCGGCGTGAGCGACATCCAATTCAAGCAGATGGCCACCCAACGCGGCGAGAACGTGCAGGTGTGGGGCGTGCGCGGCAACTTCGACGACTGTCAGACCGGCGCGAAGAACGTGTTCGGCGACGAAGCCTTCGCCGCGCGGCTGCGGGACGAGCACGGCGTGGCGCTGTCGAGCGCGAACTCCATCAACTGGGGGCGCCTCATGCCCCAGATCGTGTACTACGTGTCGGCCTATGCGCAGCTCGTGGCCGACGGCAAGCTGGGACTCGGCGATGAGCTGGACGTATGCGTGCCTACCGGCAACTTCGGCAACATCCTGGCCGCCTATTACGCCAAGTGCATGGGCGTGCCGCTGGGCATGCTGTACTGCGCGAGCAACGAGAACCGCGTGCTCGCCGACTTCATCAACACGGGCACCTACGACATTTCCGAGCGCGACTTCGTGCTCACGCCGTCGCCGTCCATGGACATCCTCGTGTCGTCGAACCTGGAACGCCAGCTGTTCGAGCTGACGGGCCGCGACGCGAGCGCCATCGCCGGCTGGATGGACGATCTGAAGCGCGAGCGGCGTTTCCGCGTGGACGAAGGGACCTTCGCGAAGGTGCGCGAGACCTTCGCCTCCGACTCCATCGACAACGCCACGTGCCTGGACACCATCAAGCGCGTGTTCGACGAGCACGCGTACCTGCTCGACCCGCACACGGCGGTGGCCTACCAGACCGCCGAGAACCTGCGCGGCGAAAACCCCGTGCTCATCGCGAGCACGGCGCACTGGGCGAAGTTCGGCGACAACGTGTACCGCGCGCTGCACGGCATCGCGCCGGGCGCGGCGCTGCCGGACGACGTGGCGCAGCTTTCGGGCTGCGAGCTCAACGAGCTGATCGCACGCGAGACGGGCAGGGACGACATTCCGCGCGGCCTGGCGGAGCTCGACGCGCTGCCCGTGCGCTTCGGCGAGGTCATCGAAGGCGGCACCGGCGACATCGAGGCGGCCGTCACGCGCTTCCTCGACCACCTGAACGATTAGGCGCGCTGCGCGCGCCTCAACGAGAAAAGGACGGAACACCATGAGCGACCTTGCGAACCTGAAGCCGACCATCCGGCTCTCCATCATGAACCCGGACGCCGAGAGCGGCTCGCTGTTCGGCCGCGGCATTGCCAGCCTGTGCCTGGGCGTGCGCGAGACCGGCTCGCTCAACGCCGCTGCGAAGGGCATGGGCATGGCCTACAGCAAGGCCTGGCGCATCATCAAGGAGACGGAGGCGGCGCTTGACCTGCAGCTGCTCAACCGCGACGGCGCGCACGGCAGCGATCTGACCGACGCCGGCAACAAGCTACTGGACGCGTACCTGGCCATCGAGGAAAAGCTGCAGCGCGAGGCCGAGGAGCTGTTCAGCGACGTGCTGAAGTAACACCGTGTCATCCTTACGCGAGCGCACCCCGCGAAAGCTGCTGGGATTCAGATCGGGGAATCCTTGGAAGAGCTTGTGTGCGCTCGCGTTCTTCTGCCTGGTCTATCTCGTGTTCGTGCTCACGCTCATGCCGCCCGTCATGGCGGGCAACCAGGACCTGCTCGTGTACAAGGCCGTGCGCGCGGCGCTGTTCGCCATCGTGGTGCTGCCCATCCTCTTCTTCTCCGACTTCGCGTGGTGCAAACGCATCCCGTTCTTCTCGTCGCCGCGCTTGTCGCAGCGCGTGCTGGGCGTTGCCCTGCTCACCGTGCTGCTCGTGTGCTTGAGCGCGAACCTCACCTACCTGCATACGCCGGAATACCGCGCCGCCGCCACGCATCGGGCGGCGCTCGCGTTCGGCGTCGAGGAAGCGAACGTGCCCGCGCCGGAGGACGGCGCGGGCACGCGGGAGGGGTCGGACGGCGCGAGCGCACAGGAAGGGTCGGCCGCGGACGCGAGCGCGAACGGGGACGAAAGCCTGCGGAACGCCTGGGACGAGCGGCGCGAAGGCTGCGGGACGGACGACTAGCAGGCGCAAGCGGGAGCGGCTCCGTCGTGCGCGTCGAGCTCGAGCCACGCGGCGCACGCATCGATGAGCTGGACGTACGCATCGACCGGACCGCGCTGATGCGCAAGCTGGCCGAGCGTGGGCACCCAGCTGAGCAGGTGGCGCTTGAGGAACTCGTCGGCGAAGCGCCCGGCCGCCGCGCCCTTTTCGCCGCCCATCGCCTGCACGCGACGCAGGTGCGCCATGAAGGCGAGCTCGGCGGCGAGGTGATCGGGGCGCAGGGCGCCGACGAGCGGTTGGAACCCCTCGAGCGCGCGATGGTCGAAGCCGTACGTGCGGTAGCACGCCAGAACCTCGGTCATGCGCGGACCGTCCATGTGGCCCGGCTCGAGACGGCCGTGCTCGTCTTCCCGCGCGTCGAGGATGCAGCTCTCGATGGCGGGAAGGTAGAGCGGCGACACGCCGATGACGAAGCGGTCGTAGAAGCGCTGCTCAAGGTCGCCGACAGGCTCGGCGGCAGGTTGCGCTTCGCCGGCGCCTGCGGCAAGCAGCTGCGCGAGACACGTGCGCACCTCGTCGTCCGGCACGTTCACCAGACCCGTTGCGAACAGCGCGTAGATGGCGGCCGCGTCGGTGCGATCGTGGTTCATCGTCATTCCCCTCCCCTTCCTTTCCTTGCCTGCGGGCGCCCGGCGGCACCGGGCGCCCGCAGCGCGTGATTGCTAGAATGCCGCGCCGATCGACAGGCCCACCGCGGCCACGACGATGACGTAGCGCAGCGCGAATCCGCCGACGCACGCCGCCACGTAGCCCACGAGGCTGAGCGCGGTCACCTCATGGCGCGCGGCGCGCAGGCGCACGATGCCGGCTGCGAGCGGCACCGCGATGCCGCAGATCACCGCGCCAAGCCAGAACACGAGCGCGTTCGAGCCCGCCAGCATGCCCTGAACGGTGGCCGCCGCGGCCACGGCCCCCGCGTCTCCGCCCGTCGTGGCCGTCACGGCAAGCAGCACGACGAGGAAGAGCCCCACGAGCGCCGGAAGAGCGGCTTCGACCTTCGGCAGGAATCCGAGATCCTGCAGCTCATCGCGTGCAACGAAGTACGCCACCGCCGACACGAACGAGAAGCCCGTGAGCGCGGCCGAGCACACGAAGAGGAACGGCAGCACGGCGAGGTTCCACAGCGGATACGACACCGAGTACCCCAGCAGCACGCCCGTGTACGTGGCCACGCCGGCCGCGGCGACGATGCCCAGCACGTCGAGCACGCGCGGCACGTCCTTCTTGCACAGCTGCATGATCAGACTGATCACGCTGATCACGATAAAGAAGCTGAGGCAGAGCACGCCCCAGGTCATGGGCGAGCCCAGGTTCGTGATGAGGTAGAAGAACCGCAGCGGGTCGCCCAGGCCGGCCTTCGCGTCGATCATGAGCGTGAGCGCGCCGAGCGCCACGGCAACGGGGCCCACGATGGAGCCGATGAGCCTGACCTTCTTCGCGCCGCCTGGCGCCCATCCGGCCACGATGGAGAGCAGGAACGCCCCGGCGCCCAATCCGGCCAGGAACAAGTCGCATGCGACAACGCCATCCCATACCATCATGCTATTCCCCTCCTTCCAAATCCTGCAGCTTCACCGCAACGCGACCGCCGTGCAGCACCGACGATGACTTCGGCAGCGCGTTCGTCTCGGCAAGGCCCACGTAGCACGTGTTCGTCTCGATGCCCAGCTCGGGCAGCATGCTCTCGGCCTGCACCTTCGCCACCTTCTGCGCCACTTCGCTGTTCGGATCGTTCAGATCGCCGAACAGGCGGGCGTGGGTGGGGCAGTTGCCGGCGCACGCGGGCAGCAGGCCCTGCGACGTGCGGTTCACGCAGAACGTGCACTTCTCCACCTCGCCGGCCTCGTTCTGCCAGCGCACGGCGAAGGGGCACGCCGCCATGCAGTATTTGCAGCCGATGCAGCGATCCTGGTCGACCAGGATGAGGCCGTCGTCGTTGCGGTACGTGGCGCCCGTGGGGCACACGGCCAGGCAGGGAGCGTTGTCGCAGTGGTTGCACAGGTGCGGCACGTTCGCGCGCACCACCTGGGGATAGTCGCCCGCATCCCAGGTTTCGATCCAGGTGTTGAACTGCTTGATGGACAGCCCGTTCTCGAACTTGCACGCATTCACGCACGCGTGGCATCCGATGCACAGCGACACGTCGATCAACATGAAGGGCCGTTTGCCCGTTTTCGTTTCAGCTCGTTGCATGATTCACCCTCTATTCTTCTCATCTCATAGGTCCACAAAGGTCAGCGAGGGTTTCCGTGGTGCCCCAGATCGTGGGGAGGGCGAGGGCGAAGCATACTTCGGTATGCGAGCCCTCGGCCTCGCCGCGAGATGGGGTGCCACGGGAAGCCACAGCGTCGACCCGTTCCGGCGGTCGTCAGACCGACGGAACCACCAGCTTGAACATGCCGCCGTTGCGGCCTGGGGTTGATGCTTCAGGGTCGGAGAAGGCCAGGATGCCGCCTTCGCCCACCTGGGGGTCGAGCATCTGGCACAGCTGGACGCCCGTGTCGATGTCGGGGTTGCCGGGGACGGTCTCGTCGCCGACGGTGAGATCGGTGGAGCCGTAGGCATCCTGCGTGTAGCCGAACGAGATGCCGATGGTCCCGCGCGCCGTGCCGCCGCGCAGCATGGCCACGCCCTCCATCACGTCGCCCGAGGGGTTGATGGCCTGCACGGTTTCGCCATCCTCGATGCCTAGCTCACGCGCATCCTCGATGTTGATTTCCAGGTAGTTGTGCGGCGAGAGCTCGCGCAAGAGCGCGCTGTCGGACAACATGGTGACGCAGCGGAAGTACGGCTTGTGGCTGGCGGCGGCGAAGGGATACTCGTCGCGGGAGTAGACGTCGGCGATGGGCGTGCCGTCGCTGAACACCTCTTCGTGCCAGCCGAGCGCGCCCTCGTAGAATTCGCCCGTGTAGTGGCTCTTCACCGAGCCGCGCTCCTCGGAGTAGAAGTTCACCATGTAGGCGCCGGAGTACGTCTGGCGACCCTGCGCGTCGAAGGTGTCGGCTTCGGGCCAGGTGCGGCATCCGCGGCTGAGCAGGCGTTGCACCTTCGGCCACTCTTCGGCCGTGACGGCCTTCTTCCACGCATCGGGCAGGGTGTCGAGGGCCTGCATCTTGATTTCCTCGTCGGACAGGTCGTCGATGATGCCGTCCTCGTAGGCGATGTTCGCCAGCGCCTTCACGTAGTAGTCGCACGCGTCGTTGTACGGCGCGAGCTCGCCCGTTGCGGACAGCAGCGCCTTGTCGCCGTAGCCGGGCAGCTCGAGCTTGCGCCCGACGTCGCAGAGGAAGGCGTCGAAGCTGGCGTGGCGGCCGTCGTCGAGCTTCATCGACTTCGGTTCGACCATGGGCCACTGGAGGAAGTTGCCCTTGTGGCCCCACCATGCGGCGTGCTGCGAGATGCCGAAGTGCTCGCGGTACATGGTGTCGGGCACGATGTAGTCGGCCATGTGGGCGAACGTGCCCTCCACCACGTCGCAGCAGATGGCGAGCGGGATGATGTCGGGGTCCTTGAAGGCTTCCATCACCTCGTCGCGCATGGCGCCCGGCGTGGCCTTGATGGGGTTGCACTGCCACGTGAGCAGGATTTTCGCCTTGTGCGGATAGCCGTTGGCAAGCGAGAGCACCATCTGGTTGTCGGAGGTGCCCACGCCGCCGGGATACCACGGCAGCAGCGGCTTGGGGTTCTTCTCGCCGGCGGCGATGCGACGCGCGTACTCGCTCGTGTCTTCCCAGGCGAAGCCCGTGCGGTCGACGCGCGCGTCGGGCTTGTCCTTCGGCATGCCCTCGGCCTTGCTCAAAAGGTAGCGGTCGCCGTTGCCGGGGCCGACGACGCCCACGAACGTGGAGATGAGGCTGCCCTTCATGCAGAGGGCGCCCGTGAGGCCGGCCAACGTGGAGAAGCAGCTGGTGGCGTCGGTGCCGTTCGCGGACGTGACGCCGCCCGCGCCGTTGACGGACGACTTCGTGCCGTGGGCGACGAATTCGCTCGCCACGTCTTCGATGACCTCGACCGGCACGTCGCAGGCCTGGGAGTACTCTTCGATGGTGTGCGCGTTCGCGCTGTCCTTGATGAAGAGGTAGGCCGTGCGCACCTTCACGCCGTTGACCTCGCCCTCCCATTCCATGAGGCCCTTGTCGCTGTCGAGGCTGACGGCGGGCTGCTTCGTGGCGGCGTCGATGCACACGTACTGCTCCTCGAAGGCGTTCTCCTTCTCGGATTCGGGCAGGCCCGCGTCCTCGGGATGCATCATGTGGCGGTAGTTCGGGTGCTGCTCGTCGACGATGACGAGGTGCGTGGCGTTCGTGCACGCGTTGAAGCCGAGCTTGACCGCCTGAGGCAGGTTCGGGGCGGACATGAAGTCTTCGTTGTACTTCTTGTTGTCGATGATCCACCTGATCATGCCCATGGTGAGCGCCGAGTTCGTGGCCGGCTTGATGGGGTACCACACGGCGTTGTCCTGCGCCGGGGTGACCACGCCGTTGCCGAGGTTCGGGTCGAACACGACGATCTTCGCCTGCTTGTTCTCGATGGTGGATGCGACGCGCTTGAGGTCGCTCATCACGGAGCCGCCGTTCGCGCCGGGGAACGTGCCCATCCAGATGGCGTACTCGTTGAACTCGGCGTCGATGCCGAGGTCGTCGCCGTCGCCGGACTGGTAGGGGTAGACGCCCTTCGCACCGTAGCAGGACGAGTGGTGCGAATACTTGTTGGCGCTGCCGTACATGCTGAGGAAGCGCGTGGACGTCTGGCCGCGGCCGTCGGTGCGCCCGCCGCAGTAGATGAGGCCGTTCGCCTTCGAGCCGAACTCGGGCGCGTCTGGCACGAGCGGCGTGTCGAAGTCGCGCACGGCGCGGAAGCCTTCGATCTCGCGATCTTCGCCGATGTCCTTGAACAGCTTGCCGCCCTCGACCACCTCGTTGATGAGCTGATCCCAGCTGATGGGCTGCCATTTGCCCTCGCCGCGCTTGCCAGCGCGCTTGAGCGGCGTGGTGATGCGGTACGAGTTCAGATAGACGTCGAGCGCGCCGAGCGAGCGGCCGCAGCACGTGGCCGCGCCCGTCTGCTTCGTGGGCGACTGCGTCATAGTACGGTAGGCCTCGGTCAGCGGCTCGTCGAACGGCAGCACCGGATAGGCGTTGCACGGGTTGTACGGGTTGCCGCCCTGCGCGAGGATCTCGCGCGACTCGCGATCGAGCTTGAGGCGCACGCCGCACATGGCGTAGCACCCCACGCAGTTGCTGTACCGCACGATGACCTCGTCGTTGATTTTGAGGTCATCGGTTTTCGGGTCGTACGTGGCCTCCAACTTGCGTCCGCGACCCGACACCGGAAACTCCGGATCGACCGGAGCCGCCTCAGCCGCTTCGGCGTTGCTTGGCAGTCCCAACCCCGCAAGCGCCGCGGCGCCCGCGAGACCGGACAGCTGCGCGAACCGCCTTCTCGACATATCCATGATTCCCATAACGTTCCCCCTCTTCTCCTCTCATGCTTATACCACGGCTCCCAGCTTACGCAGCTGCCCTCCGGCGCGCATCGGTACGATTGAATGGATAGGGGCTCAACGAGGCGCAGAGCATCATTGGAAGTCAATGATTTTCATTCGCCGAGTTCAGAGCGTTGCAGGTGACAGGCTTTTCCGGGCGGCCGCATTCGATATAGGGTAAAATCGAACCGAGGGATAGCGGGAACGCGAGCCGGGGGAGGGCATGCATGGCTGAAACACGGAATCCGTCCGTGCTGGAACCTATCAGGCTTATCATCGCCTCGAGCGCGCGGCGCCGCGCGCTTGCCGCGTTCGTCATCCTGTACGCCTGGGAGTACCTCGCTTTCTTCTCGAGCGCGCTCACGAAAGGGTCGTGCGTGCTGAGCCCGAGCCTTCCCGAGCAATGCTGGGGCGCGGCGGGACTGGCCTTGGCGCTGAGCGCGGCCGCGCTGTTCGCCCGCCGGCGCTCGAAGCCGCTGCGTTTCTCCCGCACGGTGTACCTGCTGGCCGCCGTGCTCATGGGCGCGTGCTGCCTGGGCATTTGGGCGCTGTACACGTACAACGTGCTGCCCGACGCCCTCCCCTTCGCCTGCGCCGGGCTCATCGGCCTCATGCTGCCGCTCATGTACCTGTACCGCATCGACCATTTCCCCGAGCTGGACGCGTCGTTTCTGGGCACGTTCTTCGGCCTCGTGTCGGTGTTCGCGCTGCTCGTGTACCTCGTGTTCATCATGCTGCCCACGCTCTGCGCCGTGCTGTTTTGCACGGTGGCGCCGGTGGCCTTCGTGCTCATGAGCTCCGACCTGCCCGAGCTGGAACAGGAGGCGGACGATGAGGAGCGGGGCGAGAACCGCGGCCGCAGTGCGGCGAAGCAGGGCGAGCGCGGGGCGTCTTTCCCGGTGAAGCCGATGCTGCTGAACTACGCGAGCGCGTTCATCCTCATCGTGTGGCTGAACTTCGCGTTCTTCCGGGTGATTGCCGCGCCGTGGGACTTCGAGTCGCGTTCGTGGTACTCGCCGTCGGTGTTCGTCACCACGCTGCTGGTGACGCTGACGTTGTTCCTGTTCATCCGCAAGACGGCCACGCGCAAGCACCAACGGGGACAGGCGCGCTTCGCCATCGTGGTGTTCGCGGTGAGCTACCTCATTCTGTACGTGCGGTTCTACAGCCCGCTGCTTGCCACCATCGCGTTTTCGTTCTGCTTCGCGTGCATGATTGCCCTCGAGGCGCTGGCCTGGAGCTTTTGGTACCAGGCCGTCAAGCACGACCGGCGGTTCGCGGCGATGCCGCTGCTCATCTACCTCATGGCGAAAGGTGCGGGCATTTTCACGGGCGTGATGCTGGGCGAGCAGTCGTGCCTGATCACCGACGGCATCATTCCGGTCACGGCACCGCTGTTCTTCCTCGTGGTGCTGTTCGCGGTGGGCATGGCCATCAAGCTGGAAGACTTCGACAAGCTGTTCATCGGCAGCGGCGGCGAGGCGCGACCGTTGCAGGGGTACGAGACGGACTTCGGGCGGCTCGTGATTGCGGATGCGATCGAGCCGGCGGACGGGAGTGCGGCGGGTGCGGCGCATGGCGGCGCCGGAGCGGGGGGCACGGCGGGCGCCGGCGCGGCGCCGATGCGCACGGACAACGCGGTGGATGCGCTGGCGGAGCGCTACGCCCTGTCGCCGCGCGAGACTGACGTGGCGCGCCTGCTGCTGGCGGGTCGAAACCGCCCCTACATCAAGGATGCGCTGTTCATTTCGACAGGAACGGTGAACTCGCACATCTCGAGCATCTACCGCAAGACCGAGGTGAACTCGCAGCAGGAGCTGATCTCACTCGCGGAGAGCATGGGCGATGCGCGGACGGACGCCGGGGACGCGGGGCCGTCGGAGGGGCAGCGCGGCTAGCGGAAGAACAGCGTCCCTAGCGGTCGCGGTAGTAGCGGACGACGAGCTGCGTGCGGTTCTTGAGGTCGAGCTTTTGCAGGATGGCGCTGATATGGTTGCGCACCGTGCCCTCGCTCAGGTACAGCTTCGCCGCGATCTCCTTGTTGTCGAGGCCTTCGGCCACGAGCTCCACGATGGCGCGCTCGCGCTCGGTGAGGTCGTCGTTCAGTTCGCTCGCGGCCGCCGGAGCGGGAGGCGCGGCCGCGGCCCCACGGTGCACGAGCGCGTCCATACGATCGAGCACCTCGCTGCCGAGCACGCTCTGACCGGCCATGACGGTGCGCAGCGCCGGCGCGATGGTGGCCACTTCCTGCTTGATGAGGTAGCCTTTCGCCCCGAGGCGCAGCGCGCGCACGATGTACTCGTCGTCGGAGAACGTGGTGAGGAACACGATGCGCGCCGACGGGTGCGCGGCGAGGATGCGCTCCGCCGCGTCGAGGCCGGCCGAGCCGGGCATCTGGATGTCCATGAGCAGGACGTCGGGGCGTTCGCGCTCGAACAGCTCCGCCGCCTCGTCGCCGTCGCCGCCGAGGGCGCACACCTCCACGTCGTCCTGCGCTTCGAGGATGGTTTGCAGCGACATCCGCACGAACGGGTCGTCGTCGACGATGAGCGTCCTGATCATGACTTCTCCTTCGGAATGGTGGCGAACACGCGGAAGCCCTTGCGGTAGCCGGTGCGCAGCCGGCCGCCGAGGGCGCTCACGCGCTCGTCCATGGTTTGCAGGCCGATGCCGCCCGACGCCGCGATGCCGCCCGAGGCGACGCGCTGCTCCCCCGCTTCGCGCGAGCCGTTGTCCTGCACGATGAGCTGGTAGAGCGCCGGGTATTCGATGACCGACACGTCGATGCGCGTGGCGTCGCTGTGCTTCGCCACGTTCGACAGCGCCTCGCGCACGACGGCCACCATGCCGTAGGCCACGGGCAGCGGGATGTCCTGCACGTCGTACACGAGCCGCACGCCATCGAGACCGCAGGTGCCGATGACTCCTTCGAGGCGAGCGCGCAGGTCGAAGGCGTCGTCGTGCAGGTCGTGCACGCTTTTGCGCACGGTGTCCATGGCCTCGTGCAGCGTGGCGCCCACCCCGGCAAGCTCGCCGCGCACGCGCTCGTCGTTGGCGTGCACCACCTGCAGCGCCTCCACCTGCAACACCGATCGCGTGAGCAGGTGGCCCACGTTGTCGTGGATTTCGCGCGCGATGCGGCTGCGCTCGGACAGCGTGGCCAGGCGCACTTCGTAGTCTTGCGAGGCCATGAGCTGGCGGTTCTTCTCCACAAGCGAGAGCGAGGCTTCCTGCTGCTCGTCGCGCAGCGAGCGGTAGCGGCCGCGTTCGTCCTCCATGCGGCGCGTGCGCCACGCCATGAGACAGGCGACGGCGCTCAGCACCGCAACCACTCCCACCAGCAGCGCGTCCTGCGTGCGCAGCGCGGCCGCCAACGGGACGATCCAGCTGAAGCGGACGAGCCGGAAGCGCTCGCCGTACAGCACGTAGGCAATCGGGGGCGTGAACAGCGAGAACGCAGGCACGAGCAGCGCGACCGCGAGGTATGCCGCAGCGGCAACCAGGCGCAGGCGGCGGCGCGGGAACGCGTCGAAGCAGCACACCACCACGATGGCGCACAGCAGCGCGGCAACGTGCACGCTGACGAACGCGGTGAACGGCAGCAACAGCAGGCACAGCGCGGTGAGAATGATTTCGTCGACAACTCGATCCATGGCACCCAGTATAGCCGGGCGCGCACGGCGGCGGCGCTGAAGTTGCGCAAAAGCCGCCGCGCGATCAGGTTCGTGACATTTGTCATGGGAGGACGGCGAACCGGTGACGGCGCACACTTCCGCGGTGCGGCGCGGGCGGGCATGATGTATACGAACCGGAATCGCGGAGGTAACGCCCGCTTACAAGGAGGAGCCATGGATATCGTAGCCGTCGACAACTTGGTCAAGCGCTACAACGAGGTGCTCGCGCTCGATCACTTCAACCTGCACATCGAGCCGGGCGAGATATTCGGCCTGCTGGGGCCGAACGGCTCGGGCAAGACCACCGCCATCAACTGCATCCTGCAACTGCTGACGTTCGACAAGGGCACCATCGAGCTGTTCGGCCAGCCCATGCGCCCGTCGAGCTACGATTTGAAGCGGCGCATCGGCATCGTGCCGCAGAACGTGGCCGTGTTCGAAGAGCTCACCGTGCGCGAGAACATCGACTATTTCTGCGCGTTGTACGTGAGCGACCGGGCACGCCGCCGCGACCTTGTGGACGAGGCCATCGCGTTCGTGGGGCTGGAGGACTACACGAAGTTCCGCCCGCGCAAGCTGTCGGGCGGCCTGCTGCGCCGCCTGAACATCGCGTGCGGCATCGCGCACAAGCCCGAGCTCATCTTCTTCGACGAGCCCACCGTGGCCGTCGACCCGCAGAGCCGCAACGCCATCCTCGAGGGCATTCAGGAAATGAACCGTCAGGGCTCCACCGTGGTGTACACGAGCCACTACATGGAAGAGGTTGAGGAAATCTGCACGCGCATCATGATCATGGATCACGGGCAGGCGCTTGCCACTGGCACGAACGCTGAGCTGAAGGCCATGATTGGCACGGGCGAGAAAATCCAGATCGACGCGCCGGAGCTGGGCGACGTGACGCTTGCGCACCTCGACGCGCTGCCGCACGTCACCCGCGCGCTGTATCGCGAGGGCACGCTTGAGCTGGCGTGCCAGAACGGCACGCACAACTTGAGCGACGTGCTGGCCGTGCTGCAGCGCGACGGCGTGCCGTTCGGCCGCATCTACGCCGAACCGCCCACGCTGAACGACGTGTTCCTGGAGATCACCGGCACCGAGCTGCGCGACTAGCGGAGATAAGGCGGTTATCATGCTCAACGTTTTCAAGGGGGCCCTGCTCACGCTCGTGCGCGAGAAGGCCGTTTTCATCTGGTCGTTGGCGTTCCCCCTCATCCTTGCAACCATGTTCGTGTTCATGTTCTCCAATCTGGACGACACCGGGCAGTTCGAACCCATTCCCACGGTGGTGGTGACGGACGCAAACTACGACGACGCCACC
Source organism: Eggerthella sinensis (assembly GCF_003339815.1). Taxonomy (GTDB): domain Bacteria; phylum Actinomycetota; class Coriobacteriia; order Coriobacteriales; family Eggerthellaceae; genus Eggerthella; species Eggerthella sinensis. The sequence continues at coordinate 50,637 of NZ_PPTT01000019.1, forward strand.
GGGTTCGCCGACATGATCGACACGCTGGCGGAGGCGGGCGACGATCAGATGCTCGACGTGACGTACGTCGGCACCGAGCAGGAAGCGCGCACCATGCTGGAAGCCGGCTCCGAGGAAGGCGGCGGCACGTACAGCGGTCAGGCGAGCGAAGGCATCGTGGGGTATCTGACGATCGACGCCGACGGCATGCCGACCGTGCACGTGAAAGCCGGCACGACGCCCGAGTCGGTGGACAACGTGAACCAATCCATCTTGAAGGCCATCTCAGACGGGTACGTGCGCAATGCGGCGCTCATCAAGGACGTGGCGGCCACGAATCCCGCCGCGCTGGCCGACCCTGCGGCCGTCGAGAAGCTGCTCGATGCGGGCGACATGACGGAGAAGATCGATGTCACGCACAACCCGCCGAAGGAGTCGGTGCGCTTCTACTTCGCGCTGCTGGGCATGGCTGCCCTGTTCGGAGGCCAGATCGGCATGATCGCCATCTGCCTCACGCAGCCGAACCTGAGCGCGCTGGGCGCACGGCGCGCCGTGGGAGCGCTGAGCCGCGCGAAGACGCTCGCGGCGACGCTTGCGGCAAGCTGGGTGCTTACGTTCGCCTGCATCGTCATCGCGTTTCTGTACATCCGCTTCGTCGCCGGCGTGGATTTCGGCGGACGCGACGCAGCCTGCATCGGCGTGATTGCCGCGGCAGCGCTTGTGGCCACGGCGTTCGGCACGCTGCTGGGATCGCTGCCGAAGATCAACGAGGGCGTGAAGGGCGGCTTGCTGTCCGGCATCGTGTGCTTCGCCTCGCTGTTCGCCGGGCTGTACGGCACCCCTACGATGAAGCTGTCGGACACCATCAACGCGGCCGTGCCGGCGGCGCAGCTGGTGAACCCGGCGGTGCAGATCTCGCAATCGTTCTACAGCATCATGTACTACGACACCTACCAGCGCACGATCGAGCATGTGGTGATTTTGCTGGTCATGGCCGCCGTGCTGTTCGCGGCATCGGCCCTTTTCATCAGGAGGCAGCGCTATGCAAGTCTTTAAGACCGCCGTCAAAACGGTGCTGCGGCACCCCATGTACCTCCTCGTGTACGCCGTGTTCCTCAGCTTCATGGGGGTGTTCATCGCGAGCGGGCTCACCTTCGGCGGACTCGACGACAGCGAGTACACGCCGTACGAGACGAAGTACTCCGTCATCGATCGCGACGACAGCGCGTTCTCGCAGGGGCTTGCGGCGTTCCTCGCCGAGCACGGCACCGAGGTGCCCCTCGAGGACACCGAAATCGCCCTGCAGGATGCCGCTGCCTTGGGGCAGAGCTCGTACACGCTCATCATCCCCGAGGGGTACGGCGAGGCGTTCGTCGAGGCGGCCCGGGCTGGCGACGATGCGCCGACGCTCGATACCGTGTACAGCTACTACTCCGTCGAGGGCAACCTGATGGATCAGAACGTGGGCGAGTACCTGGGCATCGCACGCGCCTACGCCGGGCTTGCCGGCGACGCGTCGATGAGCGCCATCGTGAACCATGCCGACGACGTCATGCGGGAGTCGGCGCAGGTGGAAAGCGTGCAGGTGGGCGGAAGCTCGTCCGAGGCGCAGCGCTTCGTGTTCTTCCTGCAATGGGGCACGTACACGCTGTTCGCGTCCATCATCGTATGCGTGGGCGTGCTGATGACCGCCCTCAACCGCACCGATCTGCGGCGCCGCAACCTCGCATCGCCGCTGCCCACCCTCTCGTACGGCGCGCAGGTGGGAGCCGCCAGCTTCCTGGTCATGGTGGCGGTGTGGCTGTGGACGATCTGTCTGGGCCTCACCGTGTTCCACGACGCGGTGGCACAGATCAGCGGCACGGGGCTTGCGCTTATGATCCTCGCTTCGTTCGTGTTCGCCACCATCCCTCTTTCGGTGGGGTACCTGTTGGGGCAGCTGGGCGTGGGCGAGTTCGCCAGCAACGCTCTGGGCAACATCTTAGGGATGGTCATCTCGTTTCTGGGCGGGGCTTGGATCTCGTTCGACCTGCTCGACCCCTCCGTGCAGGCGCTTGCGCACTTCTCGCCGGCGTACTGGTACACGAACGCGCTGCAAAGCGCGGCAGATATGACGGCGGCAACGCCCGAGGCCCTGATGCCGGTGCTGGGCAACCTGGGCGTGATGCTGCTGTTCACCGTGGCGATATTCGCGGTGGCGCTGGTGGCGGGGCGCCTGCGCGTGCAAAGCTCCGAAGCCGGCGGCAACGCCGGGGCCGCGCGAGCGTAGAGCTTGGTCAGGAGGCGCATCCGACGGATTTGTCGGATGCGCTTTTTTTCGGGCGCCCGGGTTTCGGCGGGTTGTCCAGACGCTCCTTCACGCTCCACAGGTACACGTAGTTGTCGCGCCCGCACTTCTTGGATGCGAGCTGGCCCGAGCACACCATCTGGCGCACGCGCGCGTCGCTGACGCCAAGCATGGAGGCCGCCATTCTCGTCGTGAGCAGCCCGCGCTCAGTATCGACGTCGACGGAGATGGCCACCAACCGGCCCTCGTGCTCCTCGGGATACGTCGGTTTCGGCAGCGGCTTGTCGAGCTGCAGGTAGTCGTCGATGAGCAGCCACAGCACCTCCGACGCCATCTTCGCCGCATCCTCCATGTCGTCGCCGCACGTGTATCCGTTGTCGAAATCGATGAACTGCAATGTTTATGACAATGTGATGCCGTCGTAGGCGGGGGTGGTCCATTGCAGGTAGGCGACGGTGTTGGCGGTGAGGCGAACCGAGCGCGCCGGGATGCCGTCGCCGGCGGACGTCGCGTAGGCACCGGGATCGCAGGCGGCCTCGCGCATGCGGCCGTGCTGCTCGAACCAGACGCTAGGGCTCCTATCGAACGAGAGGCGATCGCCGTAAAAGCGCGTCTCGTCGGGCGGGAGGCTGACACCCTGGGGAAGCGGGGTGCGTTTGGCTTCGTCGGCGTAGAGCTGGCGGTCGGCGAAAAGGGCGGCGGTTCGGTCGGTGAGCGCGTAGGACACGGTCACGCGGTTGCGGCCGTAGAGGGCGAGGCCGCCGTCGGGCATCGGGGTTCCGTCCGCGTACGGGCGCGTGCAGGCGGCGTCGGTGTACCATCCGTCGAAACCGGCGCATCCGGGCTTTTCCGCCTTGGCGGTTGCCTGGCCGGACGCCTGGTAGGCTGCTCCGGGCAACGCGTCCTCGGTGAACGCGGGGGCGCTTGCGCCGTCGACGTAATAGGATACGGGGGCGTACGGCTGCCACTGGGCGTAGTACGTCGTGTCGGACGAGATCGAGACGACTTGTCCCGTCACGCCGACGAGCGAGCCTCCCGCCGGAGCGTCGTACCACCCCTTGAACGCGCTCGAAGGTTTCGTGCCCGGATCGGGCAGTGCCACCCTCCCCTCGTCCCATTGGGCGTACAGCTTGGTCGTGCCGGAAGAGACGCGCAGGTTCTTGACGGTTGCCCTGTTGCCGTACGACGACCCCGCGCCATCGGCGCGCAGGTTCCACGATTTCCAATTCCAGGTGCACGTCAGGCTCTTCGTTCCCGCCGAACCGCCCTGCGCGTCGCAGGTCATCGCGTACGAGCGCATGAAGCCGTTTGCCGTGAGGGCCTTGGCGGCATCGTAGACGTGCGAGGACGCGGCGGTGCTGCCCGCCGTTGCGCCGTTGCCGTCGTAGGGCACGGCGTAGACGATGGGCTTCCATACGGCGTACAGCGTGATGACGTTCGTGCCGGTAGGCGAAGGCTGGCCGGCGGATGCGTCGCGGAAAAACGCTGTGGGGCTGCTGCCCGCCCAATCGTGCGGGATGTTGCTGCATTGCTGCAGGTTCCAATCTTCGTATCCGATTTTCTGACCTGGCGCGATATTCACTTCTCCGTTCTTGGTGGTCGACCATCCCTCGAACGTGTAGCCGGTCCTCGTAGGCTGCTTGGACGAGATGTTCGCCGTGGTGCCGATGTATTTGTAGTGCGATGAGGGCGCCCCAGTGCCGCCATTCGCGTGGTACTTGATGTTCACGCGCGGCCAAAAATCGACGGACCCGTAGAAGTTTTGACCGTAATCAGCGTTTCTGAGGTACACGTGGCAGTACATGAGCGCGTCGTACCCGTCGTGCTTGGACACGACCGAGCCTCCCCATCCGTACCCGTACGTGGCGATGCAGCCGAACCCGTTGCCGTTGCCGCTGCTGTCGAGCTTGCCGTGCCCCATGGTCGCGCCCGCGCGCGTCCATCGGCCGTTCCAAGCCGTGTACCAGGCAAGATCGTCCTGCCCTCCCGGATTGCTCCACAGGGCGAACTCGTACGCCTCGATGCGCGAGTGGATGCCGCTCGGCGCGTTCCAACTGGGCATGTCGAACCGCGGGCCGATGGGGTCGGAACCGATGAGCTCAAGGTAGTTCGCCGACGGATCGACCCTGATCCAGGCGCGGTTGAAGATCGTGCCCGTATTCGTGGTGCGATAGGAATAGGCGAAGGCGTCGTGCGCCTGCAAGGCGACCACGCCGACAGCCGCCCAGAGGACGAGCACGATGCCGACGAGCGCACGCACGCCGCACCGCCCCCGCGTGGATCGATCAGACATCTTCCGTCCCTTCCTGCCGCTGCGCGCGTGCGCGTTCAAGCGCGAGCGCGGCCGTCTCTTCGTCGAAAAAGCTCGTCGCGGCCGCATCGTCCAGCTCGGCCTCGGTCAATGCACGCGGATCGAAGGGCGCATAGGAGACGAGGGCGCGGTCGCACGCGGCTTCGCCCGGCTCGTAGTAGAATTCGAGCGGCTCGCTCGCAGCGAGCAAGGTGCCGTCGGCAAGCATGAGCAGCGGCAGCTGGGGAACCACCTCATACGACCCCGCAGCGAGGGAAGCGATCTGCTGTCCGCTGCCGTCGAACACGAACTGCTCGTCGCACGGGACGCCGTCGAACGAAGTCCCCGACACGAACACGCCGAGACTCGTGTTTGCCGACGTCCATCCGTCGCACGCCACCTCGACGTGCAGCTCGACGACGTCGCTCTCGGCGTTCGCCCGCGCCGCCGCCTCGCCTTCGGCGAACGCGTGCCAAGCGAACAAGCACGCGACGATACCTGCCACGCCAAGCGCAAGGAGCGCAAGGCCGAGCACCATGCGTCGTTTCATAGAGGCTCCTAACCCATCGAGTTGTTCAAGAAATCAAGCAGGTTGACCACGGTTGGCACCACCACCAATGCGATGGTGGGCGGCAGGAAGCACAGCGAGAGCACGATATCGAGCTTCGTGGGCATCTTGCGAATGCGCTCCATCGCTTCCGCTTGCGCGGTTTCGCGCGCGAGCGACGCTTGCAGCGCGAGCCCCTCCGAGATGGACGATCCTTGGCTCACCGCCTGCGTCATCTGCGCCACGAACGCGCGCACCTCCTGGCTGCCGCACCGTTGCCCCAGGTGCTCAAGCGCCTCCTCGCGCGAATGGCCGAGCAGGTTCACCTCCCGATCGACGGTTGCCAGCTCCTGCGCGATGGGACCCGTCATGCTTGCGGCAACCTCGCGGAAGCACTGCTCAACCGGCGACCCCGCGGCAATGGCAATGCCGAGCAGCTCCATCGCATCGGGAAGCCTCGCTTCGATTGCCCGCCTTCGAGCCCGCTCCCTGTTTGCCAGCACCGCGTTCGGCAGCAGCCACCCGGCAACCGCGCCCGCCGCCACGCCGCTTGCGAGGACCCACGGGGCGCTTGCCGCCGCAAGCGCGACCGCGCCCGCGACGAACGCGCAGCCCACGGTTGCCAGCGCGCGGGCACAGCGCCAGGTTTCCGGCTCCATCACCATGCCGGACCTGATCAAGCGGTCGCGACAGGCATCGGCATCCGCATGGGACAGCGGCGCGAAGCGCTCGAGCGCCGCCGCGAGCGAGCCCACCGCCTCGGCGACACGGCTCGACCTTCCCCGAGCGCGCGAGGCACGCTCGGACGCCGGCGCCTCGCGTCGATGGGGCACGGCATAGCGCACCGCGCTTTCGTACGCGACGATTCCCGCCGCCGCTCCCGCTACGAGAAACGCGCACGCCATGACGTTCATGAGGAACTCCGATCCACCGAGGTGATGCGTTGGCACGCGAACAGGCCGAACAGCTCCGAGCACAGCGCTACGCCGAGCACGATCCAACCGAGCGGCTCGTGCGTGTAGAACTGCGCGAAGTCGGCGTTGGTCGCGAACATGATGAAGAAGATCGCGGGCATCGAGCACGCGACGAACCACTTCGCCAAGCGCGTCCCGGCAAGCTCGGTCTTGAGCTCGCGCGCGGCGCGTTGCCGCGCCGCCGCGTGCTGCGCGATGAGGTCGAGCACAGGGGCGATGGCGCCGCCGAACCGTTGCTGGATGCGAACGGCGGCGGCAAGGGCGCGCACGTCGGGGTCGCCCGTTCGCGCGGCCATGAGCTCGAAGGCTTCGGCCAGCGTCGTGCCGTACGCCGCATCGGCAAGCACGCGCGCCACCTCTTCGCGAAGCGGGTCCTCCACATGGGAAGCGGCCGTGCGCAGCGCTCGCTCGAGCGTGAGCGAGCTGCGCACGCTGGCCGCAACCTGCGGCAGAACGCGGGTGAACTGCTGGGAGAGCAGCTCTTGCCGACGCTTGCGCAGCAGGTGAAGGCGCATGCCCGTCGCCCCGAGCACGGCCGCCCCCGCGCCCGCTCCCACCACCGCCCGACCGGACAGCGCCGTGGCTACCGCGAACACGACGAACGCGAGCGCGGCAAGCTGGGCAATCCAGCCGACGGCGGAACCCTCGCGGCCCGTCTCGTGAAGCAGAGCCGTCAGCCGGGGAAGCCGAACCTTCTTCCGCTCGGTTGCGGCCGCTTCGCCCGCCTCGTACAAATCCCTATCGTCAAGCCGACGACGTCGCTGCGCCGCGCAGGCCTGCCGCACGAGCGCATACGCCCCCAGGGCAACCGCAACGCAGGCGGCCAGTAACAGCAGGGGAATCGCACCACTCATCTCGCACCACCACCTTTCCTTTATTGCTCGAAGAACCACGCGGGGTCGTACCAAACGCCCATCGACCTCATGCGCTCCTTGATGCGCTGCGGCTGCACGCCGCATGCGCGCCACGATCCCGCCACCCCTCCGTAGGCATCGAGGCCCTCGGCCTCGAACAGGAAGAGCTCGGCGCGCGGGATGACCGCGCTTCCCTCGGGCAGCGGGTCAATGGCCACGATGCTCGTCACCCTGCGACTGCCGTCCCGCAAGCGCTCTACATGCACGACGAGGCCTCCCTGCAGCGACTCGGCGATCTGCTGCACGATCACCTCGCGGCTGAGATCGCCGTCGGCATAGCCCACCATCGTGCGCAGACGGCTGATGGCATTGCCTGGATCGTTCGCGTGCACCGTGGTCATCGATCCGGGATGATCGGTCTGCATGGCCTGCAGCATGTCGTAGGCCTCGGCTCCGCGACACTCGCCGACGATGATGCGGTCGGGACGGCGGCGCAATGAGAGCGCCACGAGCTCGCGCATGCCGACCGCGCCTTCTCCTTCCGTATTGGCCTCGCGCGTTTGCATGCGTTCGACATGGGGCGTTTGCAGCCGCAGCTCGGGCGTGTCCTCGATGGTGATCACGCGCTCTTCGGGCGGGATGAAGCCCGACAGCGCCCCGAGCAGCGTGGTTTTGCCCGAGCCCGTTCCTCCCGAGATCACCACGGGGCAGCGCGCCTGCACCGCCGAGCGCAAGAACTCGGACATCGTTTCGGTGAGCATGCCGGCCCGCAGCAGGTCGTTCATACCCAGCATGTCCGCCGAGAAGGTGCGCACGTTGAGCGCGGGGCCGTCGGGAGCGATGGGCGGCACGACGTAGGTGGCGCGCGCCCTGCCGCCGGGCAGCATCGCGCAGCCCATGGCATGCGCTTCGTCGCACCGCTTGCCCGCCTGCTCGGCTATCTTGTTGATGACGCGACGCACGTGGTCGGCATCGTCGAACACGATATCGGGACGGTATTCGATGCGTCCGGCGCGCTCCACGTACACGATGGGCTCCCGGAAGGGCAGCGCCGGATCGCGCGGGTCGACGCCGCCCCCGTTGACCATGATCTCCGTGACGGAATCGTCCTCGAGCAGCTGCTGCAGCGGGCCGTAATGAAGGAAGTCGTCGATCATCGCGCGCGACAGCGCTTCGGCTTCGAAGGGGTCGAGGGAAACGCCCGACTCGTGCGCGATCTCCTCCACCAAACGGCGAATGAGGCCCTCAACGGCCGTCGGACTCGACGCCCCGCCCCGCAGCCGCACCGACGCTTCGTCGCGCACGGCCCGCTTGAGCGCGCGCTCAGTCGACCTGTCCATCGGGCTCCCCTTCGTCGAGCGCGTCCGTTGCCGCAACAAGCACCAAGCTCACCCGACCCGCGTACTGCGCTTCGCGAACAGCGTCGGCCTCCTCCGGCAGCACTTCCACCGTCACGGACGCCGAAGCGCTCTGCGCCCCGGATACGTCGTCCCCCACCGCAAGCACGCGGGCACGGGCGCAGACGGTTTCGAGAAACGCCTCCCCCGACGAGGAGCCTTCGGCCGAAACGATGCGCACGGTATCGTACGGACGAACGCGCCCGGCAAGCCCCGTCTCCACATCGACGGCCAATGTCACCGCCTCCTTGCCGGCGGCAAGCGCCGATGACAGGCGGTCGGCGCCGTCCATCCCGGCAACGAACGCCGCGGCGATCTGCGTTCCCGCGGGAATGTCGACCAGCGCACGGCCGCCCGCAGGCGCTCCGTCGGCCGTCAACGCCTCGGCACCGAGCGCACCCGCCGAGCGATAGGACGCAGGCACGTCCTGCGTCTCGACGAGCGCCGATGACAGCGCATCGCCCGCATGGATGTCCGCCGTCGCCACCAACGTGGGAACGGCGCCTACGGTGGCGTGCTCCACGTCCGCGCGCGCGACCGCAGACGACCACGCTCCGTATGCCAGCGACGTCACCGCCAGGGCAACCGACACCGCCGCGACGGTTGCAAGCCGTTTGACCCGGCGCATGCCGTTTTCGCGCGGGGGCGCGGCCGTGCGCGGGGCCGCTGCCGTGCGAGGCGGCGTGTTCGGCGCCGCACGCTCCTCGCGCCTGATCGGCGGATGCTCCCGCTTTCCCGCCGAAGCGGCTCCCTCGTCCTGGCGGGATGCGCGGGCAGCGAACCCGCCGCCCCACGCCGCTCTTTCCCCGCCGTTGCCAGCCATCACCATAGCCGTATCCTCTCTCGTATCATTGCGTCGCTTCGGGCATCGCGGCCCTTGTCGCTTCCACCAGCTCGTCGGGAAAATCCCCGAGCGTCGCGAGCGCGGTGTAGGCACCGTTCGCCTCGCCCGCCCCCGGCGCAAAGTCGTAGCGACCGCAGCGCCGCGTTGAGGGGCGCCACACCGCTTCGCCGGCGTAGGGCATGGCCGTCATCACGCGGTACGACGCCACCGGCAATCTCTCGATGCCGTACCCGCGCGCGAATACCGTGGACGACTGCTCGCTCACCTGCATGCCAATCGTCCAATGCCGCTCCGTCTTCGACGAATTCGCTGCGGGCACTTCGTAGAACCATATGGACACGCTTCCGTCGAATCCCTGATCGCGTAGCGCCCGCACCGCGCAAGCCGCCACCATCGCACCCGGGTCCTCGGCGTTTTTCGCCACGAGCGCGAACGAGGCGTCCATGCATGCGGCACGAGCCGCATCGAGCGCGTTCTCCTGCCGGGCCTTCGCCGCATAGGCGATGCCCTGATCAACCGCGAACGCCACGACCGCGATGAGCACGAGCGCCGAAACCACCACGAGCGGAAGCACGGTGCCGCGCTCGTCGCGCCGAGCCGGCCACCTCACGACGAGCCCCGTTCGATCTCGATGGTCCGGCCATCGACGAGCGAGCAGCGCACATGGCGCTCGAGCACCTTCCCCGTCAGGCCGGGCAGATCGGCGATGGCGTGCAACCGGTACCGCACGTCGTACGAGGCGATGGCCACGAGCGCCTCCTGCTCGAGAACGCTTCCGTCCTCCACGTCCTGCCGCTGCGTCCTTTTCTCGTACGCCCAGGTAACGCCGCCGACGCTCAGCCGATCAGGATCAAGCTGCGTCGACGCGCCCAAGATGCCGTCCTTGACGAACCGTTCCTTGTCGGCGGCTCGCTGAAACCCCACGACGTCGAGCTGACGGCACGCGCGGGTGATCTCGGAAGACACCTGGCTTGTCGCAAGCATCATGCCCGCCAGCTGCATGATGGAGAACAGCATGGCGAGCAAGAGCGGCAGCACCACGACGAACTGCACGATCTCGCTTCCCCGCTCCGAACGACTCACCATGAACCCCCTTCCACCGTCGCATCCGCCTCGCCGCTCGCCTGCGCCCGATACACGAACCGGCCAGCCCCCTCTCCCGCCGCACCCGAAAGCGCATCGCCCAACGGTGTGAGGTAGGCGCCCTCGAGCTCGACCGACACCTCCACCGCCCGCGTACGCGTGTGCGAAACCCGTTCGTCGTACCGCCCCGCAGCCTCGTCGTAGAACCGGTGCGCGTATGCGCGATCCTCGAGCTCCCCGTACTGCACCGCTATGCGAAGCCGCAGACCATCGCGGTCGAGTGCGGGCGATGCCTCGAACGCCGCTTGACGCATCTGAGACTCCGAGGCGCTTTGTCCCGCCTGCTCCGAAACCGTGCGGCAGACGGCGTGGGCCGCGTCGTTCAGCGCCATGGACAAGAACACCGTGCGCCCCAGGTCGATCACCGCGAAGAGAAACAGGAGCAGCAGCGGCAGGGCGATGACGAACACCACCACGCTGCCGCCCCTGTCCGACGAAGCCCTACGCCGCACCGGACGTGATCTTCGAGAACATGTCGGTGACCGACGTCCCCGCCTTCGTGATAGCCGTCTGGATGTTGCCCTGCAATAGGAGCAACGCCGCCCCCAATCCCACCGCGAACCCCAGCACGATGACCGTCTGCACGATCTCGGAGCCGCCGTCCTCCTCTCCCACCAAAGCGAGCGTTTTGAGCTTGCTCTGCTTCGGGGCGGCGTCGTCGAGCGCTGCACGGTTCAGAGCCGAATCCTTCGGAGCTGCATCCATCAGAACCGTCCCGCAATCCTTCGTTTTCATCGATCTTCTCCTTCTTGTCGTTGGTATCACTGTGCGTACATGCACGCCCCCGCCCCGAAGAGCAGCCATAACGCCAGGAACGGCGCCATGGGTATGCCGCTTTTGAACGACAGCCTTCTCATGGCGATGCCCCCGAGCGAGAACACCGCCGCGCTTGCGTAGCAGGCGGCAATGCCGAGCGGCGTCGCGAACCCGCTCGCCAGCGACAAGGCTGCCATGCAGCGTACGTCGCCGTAGCCGACGGGCGCGTTTCCCGTGCGCCCGAACAGGCCGTTCACCGCCCAGCAGCCCGCCACCACGACCGCGGCGAACGCGCCGCCCGCCAGCGCCCCCTCGGCCCCGACCAGGGACCCTTGAAACACCACGCCTGCCAGGGCGAGCACCGCGCACGTCTCGAGCGGCACCATGCGAGCTCGCAGATCGCACACGACAGCCACCGTCATGGCGGTTGTCGCCACGGCCAACGCCGCGCCCGGCAGCCAGGAGCCCGTCACGAATGCAAGCGCCCCGCCCGCGGCGCAGCCGATCGCGCACAGCGCGCGCTGCCACGGCTTCGCCCGGAACGAGCATCGGTCGCGCTGCTCAGCCTCCGTGCGCTGCGCCGCCTCGGCATCCACCGCGCAGCCAGCTTCGACCAGGGCGCGAACGCGCTCTCGCGGGAGGGTTCCGGCCCGTGCGGCGCCCATCGCCTGCGCGCGCCAGAGCCCCAGAGAACCCTCCGATCCCGGTGCACGCGACGACGGCTCCCTCTGCGGATGGGCGCGCTTGAACTCCCGATAGCAGGCGAGCGACTCCCACCACCACGTATGCGACCGCCGATAGGCACGTTTCGAAACCGCGTCGGCCAACCAGGGCACAAGGAACCAGCCCGCAAGCGCACTCGCGAATCCGCAGGCCAAAGCGCCTGCTGCCGACGACATCATCAGGAACGCTCCGGCATCGCAGCGCGCGGCGCAGGAGCATCGCGCGCATGCGTGCCGCGGGCGGCAACCGCCCGGCGGCGCTCATCGGCCCCGCACGGCGCTTCCGGGCGGAACCGCACGACGAACCCCGCACGGCCGTCCGCATCGACCACCGACTCGTAGCCGGGAAGCTCGAAGCGCACGACCCATCCCGCATCGCCGGACGGCGCGGAAGCACAAGGGGAAGCGACGGGGACGGCAGGCCCCGGTGATACCGCGGGGGTGGCGGGTCCCGGCGGCGCCACGGGGGCAACGGGTCCCGGCGCCCCCATGTCAGCCCCCTCGTACCGATGCAGGCAGCCGTAGCACACCTCCGCATCGTCGAATGCTCGCGCGCCGCAGATGGGACACGTTTTCATAGACGTTCTCCTTCCAGACAAACCACTCCGATACGATCACCTGCCGAAAACCACGGCGTCGAACACGAAGAGAAGCGCTCGACCACCGCCGCCGCGCCCTTGTTGCGCAGCCTCCGGAACGGACCCACGTCGCGATGCGCCTCGAGCACGCGCCCCTGCGCATCCACGAACGCGATATCCAGGCGATGGCGCATGCCCGCCGTATGCACGTCGCAGCACGGCGCAAGCAGCAGCGCCTCGGCATGCTCGCGCGACAGGAGCAGCCCCTTCGTTTTACGCGCGGCGCGCGTTGCGAGCCTGAGCGGCTGCCCCGCAGCCGTCATGCCGCCGCCGTCGCATAGCGCACCACCACGCTCGTCCACGTGCCCACGCGCACGCACGCGACGAACGCCCACCGATACGTCCCGCTGTTCTTCACGAACGATTTCCATCCCTCATTCCCACTTTCCACACCGAGCCATCCCTTCGCCTGCAACTCCTGTTCAAGCGACGAAAACGTTTTCTCCGCCGCGCCCGAGCAGGAGAAGCCGACGAGCCCCAACCGCTCTTCCACACGCACGTCCTCACGTCCATCGAGACGCAGCACTTCGTCCTCGAACCCCCGCGGCGGATCGCCCGTGCGCGCTTCGACGAATTCGCCTCCCACTTCGCGCACCACGCTGGGGCGGTCCGCCGAAGCGACCGCAAGCGCCCCCGACAGCCCCACGACGAGAACCGCGACGAACATCACGGCCCGGCGGCGACGCGTCGCGAGCGGGGCACGCCGCCTCATAGCAGCACGCCCGGTTTGTAGCAGTCGAGCGTCATCGTCGCCGCATGCGTTAACGGCGGCAGCGCTATCCCGAACACCGACGAGCGCAAACCCAAGCCGAACAGCGTGGGCGCGTACTCCAACGTGGCAGAGAAGCGCAGGTGACCAGCCGTTGCTCCCTCCACCGTCACGCGCGCTGTTTCGTTCGCGGCATCGAACCGCTCGGTCAGCGTCGCTTGCACCATCGCCGCGCTTTGCTCGACGCCCTGCCCGGAGGCCGGCGACGCCGCATGGATGCGCACGGCGTCGCGAAAGACGTTGTCGAAGGAGCTGCACTCCGAGAAGAACGTGAGCGCGTTGACCGCGATCACCGCCACGATGATGAGCACCGGAAACGCCACCGCCAGCTCGACCGTCATCTGCCCTCGCTCGCATCGACGCCGCACGTGCGCCCTCCTGCCCACGCCCCTGGTTATTCCCACACTCTCACCCCCGTCACCTGCGCGTACACCGATCGCAGACCATCGGCAAGCCGCCGCACGAGATCCGATGCCGCATCCCTGGCCGCAGGAGGAAGCGCAATCTTCACGGGAATCGACGGACCGCCGTCGCCCCAAAGCTCTATCGTGGCAATGTCGATCGTTCCGTCGAACCCCTGGATACCCTCCACCACGTCGCTCTCAACCGCCCCAACCATCGAGGCGAACACGTCGTTCGATCCGAGAGGGTGCGCGATCGCCTGCTCTTTGAGCGAGAGCAGCCGCGCACCGAGCGCGCTGTCGTCCTTCGCCGCCACATGGGCCGAGTTCACTAGCACGGGCTTGAGCGCATCGAGGTTCGCGGGCTCGAGCCCCGCCGCCTGCACCACCTCGCGCAGCGCGCCCGCCGCCCAAGCGCCCAACCCGCTGGCACCTGCAAGCGGCAATCCGTCGAGCGCCGACGACACCGCTTCGTCGAGCGCGCCCTGGCCCCGCGCGTAGGCATCGAGCATTCCCGACCAGCAATCGAGCACGATGCCGAGCGCTCCCACAGCCGCCCCGCCCTGGCCCTTCAACCCGTCGAGCAGCGACGACACCACCGTCGAACCGTCTTCGGACGCATCGGCCACCAACGTTGCGGCAGACACCGCCGCACGCGTGCCGAGCGTTCCCGCGCCACTCACGAACGAGCTTTCGAACCCATCCGACGCCGCGACGCTTCCCGTGTTCGCCACGAGCGCGATCACGCCGTACCGTCCTGGCGGCTGCGCGGAGATGCGCTTGCCCGCAACAGCTCCGAGCGCTTTCTTCACCTGCTCGAGCAGGCCTCCCGCCCGCCGCTTCACCTCGTGGGACAGCGGATCGAGCGCCGCACGCGCCTTGACGTAGTCGTCGGCGGCAACGGCCACGGCCTCGTAGTGGTATTCGAAGCCGTTGTCGATGGAGCTCGAGGCGGCTGCCACCTTGCCCATGCTCGCCGCCGAGAACTCGCACCGCGCGCACGTGGGGTACGCCCCCGCCTCCATCTGGGAAATCGACCCGACGCCCGTCGGCGCCGTCGCGTCGGGACACCCCGACCACGCATGCATCACCGTCCGTCCCTCGTCGTTCGCCGTGCAGGGGTACACCGCCTCCGCGTAGAGCGACGTGCCCCTCATCTCCGACGTGTTCTTCGGCAGATGTGGGAAGAAGGCTTCGAACGAATCCTCCGTCTCGCGCACGTAGCCCCGGCGGATCTCCTCCACCGCGTAGGAGTAGAACCGCGTGCGCAACGCGGACCGCGCCTGCTCCGCCACCGTGCCGTCCGCCGGCGCCTCCTCGGCGAGACGGCGCGGATAATACGCCTGCGCCCGCTTGAGCGCGACGGAAAACGACCAGGCATCGACGCTGTTGAACAGCGGGTTCTCGGCACCAGCCATCCCGGCAAGCGAGGCGGCGCGCTCGTACATGCAGTAGGAGGGGTTCAATCCGCAATCGTGCTCGAACGCGCGACGCTTGGCTTCGCTCGCCTGCTCGGCTGCACGCTCCGCCTCGCGTGCCGCCTGCCGCACGTCCTCCGCCTCCGCATCGACGTCGGCGCCCAGCTCATCCAGCTCCTCGGCCCCTCCTACGGCGATGTCCTCGCCGGCGGCCGGCGCGAGAACGGCAAGCGCCAGATAGTTCGACGAGGCTCCGTTGTTCGCGGATGCCACCGAAGCCGCGTTCGCCGCTGCCAGAAAAGGCAGGACGCGCTGCAGCCGATTGAGCCCGTCAGCCGCCTTCCGAGCGAACGTGTCGCGCGCATGCGCCACGTCCTTGCCCGCCTTGAGCAGCGTTTCGGACGCCGTCGCCGTTGCGGGCGTGCACAGCGCCGCGATGCCGAGGCCGGTAGCCGCCAGGCTCGTGAGCGAGAGCGACAGCACGACGGCGTCGCACACGTGCACGACGATCATGAACTCGCCGATCTCGTTTTCCGCCGCCAGCGCCGCCGCGTCGGCCACGTTCTGCACCTCCGACGCCGCCGAGCCGATGCGGTACGCCCGTCCCGCCGAAAACACGAGCGCGAGCGTAATGAGCAGCGCCAACACCATGCCGACGGTGGTGAGGCCCTCTTCGTCTCTGAACTCCATGCCCCTCATGACGCCCACGCCCCCACCCAACCGGCAGGGTCGTTGCCCGCACCCGACGAGCGCGCCCACGCCGGCTGCGTCGGTTGCTCGGCCTCCACCCGCACTTCGAGGTTGCCGTTGCCGTTCACGATGCCCAGCAGCGCCCCGCCCGCATCGAGCAGCGGCAGAGGCCGTACCTCGGTTGCGATGGTCACGCGCACGACATCTGCGGCTTCGTCGCCCTCCATGCGGATGTCCCAGCTGCACGAGCCTTCATGCACGTGAAAGCACGAGACAGGAGGGATGGCGCCCAGGCGATGCCGGATGAACGCCTCGCAACTCTCCGTCATATCGCCCGCCGTAGCGGTTTTCGTCGCAAGCAGCCGACAGCCTTCCGTCGCCGCCGCATGCATGACGACGCGGTCGTACAACAGCATGCCCGGCTGCAACAGCAGCAGCAATCCGACGAACAGCACCGGCAGCAAACACGCCGCCTCGACCGTCGCCTGACCTGCTTCGTCGATGCGCTTCATCCATCCTCCTCTCACGCTAATACAAGAACACATCGGCAAGCGAGCCCGGTGCCGCCATCTGCACGTGGTGCGATGCCGACGTCACCGCATGGTCGACGAACAAGCCCCGTTCCAACACCTGCCACAGCGCGCCGCACGCAACCACCACTGCCAGAAACGCAGCGGCGACCAGCGCGAACTCCACCGTTCCCTGCCCACGCTCATCCCGCGCAAAGCACGCGCGGGCACCGCCGGCTACAATCCGTTGATCCCTTCGGCGATGGCGTCCCAAAGCTCCTGGAGCTTCGGGCGAAAGATCGTGATCGCGATGATGGCGATCACCACGAGCACGCCGACGAGAATCGCGTACTCCGTCGTGCCCTGCCCCTCTTCCCGACGCACGATCTGCCGCGCGCGGCACGTCAGGCGCGCCATCCCTCTCCAATACGCCTCCATGGGCGAACCTCCTCATCCTCATAGCCCTTCCATCAGTTCAAGCAGCACCGGCCCCAACACCAGCAACAACATGGCGGGGAGGATGAGCGTGCCTGTAGGCACCATCATCTTCACCGGCGCCTTCGCCACCCGCTCCTCCACCTGCGCCCGGTGCATGGCGCGGGCCTCCGTCGCGGCCGACTCGAGGCCTTCCGCCAACGACGAACCGAACCTGAGCGAGCGCACCATGCTTTCCACCACGCGCGCGAACAGGGGCGAATCGTACGATGCCGCCAAATCGCGAAGCGCCTCGTCGCGCCTCGTCAAGCCGATCGACCACGACCGCTGCACGCCCATGCAGGCGCGGGCCAACGTCGAATCGAAGTGCGCCCCGTACAGAGCGAATCCGCGATCGAACGAAAGGCCGCTGCGCAGACCGAGCGCCACCACCTCGAGCATTTCGGACAGATCGCGCTCGAGGCCATGGGCGCGTTCGCGGGAGGCGCGGTTCACCGCGCGCGGCATGGCCAACGCGCCGCCCGCAGCGCCCGCAACGAGACCGAGCACGGCGAGCTCCGTCGAGAAGATCGCGCCCCCGAGCACACCCGCCACGGCGCCGGCGCACATGAGCCGCACGACGGCTTCGCAAAACCCTTCGGGAGACACGACGCGCTCGAGGCCGGCCCGTTTCGCCCGCTCGGAAAACCACCGACCGAGCCGGCCGAGCGGCATGCGAGCCGTCAGCGCATCGGTGGCGCCGAGCGACAGCTTTTGGCTGAGGTCGGCCACGAAACCCACGAGCCCTCGTTCCTCGCGCACGCTTCGCGTGGCGGCCGCCTTTCTCAGCCGATCCCGTCGTGTGCGCGCATCGCGCCTTCGCAAGAACGAAACGCCCAGCAGCCCGCCGCCAACGGCCGCCATCACAAGCGCAAGACCCATCGCCGCCATTCAGACCACCTCCACGGCCAGCATGCGCCGCACCACGGCAATGCCCGCCGCCTGCATGCCCAGGGCCAGCGCCAACAACGCCAGCCCAAGGGGGCTTGCGAAGAAAGGAGCGAGGAACCCTTCGCTCACCAGCGAGAACACCGCAATGAGCACGAAGGGGAGCACGCTTACCACCCGCGCCGACAGCTTCGCCTGCGCCGTTTGCACGCGCAGCGAGCGCCGCAGCTCGATCTCGTTCTCAACGGTGTCGAGCGCAGCGTCGAGCACCTGCTTCATGCTCCCGCCCGCTTGATGCTGCACGTCGAGCGCCACGGCGACGAAAGCCAACTCCGGCACGGTGGACCCGCCGCGCAGCACCTCAAGCGCCTGCTCGGCGCTCTCGCCGGTTTCCAGCCGATGCGCCGCGCGGGCGAACAGCGCGCCGAGCGGCTCCTGCACTTCGCTTGCCACCTGCTGAAACGTCTGCAACAACGACAGCCCCGACTGGAAGCACGCGCCCATCGAGCGCAGCGCGTCGGGCACGGCCTCGCGCATGGCTTCGCGTCGTTTGTCCTGCACCGTCCGAAGCCACACGGCCGCGCACACGCAGATGCAGGCAGCCACGGCCAACCCGGCAACGAGCGACCCTGCGACAGCGCCCGCCCCCAGCACGGCGCCCGCGAGCGCCACCACGCACACCGATGCCAGCGATTCCTCGGTGGTGGTCCACGCGCGGTCCGCCGCAACCTGCACCGCCTCGCGCACGAGCCTCTCCACGCCCCGATTCCCCAGCAGCAGACGCGCGACGGGCCGCGTCCAACGAACCCCGTTGCGCAGCAACCACGCAAGGCGTCCGGCGTGCACGCCGTCGCCGCGAACGGCGCTCGCCGATCCGCGCCGGGCGCGACCGCGCCAGGAAGCGCACGCTGCCGCGCCGCAGCCGAAGGCCGCCATCACGCCTACGCCGCCCGCCATGACGTACGCTTCCATTGCTCCACCTCCCCATCTGCGGCGATTCCCGCATCGGACAATCCGTCAAGCCAGCCGGGAAACGCCCGCCACCGGCCCTCGCACTCCGACGGCTCGCGCCGATAGAGGACGCGCACGCGGCAACAGCGTTTCTCGCGGTCGTACGCGAGCTCCGCAAGCTCCGAAACGAAGCGCGTGCCGTCCAACGAGCGCGCCGTCTGCACGATGAGGTCGAAAGCGCTTGCAACGTTCGATTCGATCACGTCAACCGGCAAGTCCACCGCGTAGCGCACCATCGTGGTGAGGCGCGCCACCACGTCGGTCGGCGAATTCGCATGCAAGGTGGTGAGCGACCCATCGTGCCCGGTGTTCATGGCCTGCAGCATATCGAGGGCCTCGGCCCCTCGGCACTCTCCGACGACGATGCGATCGGGACGCATGCGCAAGGCGTTCGTCACGAGGTCGCGAATGGTGACCTCGCCGGTGCCCTCCGCGTTGCGCGGGCGCGCCTCGAGCCGCACGACGTGCGGATGCTCGAGAAACCGCAGCTCCGCCGAGTCTTCGATGGTGATGATGCGCTCCTCGGGCGACAGCTCGCACGACAACGCGTTGAGCAACGTGGTTTTGCCGCTGCCCGTGCCGCCCGACACGGCGATGCTCTTGCGCGCGCGAACCGCCCACACGAGAAACGTCCGCATCCGCTCGTCGAACGACCCGCGTTCCACCATGTCATCCAAGGTCATGACGCGTTTGGCGAACTTGCGCACCGTCATCACGGGGCCGTCGAGCGCAAGCGGCGGTATGATCACGTGCACGCGATGGCCTTCGGGCAAGCGGGCGTTCACCATGGGCGATGCCTCGTCGATGCGCCGTCCGAGAGGCCCGAGCACGCGATCGACCAGAGCGCGCAGCTGCCCCTCGTCCGCAAAACGCTGATCGCTCGGGTACAGCCGCCCGTCGCGCTCGAAGAACACGGCATCGGGCCCGTTCACCATGATCTCGGTGACGGTTTCGTCCGCCAACAGCGACTCGAGCGGACCGAAGCCGAACACCATGTCGATGAGCTCCTCCACCAGCTGCTCGCGCACGTGCAGGGGCACTGCCGCCCACATGGCGCCTTCGAACACCTGGCGACAGGCGCTTTTCAACTCGTTGCGCGCCCGGCTCGGCTGCTCCACCATGATGGAGGCGATCTCGTCCGTGGAAACGAACGTCTGCATCTGCTCCTTGAGCTTCTCGAGAGCGCCTCCGTTCGGCTCGGTCGACCCGGCGGGAGCGTCGTCGATGTCGCGCACGCGACTCATAAGGGACATGGCGCCGCCTCCCTCCTTCTTTTGCGGGAGCGCTTGCCCATGGGCAAGCGCAGTCCCGTCGCGCGGGCCGCACCGCCCTCCGGCTGCACAGCGGCGCCACGACCGCCCGGCAGCACGCCCTGCAGAAGGCGCTCAAGGCTCGCGCATAGGTCGTTGCGCGCCTCGATCAGGTCGAACGGCAGGCCCGCGCCCAGCAATTCCTCCACCTCGGAACCGCCGTCCTTCAGCTCGAACACGTGCGCGCCCCGCAGCGCGCAGGACACGTCTATCGACGTGAACAGCGCGTTCTTCGAGCACCGATTCACGGCGTACAGGAACGGCCCCGTTGCGATGCCGCAGCGTCCGCACAGGTCGAGGGCATGCTGGCACGCCCGCAGCGACGAGGGACGCTGATCCACGAGGAACAGCGCCTTCGAACTGCGCTCGAGCAGCAGCGCATGCTGTTCGGCCCAGGCGGCACCGGTATTCGCCACCACCACGTCGAAGCGCGCCAACAGCTGATCGAGCAGCGCGGGCGCACGCTCCACCACCGCCTCGCTGTCTTCCAGATGACGCGGCGCCGCGAGCAACGCCGGCGATGCCCCCTCGGAGCGCAGCTGCTCGATGCGCGCGGGCGCCGCCAGAAGCTCGTCGATGGCAAGCGGCTGTCTCGCGCCCATGAGGGCGGGGGCATCGCCGAACTGCAGGTCGAAATCCAGCAGCAAGGTGTTGTTCCCCATCCTCTGCGCAAGCAGGGCGGCCACCACCGCCACCGTGCTCTTGCCCGCCCCGCCGCTGCCGCTGACCACCGGCAGCAGGAAGCCCGCACGAGGACGCGAGCGCACGCTCGACGGCGCGACCGTCGTCTGAGACCGAGCCTGCGGCATGGCCGACGGTCGGGACGCGGGGTGCGGCGTCGGCATGGCACAGGGCATCGGCGACGCCGCCCACGCGCACGCGTTCGCCTGCTTCCGCCGCGCGTAGCGCTCGGCCAGCGCTTGCCGCGTCAACGATTCGTCGATGCCCGTCGCGCTCACCCGGCTCTTGAGCGAGCCCGTATCCTCGAACGCGAGCATGCATACGCGCCGGTCGGAGCGATCGCGCTTGAGCGTAGCCGCCAGGTTGATGGGCGCCACGTCGTCGCTCGATGCCACCCACACCTCGTCCACCAGACGATCGGCCCGGAGGAACCGACGGGCCTCCTCCGCCGACGAGAACAGCCGCAGCCACCCCTGCGTCGCCAGATTCTCGCCCGCAAGCCCCAGGGCCTCGGGATGCTGCAAGCTCATCGTATCGGCGCACAGCGCCACCAGCGACGTCGTCATCGCTCCTCCTCGCTCCCCGATGCCGGCAGCGTGAAGTACAGCTCGGTCTTCTGCGCCGCCGCCACGATTTCCTGCACCGATTCCGCTTTCACCGCCACGGTGATCCACGACACCTTCGCGTCCGACGATTCCCGCGAACCCGCGCTCGTCGCCAGCACCAGCACGTCGCTCGCCAGCATGTCGGTGGACGTGCCGCCCGTTGCGTATATGTCCACCTGCGAACCCGCGGCAATCGCGCCGCCCACCGCCTGCACGTCCTTCGCGGGCACGCTGAGCGCCGTCAACCCCTCGGGGACGTCGAGCCTGCTCCCCGCATCGCGAAACCGCTGCCCCGACAGCACCTCGCCCGCCAAGATGGTTGACGACGCCTTCTTGCCCACCACGTCGTCGGCCGACCGGAACGCCTCGGCGGGCAGCAGGTCGGCCACCCACATGCGCGTTTGCACCGCGCCCGCATCAACCGTCTCGCCTGCGGCGATGTCACGCTTCGCCACGCACACTTCAAGCTGCTCGCCCCCGTAGCGCGCCAACGCCTCGGCGCGCGCCGCATCCGCTTCGCCCCGCACGCCCTGCATGTACGCGAACACGCAGGCGGCGCATGCCAACCCGCAGGCGATGCCAACGATCGTTGTTCTGCTCCGCTTCATATCGTCCTCTCCGCCGTTTGCCTTGATACCAGTATGACCAGCTCATCTAGCAGTTCGATGACGCAGCTCACCATCAAACGCCGCCTGGATCCAGCAGGATTTCCGCTTCGCGCACACGGCTCCCCTACGCGCAGCGCCCCTGGTTCCGACGCATTTCCAGCGTTTTTCGCGCGCGCATCAAGCGCGAATCAAGCGCACGGGTGCCCCCTCGCCGCACGGCGGAAACAAGATGCGACTTTCCTGGGGATTCGTTGCGCGATTGCGTCTTCTATGGGAGAATGGGTGCTCGCTGCACGGCAGTGGAAAACGCGGGCGATTGGCGCAGCGGGAGCGCAGGTCCCTTACAAGGACAAGGTCGGGGGTTCAAATCCCTCATCGCCCACCATCGAAATCAAAAAGGGCCGCCGGATCATCCGGCGGCCCTTTCGTCAAGGTCGTCATCGCAAAGCTAGAACGGATGTTTCACGTGAAACATCCGAAATGCAGGAGGCGCCGGCATCGCACCTCCTGCCCCACCCCTCACTTCTTGGGGTGCTTCGGGGCCCAATCGCGCAGGCCGGGCACGGCTCCTCCGGCCACTTCCCACAGATACAGGCTGGCCACCGAGCAGTACGGGGAGTAGCGACGACGGTACTTCGCGAACAGCTCAGGCGTGATGCGACGATGGTGGTACACCATGCGCAGGCCGCGGTGGATGGCGAGGTCGCCCCAGCTCAGGATGTTCGGACGCTGCATCGAGAACGTCATGAGCATCTCGGCCGTCCACACGCCGATGCCCGGCAACGCCGACAGCGCGCGGCACACCTCGTCGTCGGACGCGTCGTGCAGCGCCTCCAAATCCAGCTCGCCCGAGCGTACGCGCTCGGCGGCGCCCTTGATGTAGCTCACCTTGCGAAACGAGATGCCCACCTGCTGCAGCTCCTCATCGGAGCAGGTCACCATGGTTTCGGGCGTCACCTCGCCGAACGTGTCGAGCATACGGTTCCAGATGGTGGTTTGGGCCTTCGTGGAAATCTGCTGCCCCACGATGCAGTTCACGAGCGCCGCGAACAGATCGGGCGTCGCTTCGCGCTGCACATGCCCCACAGCCTCGATGATCGCGCCCAGCTTCGGGTCGCGCGCGGCGAGGTACGCAAGTTCCTCGTCGCCGTATTCGAGATACCGCGGTTCGTTCGATGCGCCCATACCCCACCCCTCTCCACCAACGTCAAGGGCCAGTATAGCGAAAAGACCCGGCCGAGGGAGGGGCCGGGTCTTCGGATTGTCTTGAGGCGGAAGGGAGGGAGGGTTCCCGCCTCAAGCGAATATGCGTGGTCGATACGACGCTATTTCGCGCTGCGCTCGCGCAGCTCGTGGCAGGTGCCGCACTCGAACGTGCCGCGGTGGTGGCACTGCGCGCAGTACTTCATCGCGTCCTTGTTCAGGTCCTTCGAGTGGTTGTTGTGGCAGTCGGTGCACGTCGCGGGGTTCTCGTCGTGCTTCTCGCCGGCGGGGCGCTCGTGCGGGTTCACCGTGGTGCCCTTGTCGTCGGTGAGCGCCGTGGAGTCGGCGGTCTTCGAGGCCATGTCCTCGAGCGTGCCGTGGCACGACTCGCAGGTGGCCGCGTCAACCGTGATCACGGTGGCCTTCGTGGCAACCTTGTCGCCGAACTTCACGTCGGCATGCTCGGTCTTGAGCGTGCTCTCGTCGGTGTGGCACTGCGTGCAGGTGACGCCTTCCGCCTTGTGGGCGGTACCCTGCGGGCAGGCCGTGTCGGTCTCTGACGCAGCCTCGGACGTGTGGCACATCGAGCAATCGGACTCCATCGTCCAGTTCACCGGCTGGCCGTCCATGGCGGACGCGCCGGACGTGGAGGCGGAATCGGAATCGCTCTTCTCGGACTGAGCCGGTGCCTCGGAGGTGTCCTTCGGCGCGCAGCCCGCGAGCGACCACATCGCGGCCGTGAGCGCGAGGACGACGCCGAGGACGGCGAGCACGACGAGGCGCTTGTCGGCGGTGTGTGCTTGCACGGTCATGCGCTTCTCCTATCAATCGTCTTGTCGTTCATCCGGCGGAGTGCCCGCCGGATGCGCCCGCCGAGGGAATCGGCGGGCGCGAGGGGGTAGTCGCATCCGGCGTCCATGGGGAGGCAGCGCCGGAACGAACAGCAGGAAGGGGTGTTACTTCTTCGCGTCCCAAGCCTCGAGGTCCGAAGCGTGGCGGGCGGAAATGCGGCCCCACACCTGGTTCTCGGCGTTGTTGCCGCCGGTGATGCCGTAGCTGTGGCTCTGGAAGTTGCCGAAGCAGCCAGCCGAGTACAGACGCGGGATGGGGTTCTGCGCCGTGTCGAGCACCTGACCATGCTCGTTCTTCATCGGGCCGCCCAGCGTGGAGCAGGAGCCGGGGTAGATGGAAACGGCGTAGTAGGGGCCCGCATCCAAAGCCTTGAGCGTCTTGGCGTCACGGTCGAAGCGGGCGTCCTTGCCGGCTTCGCAGAACTCCTGATACTCGTCGAACGTGGCCTTGAGGGTTTCGGGGTCCATCCAGTGGTCGAAGTCCTTGATCTTCTTGGCAAGCTCTTCGATGGTGTCGCCCTTGATGATCCAGCCCTTTTCGAGCTCGGCCTTGTTGTCCTGGCTCCAGCCGTCCCACGCGCGGATCTCGTCCGGCAGGTCGGAGGCGAAGTTGCCGCACTCGAAGAAGTCGCCCTGGCTCGTGGAAAGCTTGCCGGCGTCGAAGCAGCTCTGGTCGAAGATGCCCCACGACGGGATGCGATCGTAGTCGTCGATGGCGTCGTCGAAGTGCAGCAGCGTGTGCCAGCCGTTGTGCGGCGAGCCCATGTTGTTCTCGTTGACGTAGCGCTTGCCCAGGCGGTTCACGTTGAAGTAGCTCACGTCAGGCATGAAGTACAGGATGGAGAAGTCGTTCTCGGGGTCGCGCGTCCACATGGAGTACATGGAAATGGCCATATCCATGTGCCACAGCTTCGCTCCCACGTCCTCGGCCATCTTGATGCCGTCGCCCGTGTTGTACTGCCAGCCCTCGAACTTGAAGGGGTAGCACTTGAGGTACTCGTTCTTGAGGTCCTCGTTGAACTCGAAGCCGCCGCACGTCATGATGACGCCCTTGCGCGCTTTGACGGTTTTCTCCTCGGAGCCGATCATCGTGTAGGCGCCGACGATTTCCTTCGTCTCGGGGTTCTGGATGAGACGCTCGTCGTGGCAGTCGAACAGAACCTGCACGCCCAGCTTCTCGCGCTGCGCATCGAGCTCGCGGAACGTCAGCATGCCGAAGCCGTCGACGGAGGACAGCTTGCAGGAGCCCTCGTAGGCGTTGTCGTCGAGGAAGTAGTACTCGGGAATGGCACCGGCCAGCGCAACCTCGGACACCTCGTAGGTCATGCCGTACTTGTCGGCGTACTCGGTGTTGCGGGCGCACTCGTTGACCCACGCCTCAATCATGTTGTCGGGCGTCTTGCCGTGCGTGAAGGCCTTGATGTACTTCTTGAAGCGGTCCTTCTCGTTCTCTTCGACGATGGTCCACTCGCCGTTGTTGATACGGCTGTTGCCGCCACCCTCAACGGGGGCCTTCTCCAGCACGATGACTTCCTGGCCGCACTCGTCGGCGCCGATGAGGGACGCCCACATGCCCGCGCCGCCGTACCCGATGACCAGCAGGTCGGTCTCGTAGTCCCAGCTCTTCGGCATCCAATCGCCCGAAGCCGCGCCTGCCGAGTCCGTCGCGCAGCCGGCCAGCGCAGCGGAACCCGCCACGGCGGCGGCAGCAACGCCCGCACCCTTCAGGAACGAACGACGAGAAACTCCGCCTTCCATGCCTTTGCTCATAGTGTTCCTTCCTCCATACTCGGATGAACGAACCAGTCCCCTTGCTCCCGCGATCAAACGATCCGGCAAGCGCAGCGGCGACGGCCTCTGCTTCTCTCCCAGCAGAGATGCCCCTCCTTGGAAGCATCCGTTCTTGCACCGAGAACCCTACGCTCCTGCCGCATTTCGCACATCTGATGAGCAGTCTGATTTTTCGTACGGCCTCTGACGATGGATAGGATTTTCCAGCTCAGCACCCTATCGGATGCTCGATCCTATTTGATCAACGTTAGAAATTGCGTATGATGCAGGCTATGGTTTTCACGCATACGGGAGGGAGCCGCGCGAGCCAGCGCGACCCGTGGGCACACAATGGGGAGAAGATGCACATGGCGCACCGCACCAAAGACGGAGACGAGATGCTCGCGGCCGAGCGCCTCCCGATGAGCGCGGGAGAACAGGCGGTCGCAGGGTCTGCGGAAGCGGTCGCCGCCGAACGCGATACGCTCACGCTCGACTACCTTATTACCGTCATCGGATTCGGCCTGTGCCGCGCGTGGATCGTCTTCTGCCTGGGCGCGCCGCTCGTAGCCGGCGCCACGCAATCGCTCACGTGGATGTACCTGGTGTTCGGTGCGGTGAGCGCGCTCGCGGTGTCGTTCGTGGTGAACCGCAGCGGCAAGCGCGAAGGCATCGTGCGCGTTGCGCTGTTCCGCTTCACGCCCGTGGCGCTCGCGGCGAGCGGCGTCATCATCCCCGCGGCGCTGTTGATGAACAACGAGCTGCTGCTGGCCGTGGGCTTCGTGGTGGGCGGCATGGGCGCGGGGCCGCTGCAGGTGCTGTGGGGCGACCGCTTCGCCCGCCACCCCACCATCTTCGCGGCGTTCGCCTCGCCGGCCGCCGCCATCGTCACCGCGCTCGTGGCCGGCATGTCGAGCGACCACACGAGCTTCATCGGCTTCGCGGTGATCCCACTGCTGTCGTTCGGGCTGCTGCTGTTCGAGGCGAACCGCACGGGCCTGTCGTGGAGCGAGCTGTCGCGCAAGCGGAAGGAAGCAGCGGAAAGCGCGTCGGCCGCGTCAGCGAGCGCGGATGATGCGGGACGCGCAGCCGACGAGGACAAGCCCGGCGTGAACTTCGGCGTGGGCAAGCTCATGTTCTCCATCATGACGTTCTCGCTGCTGTGCCGCCTGTTCGACGCCATCCCGTCGCAGGCCGACCCCTTCGCCTTCATCGGCGGCAGCGCCATCTTCGCGCTCATCGCGGTAGGCGTGGTGTTTCTGCTCATCGCGGCGAAGCTGCGCGACCGCTTCAACGTGGCCCTCACGTACCGGCTGTCACTGCCCATCATGGTGGCGGGATTCGTGGCCATCGCGCTGTTCTTCGACACGCATGCCGCCGTGTCCATCCTGCTCATCAACGTGGGCTACGAGTTCTTCGACATCCTCACCTGGGTGCTGTTCGTGGACGTGTCGCGCCGCCGCAGCGAGAACGCGCTGCACATCTTCGGCCTGGGCGTGGCGTTCATGTTCGCCGGCATGGCGCTGGGCACCATCGGCGGCAGGGTGATCGACGCGATGATTGCGAACGGCGACGTGCAGATCACCGTCGTGGCCATGATGGCAACGCTGTGCCTTGTGGTGGTGGCGTTCATGGTGCTGCCCGAGGGCGTGGTGTCGCAGCTATCGCAGACGATGCGCACGAGCCGCAAGGAGAAGGAGGGCGACGGTCCCGCCGCCGAGATGCCGGCCGCCGCCGACCCGGGAGCCGGGCGCCTCGAGCTGCATTGCGCCTGCGTGGCGAAGGACTACGGGCTGACGCCCCGCGAGAGCGAGGTCATCGTGCTGCTGGCCTACGGCCGCACGCTGTCCATCATCGCCCGCGATTTGCAGATAGCGAAGGGCACGGCGCGCACGCACATCGAGAACATCTACCGGAAGCTGGACGTGCACAAGCAGCAAGAATTGATCGACCTGGTGGAAACGTACGAGTGAGGGGGGGGGTTGCGCCGGCGGCGAGCGCCCTCCCCCC
>NZ_PPTT01000002.1 GCF_003339815.1 Eggerthella sinensis
GGGGGCAAGGAGCAAGGAGCAAAAGCCCCTCTACACTGCCGCTTCCCCTTTCTCACCGGTGCGTATGCGCACCACTTCTTCCACTGGGGAGATGAAGATCTTGCCGTCCCCCACCTCTCCGGTGCGCGCGGTGGCGCGGATGAGGGCCACGAGGGCGTCCACGTCGGCATCGTCTACCACCAGCTCGAACTTCACCTTCGGAATCATGTTGAGCAACACCTCGGTGCCGCGGTAGTACTCCTTCCACCCGTGTTGGTTGCCGCAGCCCTGCACCTGCGAGATGGTCATGCCCGACACGCGCGCGGCGAACAGGGCTTCCTTGAGCGGCTCAAGCTTCTCGGGCCGCACGATGGCCGTGATCTTCTTCATCCAAACGCTCCTCTCAGTCCAGGCCCACGTAGGCGGGATACGCGCTCTCGCCATGCACGGCCACGTCGAGGCCCTGAGCCTCCTCTTCCTCGCTCACGCGCAGGCTGCCCCTGAAGCACGCCCGCACGATCGCACCCAGCACGAGACCGGCCACGCTCACGAACGCCACGGTGACCAGGATGCCCAGCACCTGCGCGCCCAGCAGCGCAGGGTCGCCCGTGTAGAACAGGCCGCCAGAGTCGGTCCACGACAGCTCGGGCACGCAGAACAGGCCGGTCAAGATGCCGCCCGTCACGCCGCCGACCGCATGGCATCCGAACGCGTCAAGCGCGTCGTCGTAGCCGATCTTCACCTTGAGCAGCGAGATGGCGCCGTAGCACACGGGCGACACGATGAGCCCCATCACCACCGCGGCCCACGGTTCCACGAACCCTGCAGCCGGCGTGATAACCACGAGTCCCGCCACAAGACCGGTAGCCGCACCCACGAGCGTGGCCTTGCCCAC
The DNA here is from genome assembly GCF_003339815.1 of Eggerthella sinensis. Taxonomy (GTDB): domain Bacteria; phylum Actinomycetota; class Coriobacteriia; order Coriobacteriales; family Eggerthellaceae; genus Eggerthella; species Eggerthella sinensis. The sequence continues at coordinate 875 of NZ_PPTT01000002.1, forward strand.
GCGCACACGCTCGACCACCATCCAGGACAGCAGGCCCGCCGCCGAAGCCGCCACGGTGTTGAGCAGCGCGAGCGCCGCCACGCCGTCGGGGGCGAATTCCGAGCCCGCGTTGAACCCGAACCAGCCGAACCACAACAACGCCGCGCCCAGCGCCACGAACGGCACGTTGTGCGGGCGATAGCTCAGCACCGCGAAGCCGCGGCGCTTCCCCAGCAGCAGGCACAGGACGAGGCCCGTGAGGCCCGAGCTGATGTGCACCACGTCGCCGCCAGCGAAGTCGAGCGCACCGATCACATCGCCGATGAGGCTGCCCTCGCCGCCCCACACCATGTGCGCGAGCGGCGCGTACACTGCCATCACCCACGCCGTCAGGAACAGGCACAGCGCGCCGAACTTCATGCGCCCCGCCACCGCGCCCGTGATGATGGCGGCCGTGATCATGGCGAACGCCGCCTGAAACACGACGTCGGCCAGCACGGGGTACGCGTCGTGGCTCAGCGCTTCGGGAGCCTCGCTCGTCATGGCGGCCACGAGGCCCTGCAATCCCAGCTGATCGAAGCCTCCGAAGAACGGAAGGGAGCCGTCGCCGCCGTACGCGAACGACCATCCGGCCACCACCCACACCACGCCCACGATGCCGAGCGCGGCGAACGTCATGATCATCGTGTTCACCACGTTCTTGCGTCGCGACAGGCCCCCGTAGAAAAACGCGAGCCCCGGCGTCATCAGCAGCACGAGCATCGCGCACCCCAGCATGAACGCGGTTGTTCCGGCGTCAACCATACGCATCTACCTCCTTCGATCGTTGCCCATTCCGTTGGGATCGCCCCGATGATGCCACGATATGCGCAGGTGAACGGCCATACCGCTCAGAGTTAACACGTCGAAAAAGGACTGGTAACAAACTCGAAGCGCACACGTTACAATAGGAGGGTTCGCACGATTGAAAGGTATCCGCCATGAGCATCGCATTCGACCCCATCGAAACCGACGACGACCGCGCGCGCCTTGCCGCGCTCGCCGACGAAATCTGGCACGAGTACTGGCCCGCCCTCATCGGCCCCGAGCAGACCGACTACATGGTGGCGAGCTTCCAGAGCCTCGAAGCCATCGAGCGCGACATGCGCGAACACGCCTACGAATACTGGTTCATGCGCGCGGAAGACGGCGGGCGCATCGTGGGCTACACGGGCGGCCATGCCGAGCCCGAGACGAACCGCTTCTTCATCTCGAAGGTGTACCTGCTGGCCGACGAGCGCGGCAAGGGGTTCGCGTCGAAGGCCATCGCGTTCTACGAGCGGCTTTGCCGCGAGCGCGGGTTCGAAGCGATGTATCTCACGGTGAACAAGCACAACGACCTGGGTATTCGCGCGTACCTGGGCAAGGGGTTCCAAACCATCGACGCGGTTGAGACCGATATCGGCAACGGCTTCATCATGGACGACTACATCATGGAGAAGCGAGTTGATCCTCAACCCCTGGTTTAATCGCTTGAGCTGGCACGATCGAGGTTACCCGGCGGTGTATGATCGTCGCACCAACTAAGAGAAAGGGTGCGGTCGTATGGGAAAGTTCGTGATCAAGACCACCGATTCGGGGTGCCATTTCGTCCTGAAAGCCGACAACGGCGAAGTCATCGCCACGTCGCAGGTGTACAAGTCCAAGGAATCCTGCAAGAAGGGCATCGAGAGCGTCAAGAAGAACGCCCCCGAAGCCGACGTGGTGGAAGAGGAAGCGTAAGCCGTCCCTCGCCTCACCACCGCGCTTATTCCCCATCTTCGCTCCGAAAACACGCCTCAGCGCACGTGGCGTGTTTTCGGAGCGAAGATGGGGTTTCTTTTCCCTAGAAGAACATCAAGAACAAATGCGTGAAGGCGAACGCTAGCAAGCCGCAGCCGGGGAAGGTGAGGACCCAGGTGAACACCATGCGTCCGGCAAGGCCCCATTTCACCGTGCGCAGGCTCTTCTCAGCGCCGACGCCCATGATGGCGGTGGTTTTCGTGTGCGTCGTGGACACGGGCATGCCGGTGAACGTGGCAAGGCCGATGCAGAAACAAGCCGACAGGCACGCGGCGAAGCCCTGATACTGCTCCATCTTCACCATGTTCATGCCCACCGACTTGATGATCTTCTTGCCGCCCACGGCCGTGCCGAGCGCCATGGTAGCCGACACGAGGATGATGAGCCAGAAGGGGAATTCGACGTTCGCGTCCACCGCCCCGCTCATGCCGATCATGATGCCCAGCATGCACAGCGAGAGGAACTTCTGGCCGTCCTGCGCGCCGTGCAGCACGGCCACGCCGGCGCCCGAGATGATCTGCGCCCACTTGAAGAAGGAGTTGGCCTTCGCGCGGCTGGCGCGCCAACACAGCTTCTTGATGAGCCTCGTGAACAGCCAGCCGGTGCCGAATCCCAAAAACGTGGAAATAACCAGACCGTAGATGACCTTCATCCACTCGTCGCCGTTCACGCCGGCCAGGCCGCCCTGCAGCGCGATGGCCGCGCCGGTGATGCCCGCGATGAGCGAATGGCTTTGCGACGTGGGAATGCCGAAGTACCACGCCGTCACGCCCCACACGATGATGGCCACCATCGCCGCGGCAAGCGCCACGAGCGCAGCATGGTTGTCGCCTCCGAAATCGACCATCTTGAAGATGGTGAGGGCCACCGCCGACGAGACCATCGTGATGGCGGCGAGGCCCACGAAGTTGCATACCGCCGCCATGGCGATGGCCGGCCCCGGCCGCATGGCCTTCGTCCCCACCACGGTGGCAATGGCGTTGGGAGCGTCGGTGGCGCCGTTCACCACGGTCGCGCCCAACGTCAGCACGACGATGATGGCAAGAACAGGATCCCCGATGAACGCTGCGGCGAACGCCCCTAAATCATAGCCCATGCCGCTCCCCTTCCGTCAGGGGTGCGCACGCGCTTGCGGTTGCTTTCAACTGCCGTCCCTTTCCGTTACCAAACAAGACAAAGCACTCGGAGCCATGATAGAGATACATTGTCAGGATTGGGCAACGAAAAGATCAAGTTTAGGTAAAATCGCTCGTCGAACGCGTATATCGGGCGCGGCGAATGTAAAGAAAAGCGCCGACCGCGGCAGGCGGACGGCGCTTCAACAACACGTTGAAGAAGGCGGTTAGCGTCCGAGACGCTCCCGCACCAACGCGGCAATACCCTCGGCATCGAGGCCCAAATCGTGCAGCAGATGATCGGTCTTGCCCTGCGGCACGAACCGGTCGGGAACGCCGAGCGTGAGCGTGGGGACGATGCGACCCTGACGCGCCAGTTCGCCGATCACGCCCTCGCCCACGCCGCCGGAGAGGATGCCGCCCTCGACGGTGACCACGAGCTTCGTCTCGGCCGCGCGGGCGATAGCCTCGGCGTCGAGCGGCTTGACCCAGCGCATGTCCACCACGCGCGCGTCGATGCCATCGAGCGCCAGCAACGCCGCAGCGCCCTTCGCCCGCGACACCATGCGCCCGAATGCGAGGATGGCCACGTCGTCGCCTTCGCGCACCACGCGCGCCTTGCCCTCGTCGAGCGTCTGCGCAACCTCGGGCAGCGCCACGCCTTCGGCCGCACCGCGCGGATAGCGGATGGCGAAGGGGCCACCCAGCTCGAGCGCCGTGTGCAGCGCGTGGACGAGCTCGGCTTCGTCGGACGGCGCGAGCACCCGCATATTCGGGATCATGCGCATGTACGCGAGGTCGAATATGCCGTGGTGCGTAGGCCCGTCCTCGCCCACGATGCCGGCGCGGTCGATGGCGAACACCACGTCGAGATCCGGAAGCGCGTTGTTGATGATGACCTGGTCGAACGCACGCTGCAAGAACGTGGAGTAGATGGCCACCACCGGCTTCTTGCCGCCGAGGGCCAACCCGCTTGCCAGGCCCACCGCGTGTTCCTCGGCGATGCCGGCGTCCACGAAGCGGTCGGGGAATTCCTCGGCGTACGCGTCGAGGCCCGTGCCGCCCTTCATGGCGGCCGTGATGGCCACGATGCGCTCGTCGCGCCGCGCCTCGGCGGCCAGCGCCTTGCCGAACACGCTCGTGTACGACGGAGCCGACGCGGGCTTCTTCTTCACCTCGCCCGTGGCGATGTCGAACGGCGCAATGCCGTGGAACTTCTCGGGGTTCTCCACCGCGGGCGCGTACCCGGCGCCCTTGCGCGTGACCACGTGCACGAGCACGGGCACGTCGGTGGACAGCACGGTTGCCAACGTCTCCTTGAGCAGCCCGATGTCGTGGCCGTCGATGGGTGCCGTACACAGGATGCCCAGCTGTTCGAAAATCATCGAACGCGGAATGACGAACTGCTTCATCGATTCCTTCATGTTGCGTCCGAAGTTCGCCAACGCGGTGCCGAGGGCGCCACTGCTCTCAAGCACCTCCTGCACGGAGTCGCGCGTTTGGCGGTACTGCGTGGAAGCGCGCATGTAGCCGAGATGCTTCATGAGCGCACCCACGTTGCGCGAGATGGACATCTCGTTGTCGTTGAGGATGATCACCATGGGTGTCTGCGCCTGACCGATGTGATTGAGCGCCTCGAAGGCCATGCCGCCCGAGAGGGCCGCATCGCCGATGACGGCCACGATCTTCTCGTCGCCGCCCGACAGGTCGCGCGCTTCGGCCAAACCGAGCGCCACCGACAGCGAGTCGGACGCGTGGCCGGACGGGTGCACGTCGAAGGGGCTCTCGTCGGGCTTCGGGAAGCCGGACAGGCCGCCGTAGGTGCGCAGTGTGGAGAAGTCGTCGAGACGACCGGTGATCAACTTGTGCGCGTAGGCCTGATGGCCCACGTCGAACACGATTTTGTCGTGCGGGCAATCGAGCATGCTGTGCACGGCCAGGATGATTTCCACCGCACCGAGCGAGGAGGCCACGTGTCCGCCCGTCTCGGACGCAACGGTGACGATCTCCTCGCGCACTTCCTGCGCCAGAATGGAAAGCTCCTCGTTCGTGAGCAGCTTGAGGTCGGCGGGCGATGACACCATATCGAGAATACGCGTATCCATATGCATCCTAACCAGGGGCTACGCCGAAACCGGCGCGCCCGCCTCCTCGGCAGACTCCGCGTCGGAGGAAACGTCCGACTCCTCGTCCGCGTCCTCGGCGCCATGCTGCGCTTCGATATTGTCTTCAAGCAGGTCGCTCGCGCGAAGCCCCAGGCCCACCGCTTCCTCGTAGAGGGCGAGGGCGTCGTCGAGCGCGAGATTGTCGTCACCCACGGCGTCGACAATCTCGTCGAGCCGCGCCTTCACCGACTCGAAGCTATCGTAAGATTCAAGCGCCATGAGCAGACTCGCAATCGGAAGCGGCTCCCCCATCTTGCGCTGCGCAGGGGGCTTCCGGGTCGCACGCCTCATCCGCGGCGCAAGGGGTGGGGCTCGGGACGGCAGGGTCTGCGTCCGCTTCCCCCTCGAGCATCTTGGCTATCCTACCGAGCACGCCGTTGACGAATCGATGCGATTCGTCTTCGCCGCCGAAGTCTTTCGCCAGCTCAACGGCCTCGTTGATGGTCACCGAGGTGGGCACGTCGTCGACGTACATCATCTCGAAGGTGGCCAGGCGCAGGATGGAGCGGTCCACGATGGGCATGCGGGCGAGCGACCAGTTTTCCGACGTCGCCGCCAGATGGTCGTCGATTGCGCAGCGGTGCGATTCCACGCCGAGCACAAGCTTCAGCGCGTACTCGGGCAGCGGACCGTCTTCCTCAAGACGACGATTGCCCTCGGCGATGGCCGCGGGCGATTCGTCGGTTATCTCGCTCGTGTAGAGCACCTGGAGCGCCGCACGGCGCGCGCTTGTTCGTTCATGTCGTTTTGCAGCCATATAAATCTTTCAATGCCTCCGAGCCTAGCGGGCGAACTGCATGCCTTCGATGTATACGTCTACGGCACCCACGGGAATGCCCACCTGGCTGGTCACCGCATCGGAGATCGCCTGGCGAATGTTGGCGGCGAGGTCGGGCAGCACATAGCCGTAGTACACGTCCACGCGAATGGAAATGTGCAGCTTCTCTTCCTCGTCAACCGTGATATCGATGCCCTGCGTGGACGGCTTGCTGCCGAACACGGAGCGCAGGCCGCTCGTGGAGGACGGGCCGATCGAGGCCACGCCGTCCACTTCGCCCACCGCAATGGACACGATGGTTTCGACGACGCCCGGCGCAAGCGCCATGCCGTCGACGTTCAAATCTGTCATAGTACATCTCCCATCTGGGTTTCGATGAAATCGGTGGTCACATCGCCCTCGCAGAACACGGCGTTGTCGAGCACGCGACGATGGAACCCGATCGTGGTCTCGATGCCCTCGATCACGAACTCGTCGAGCGCACGGCGACCGCGCTGCAGCACCTCCTCGCGATTCGACCCGTACACCACGAGCTTCGCCACAAGCGAGTCGTAGTAGGGCGAGATGCGGGAACCGGTGCGCACGTAGCTTTCCACGCGCACGCCGGGCCCTGCCGGAGCCTCGAACTTGGTAATGGTGCCCGGGCACGGACGGAAGCCGTGCTTGGGGTCTTCAGCGTTGATGCGGAACTCCATCGCGTGGCCCATCGGCGAGAACGGCGCACGGTCGGCGCAGCTCATAGGCTCGCCGGACGCGATGCGCAGCTGCTCCTTGATGATGTCGGTGCCGGTGATCTGCTCGGTCACCGGATGCTCCACCTGCACGCGCGTGTTCATTTCCATGAAGTAGAACGACCCGCGCTCGTCGAGCAGGAACTCGATGGTGCCCGCGTTCTTGTAGTTCGTGGCGCGCACGGCCTTGATGGCGGCCACGCCCATGGCGCGACGCAGGTCCTCGGTGAGGGCCGGCGAGGGCGCTTCCTCGATGAGCTTCTGATGGCGGCGCTGCACGGAGCAGTCGCGCTCGCACAGGGCGATGTTGTTGCCGAAGTCGTCGGCCAGCACCTGAACTTCCACGTGGCGCGGACGCAGCACGAGCTTCTCGAGGTACACGCCGTCGTTGCCGAACGCGGCACCGGCTTCGGTGCGCGCGGCCTGGTACTGCGCCTCGAGGTCGGCCGGGTCGTGCACTTCGCGCATGCCCTTGCCGCCGCCGCCTGCCGTGGCCTTGATGAGCACGGGGTAGCCCACGGCGTCGGCGAAGGCCTTGGCCTCGGCCGCCGTGTCGATGCAGCCGTCCGAACCGGGAACGGTGGGAACGCCGCAGCCCTTCATGGTCTCGCGCGCCGAGCTCTTGTCGCCCATGCGCTCGATGCACTCGGGCGAGGGGCCGATGAACACGAGATCGTTATCGGCGCAGGCGCGGGCGAAGTCGGCGTTCTCGGCGAGGAAGCCGTAACCGGGATGCACGGCCTCGGCGCCGGTCGTCTTCGCGGCCGCGATGATATTCGGGATGACGAGGTAGCTCTTGTTCGCCTGAGCGGGGCCGATGCACACGGCCTCGTCGGCGTACTGCACGGGATAGGTTTCGGCGTCCTCGGTCGAGTAGACCGCGACCGTCTTCACCCCCAGCTCCCGACAGGCGCGCATGATGCGCAGCGCAACCTCGCCGCGGTTGGCGATCAGAATCTTGTTAAACATTATGCCGTCTCCGGGGCCGGGGCAGGTGCGCCGTGCGGCTCGATGTAGAACAGCACCGTGCCGAACTCGACGGGCGAAGCGTCCTCGAGGCAAATCTCGCGGACGGTTCCCATTTCCTCAGCCGTGATCTCGTTCATGAGCTTCATGGCCTCGACGATGCACAGCGTTTGGTTGGCGGCAACCTCGTCGCCCACCTGCACGAACGCGGGCTCGCCCGGTGCGGGGGACGAGTAGAACGTGCCCACCATGGGAGCCGTCACGGCATACCAGTCGCTCGGACGATCGGTCTCGTCGGCAGCGGCGGCCGGCGCAGCAGCGGCGGGAGCCTGGGCAACGGCGGCAACCGGGGCGGCCGCAGCAGCCACAGCAGCGGCCTCAGCCGACATCGTACCCGGCATGCGCACGGCGATGCGCGTGCCCTCTTCCTCCACTACGATCTCGCCAACGCCGCTTTCCTCTGCGACGCGAACCAGCTCGCGAATCTGATTGATGTCCACGTAATCGTCCTCCTTGGTGTGGCTCGACTCCTGCTCCATGAGGAAGTCGACCTTCTCCGATGTACGGTGCTTGCTCAGGAACGTGCGCGCCTCGTTCGGGAACAGGGCGTACATAAGCACGTCTTCCTCGCTCTTCGCGAGGTCGCCAATCTCGTCCTCCACCTGGGAGTACGTTGTCGTTACCAGCGAACCGGGCGCCACGTCGGGCGGCAGCATCTCGGAGTTGCCCACGACCTTCGCCACGATATCCTTGTCCATGCGGCCCGGCGCCTTGCCGTAGTACCCGCAGATGTAGTCCTTCATCTCCTTGGACACGACGCTCCAACGCTTGCCGGTGAGCACGTTGAACACGGCCTGCGTGCCCACGATCTGCGACATCGGCGTGACGAGGGGCGGATAGCCCACTTCGGCGCGCACCTTCGGAATTTCCTTCATCACCTCGGGCAGGCGGTCGGCCGCGTTCTGGATTTCCAGCTGCGACACGAGGTTCGACATCATGCCGCCCGGCACCTGGTGCGAGTACACCTGCATGTGCGTGAGCGACGAGACGCCGCGCTTGTAGTGACCGCGCTTGCGCACGCCTTCCCAGTATTCGGCGATCTCGAACAGCAAATCGAGGTCGAGACCCGTGTCGTAGCGGCTCTCCTGGAGCGCGGCGACAATCATCTCGACGGCCGGGTGCGAGTTGCCGAATGCGAGCGGCGCGCTGGCCGTGTCGGCAATGGCGGCGCCGGCTTCGGCAGCCTTGAGGATGTTGGCGGGGGCCATGCCGCCCACGTAGTGACAGTGGATGTGCAGCGGCAAACCGATTTCAGCGTTGAAGGCCTTCACCATGCGCTCGGTGCGGTACGGCGTGAGCATGCCGGCCATGTCCTTGATGCAGATGGAGTCGGCACCGAGGTCCTTGAGCTTCTGACCGTAGTCGAGGAAGCTGTCCAGCGTGTGCACGGGCGACATCGTGTAGGAGATGGCACCTTCGAAGTGGCCGCCGCATTCCTTGATGGCTTCGGCGTTGTCGACGACGTTGCGAATGTCGTTGAGCGCGTCGAACACGCGGAAGACATGCACACCATTGCGCTTCGCGGCCTTGATGAAGTGATTGCAGATGTCACGCGAATAGTGCTTGTACCCCACCAAGTTCTGACCGCGAGACAGCATCGAGAGCGGCGTGTTCGGCGTCTGCGCCTTGATAGATCGCAGTCGCTCCCACGGGTTCTCGTCAAGGAAGCGCATGCACGTGTCAAACGTCGCACCGCCCCACGCCTCGATGGCCCAATACCCGACACGGTCCATTTTAGGCAGAATCGGCAGCATGTCGCCGATCTGCATACGCGTGGCCCAGAGGCTTTGCTGGCCGTCACGGATGGTGGTATCCATGATCTGAAGCCTTGGCATGAACTCACACCCCCTTCGGTTTGCAGTTAGTCAAAGATCGAACCATGAATTATAGAGTAACCCCTCGCCGCACGAGTCACAACGGAGCAAATTCACCGACAAGCAACAGATTTTGAGCGGCGGGAGGTCACCGAGGGTGCGCGTGCACGAAAACGCGCTAAAAAAGACGGGCAGTTGTATCCAACCGATTACGGGTCATCAGGCGTGCCGTCGTACCCTTTTCCCCATGGCTGGTCAGAGCAAAAAGGAAGCGATGGCGAACGAGGATATCCTCGTGCAGCTCATTGCGGCCGATTTCGGCAAACGCCTGCACGAAGCGCGCGATCGCGAGGGGCTTCCCCAAACCATGCTGGCCGAAATGATCCAGACGAAGCACCCGCGCGTCAGCAACCTCGAAGGAGGCCTCGTCGACGTGCGCATCTCCGACATCGTGAAGCTTGCCCGCGCCCTCGACGTGAACCCCGGCGCGCTGCTCGACCTCACCGCCTACGAGCTGAAGGACTATCCCCCGTCCAAGCCCCCGTCGGGGCATGCCCGCCCCTAACGCCGCAACGCCCCCGCACGCCGCCCAACAGCAGCGGGATGCGAGGGCTTGTCCTTGAACGCCTACCCCAGGGGGTTGGCGTTTGCGTAGCTTTCTCCGAGAATCGACGTCATGGGAACGTCGCCCATCCAATCATCGGCAACCGTTTTGCCCAGGCGATGCTCCACCAGATGCCGAGCGGCCGCACACGAGCACCACAGGGCTACCGGCTGGTTCGTACCGCCCCCGTACACCTGGCTATCCCATCCCGCCGTTGCGATGCCCGACGCGTACAGGCCGGCGATCGCCTTCCCGTTGGGGTCCACCACCTGCGCGTGCGTGTTGATGTGGATGCCGCCGTTCGTGTTGTAGGCGTTCACGCCCGCTTTCGCGGCGTAGAACGGCGGGGTCTTCAGCGCCCAGATGAACTCCTGCGGCTTGCCGTACTCGTCTTCGGCACCTTCCGAGGCGGCATTGTACGCCTCGATCGTTTTGATGAACCCTTCCACGTCGAAGCTCTCCACGTCCGCAGCAAGAGCTCGGCCCAGTTCCTCGATGGTATCGGCCTGGTAGAACCAGTCCCTGTTCTGCACCTTCTCGATTTCCGCGCGCACCTCAAGCGGCGTGCCCTGCTTCGTCGCGCTGTCGAAGCCGTTGTGGCCGTTCTGCCACTGCCCCGCCTCCCACTTCTGGATGTACGATTCGTCGAACAGCGCAAACGCCTGACGCTGCGATAATACGACCTGCGGAATGCAGGTGAAGAACAGCTGCGACCCCGTGTTGAAGCCGAACGATTCGTCGTAGAAGCGGTTGCCGTACTGGTTCACGAAGACGCTCGAGAACTGGAAACCGGCAGCGGTGTTGAGATCGGAGTTGAACCCGCACGGGTCGTCGGCGGTGCCGATGCCCGCGAAGAAGCCGTCGATGGTCTGCAGCCCCGTGCGGCCGTGCGCGGTTTGCTCCACCATGAGGTGACCATCGCCGTCCTGCCCGATACCGAGAGGCATAACCTTGCCCAGATCCACGTTCGAATAGAGTTTGAGCAGTTCAGGATTGGTGTTCATGCCGCCCGACGCGACAACGACGGCTTTGGCGTTGAGCTGCACGACGTTGCCGTCGGCGGTCTTGTACTGCACGCCCGTCACCTGGTAGTCGTCTTCCATGACCAGGGCGAACGCTCGCGATTCGGTGCGGATGTCAACGCCGAGGGCTTCGGCTTGCGGCGTGAGCGCCGCAATGGCGGACGCGCCCGAACCGCCCTCGTAAAGGGGCTGCCCGCTGCCGTAGTCTTTGAGCGGCACCCCGTGCTTGCCGAAGAGCCAATCCGAGCAATCGCCCTGCTGCGTGCGCAACGCGTAGAAGAGCGAAGCATCCACGACGAAGTTGCGCTGGATCATATCCGCCTGCACCGCCGCACGCGCCTCCTCGGGGGACATGTTGAGGAATCCGGCACCGCCCTCGGCGAAGTTCGTGTTCCCGCCGAGGGTGCTCTGCTTCTCGAGCATGATCACGTGCGCATCGGGGTCCTGCTCCTTGGTGAGCATCGCGGCGGTGAAGCCGCCCATGCCGGACCCGATGACCACGACGTCCGCATCCTCGGTCGTGCTCGGGGTAACCGGAATGCCCACGCCGTCGGGGTTGGCGTATCCCGCTCCGACACCCGTCGCGTCGGACGCTCCGCGCGCGCCGCCCTCGTCTGCGCTGCTCGGCGTTGCCGTGGCGACCGATGCTTGCGGCGCGCACGCCGCCAACATGGACCCCGCTGCCGCGGCGGCGCCTGCGACGATGCCGCCCTTCAAGAACGTGCGTCGATCAAGATTCTTCGTGTGTTCGCCCATGGCGAATCCCTCCTTCGGGTTGTGATAGCACCTGCCGAAGGATTCTAGGAACGGCTTTTTCAGCCGACAATCGCGAATTACGTGTGATTCTCTTTCCTGCCGTTGACCTGGTGAATTGCAGGTCCGAATAGCGCGCTCACCCTTTTTTCGCGACGTCGCTCAGCTTTTCGAGCAGCTCCTCGCGCGACGACACGTCGGCCTTCTTGTAGATGTTTCGCACATGGGTCTTCACCGTGTTGTCCGAGACGAACAGCTGCTCGCCGATTTGCCGGTAGGGCGTGCGCTTCATGAGCAGTGCCACGATCTCCACCTCGCGCGGGCTGAATCCGAACCGCTCCGCCCATTGGTCCGCGGTATCGTCGGCGGGCTCCCCTTTGCTCCGCAGGGCTTTTGCGCGCCAATACATGAGCAGCGTCACCGCAAGCAGCAGCAGATACATCAGCCCGCTCGAAAAGGCGTTGGAGAAGTGCGCAGGCACAAGCGCTCCGAGGAGCTGACCCACCTGACTGCTGAAGAACAGCAGCGCCACGAGAAACGTCAGGCCGTGCCTCCGGTCGTGCACGGCCAGCACCGCCGCAAAGTACCACATAAGGTTGAAGAAGCAGGCGAATCCACCCGTATTGATGGCCATCGGCACCGTGGCGTTCACGCCTTGCAGCGAGACGAGCAGCATGCCCGTGGCAACCAGCGGTACCACGAACAGGAGGCACTGCTCGAACAGCGACTGCCTGTTTTGAAGGAAGAACACAGCCACCAACAGCAGCGCGCAGATGCAGGCGCCGAGGCACTCCGATTCCATCCCTCGCTGAATGCTCGCCTCGTCGAGGCCGCCGATGGCAAAGGTATGGATGAGCCCGTACGCGAACCCGGTGAGCACGGCAAGCACCACAAGCGGCTTGACGGTCATGTCCACTCTCGTACGCGGAAGAACGTCTTCGGCAACGGCAGAGCGTTGATGCGATCGCGCATAGGCGAAGAACAGCGCGGCGGCACCGAGCACGAACGCGGCGGCACCGAGCATTTCGATCACCACTGAAAGCCGCGAAAACAGCAAGAAGAGCGCGACGCCGGCGACGGATTCCACCGCGAACGCCATCGGCATATAGCGATACCCCATGCGCGCATGCAGTTCGCCGTACAACACGAGCGCAAAGCTGTTGCCCACGCCCGACAGCACCGCGCCAACCGCACCCGTCAGCAGATTAGCGCCCGAGAAGGAAGACAGCAAGAGCAGCCCGAGGGCACCCGACGTGCATATCGCGAAGATGAGGTAGGTTCCGCGCCATGCTGCGAATTCGAATCGCGGCTTGCGCCATGAAACGACGGCCATCACGCCGAGCGCGACCACCGTCCCCGCAAGCGTGAGCACGAACCGCCCATCGTAGCCGCTGATGAACGAGTCAACGGAGGCAATGCGCGCATTCCACAGCAGCAGATAATGGCTCCCCCACCAGGCAATGCTTCCAAGCACCAAGAGGAAGTTACGCCTGAACGCACCAAGAGCTTCAACGAACAGGCCCCTTGCCTGCCGCACATCTTCTGAAAGGACGTCTTCTTGCACGCAGCCTCCTTGCCAAAAAGGGCGCCCGTACAATCGGGCGCCCTTTCCACTGCTAATCTTCGATGCGCTGAAGCGGTGCTTAGACGCGCTTGATGAAGCGGCCGTCGCGGGTGTCGATCTGGAGGGTGTCGCCGGGCTCGACGAACATGGGCACCTGCACGGTCGCGCCCGTCTCGAGCGTGGCCGGCTTGGAGCCGCCCTGCACGGTGTCGCCCTTGAAGCCGGGGTCCGTCTCGGTCACTTCGAGCTCGACGAACATCTGCGGCTCGATGCTGATCAGCTCGTCGCCGGCGTACAGCAGCGTGGCCTCGTCGTTCTCCTTGAGCCACATGGCCGCGTCGCCCACCACGTCAGAGGGGATGGAGGTCTGCTCGAACGTGTCGTTATCCATGAAGTTGAAATCGGCACCGTCGTTGTACAGGTACTGAAGCTTCTTCGACTCGAGGCGCACGGACTCCACCTTCACGCCCGCGTTGAACGTGTTGTCGATGACGCGACCCGTCTTGATGTCGCGCAGCTTCGTGCGGACGAACGCGCCGCCCTTGCCGGGCTTCACGTGCTGAAACTCGACGATGGTGCAGAGCTTGCCGTTGTACTCGATGCACATGCCGTTCTTAAAATCGGCGGTAGAGATAGCCATACTCGGTATTCCTTTCGTTCACGGGCATCCGCTGCGTGCCGCGGGGCCCGATCAGCGTTCAAACTGGTTCATTATACTCACCGAGCGCGTCGCTGCCTATACGGCGCGCGCACCATCAGAAAAAAAGCAGCTTGCGCACCCCGGCTGCGTGCAGATCGACGCCTGCGCTGCGAGCCGACGATACCTTGAACAGAAGCCGTCGCCTACAGGATGACAAGGTCGTGCGTCGATTGCGTGAAAACTTCGAAACCGTCGCTCGTGAGTACGCCGCAATCTTCGAGACGCATGCCGAATTCGCCCGCGAGGTACACGCCCGGCTCAACCGTCACGACATTGCCGGTAACGAGGGGGTTCTCGTTGCGCGGCGACAGGACAGGCTGCTCGTGGATGTCGATGCCCACGCCGTGACCCAGCCCGTGGCCCATCTTGCCGGCGAAGCCGTGCTCCGCGAGCACCTGTTCGGCAAGCTCATGCATGGCCTTGCCGGTGACGCCGGGGCGCAGGGCGGCTTCCACCTGCTCGTTCGCGCTGCGGATGGCCTCATAGGCCGCGCGCAGACGCGGGGACGGATCGCCGAGGAACACGGTGCGCGTCATGTCCGAGCAGTAACCGTGCGCGCGTACGCCGAAGTCGAGCACGACGCACTGCCCCGCCTCGAGCACCGTTTGGCCGGGGATGGCATGGGGGCTGGCACCGTTCGCGCCGGTGGCCACGATGGACGAGAACGCGAGGCCCTCGGCGCCGTGGCGCAGCATGAAGTCCTCGAGCTCGATCTGCACGGCGCGCTCGGTCATGCCGGGACGCATGTACTCGATGATGTGGGCGAACGCCGCGTCGGTGATGGCTTGGGCGGCCTTCATGCGCGCGATTTCGTTCGAGTCCTTGACGGCGCGAAGGTCGAGGATGAAATCGGACGTCTCGCGAAGGCGCGGGCGGGCGGGCGCATCGGCGAACGCGTCTTCGAGCGCGCGGTAGCCGGCAAGGGTCATGGAATCCTCGATGCCGAGCACCACTGCATCGGCCTCGGCGGCAGGCTGCTGCGCGTGGCGCGCGGCGAACGCGTTGGCCACGAACGCGGCATGCGCGATGCGCGTGTCGTCGACGGCGATGACGCCCTCGGCGACCGCAGCCGCGCGCGCCGCCTCGCTGTAGCGCGAGTCGGTGTGGAGCACGGCATCGTGCGGCGTGACGAGCAGCGCGTGGGCCGACTCATCGTCGAACACGTCGTCGAACGCCGTGAGCCAGGTGATGTTCGAGGTGTCGCGCACGAAGAACGTGCGGATGTCGGCGTCAGCGCAAGCGGTGCGAAGCTGGGTGAGCCGCGGAAGAGAGAGGGATGGGAGGGGGGTGGGCTTGTCCTGCGGCGCGCCCGCTTGTCCCTCGTCATCCTGCGCTTCACCCCCTTGCGGCTCGTCGTCCTGCGCCTCACCCTTTTGCGCCGGCGATGAGGCTACGGGACCAGAGAGGCTTTCGGCCGGCGCAAGAGAGGGGGCGGGGGCAGCCGGCGCAAGGGCCGGGGTGGCTTCTGCGTACCTGTCCCCTAGCCGGTCGCGCTTTCCCTCGAGCAGGACGTCGATGGCGTCGCAGTATCCTTTGAATCCGCGGCCTTTGATTTGCGCTACGCATACGGGGGCTATGACGGAGATGCGGCGGAAGGGCTCGCGATTGTCGACGTCGGAGATGTGGACTTCGACGCAGGGGATGTCGATGCCGCCGACGGCGTCGCGCAGGGCGTAGGAGTAGTGGGTGTGCGCACCCGGGTTGTACACGATGCCGTCGTACACGTCGCGCGCAGCGTGGATTTTGCGGATGAGCTTGCCTTCGCCATTCGCCTGGAAGCAGGTCACGGACACGCCGCGGCTCTTGCCGTACTCCTTCACCTCGCGCTCGAGGTCGGCCAGCGTGTCGTGCCCGTACACGGACGGCTCGCGCACTCCCAGCATATCGAGGTTCGGCCCGTTGATCACGAGAATCTTATTCATGGGGTTGCTCCTTCGAGCGTTGCCAGGCGGCGAGGTGCTCGAGGATGATGTCGTCGTCCACATCGGCGAGCTGCCAAGCGCCCACGTCCTGCGGCAGCACGAACCGCACCTGCCCGTGGCGGGCCTTCTTGTCGCGCTTCATGGCTTCCAGCATAGCGGCCGGGTCGGCCGACCAATCGAGCGCAGGCAATCCCAGCTCATCGAGCAGACGATCCTGCGCTTCCACGAGATCGAGCGGCGCATCCACCAGCGAAACGGCCATGCGCGCGGCGAAGCGCATGCCCTCGGCCACGGCCGCGCCGTGCGAGAACGTGCCGTAGCCCGCGAGCGATTCCACCGCGTGCCCCAGCGTGTGGCCGTAGTTCAGGCATTCGCGCACGCCCTTGCTCTCGGATTTGTCGGCGGCCACCACGTCGGCCTTGAACACCACCGAACGCGCGATGGCCTCTTCCACCACCACCTCGTCGCGCGCCGCAAGCGCACCGGCAGCGTCCACGAGCCAGAAGAAGAATTCGTCGGAGTCGATGACGGCCGATTTCGCGATTTCCGCGCAGCCGCACGCCCATTCGCGCTCGTTGAGCGTGGCCAGCGTGGCCGTGTCGGCGCACACGTACGCGGGCTGCTTGAACGCGCCCACGAGGTTCTTGCCCGCGGCAAGGTTCACGCCGGTCTTGCCGCCCACCGACGAGTCCACCATCGACAGCAGCGTCGTGGGAACCTGCACCACCGCCACGCCGCGCATGTACGACGCGGCCACGAAGCCGGCGAGGTCGCCCACCACACCGCCGCCGAGCGCCACCACCACGCAGTCGCGCCCGAGCGCCAAACTGGCCATGGCTTCCCAGATTTCGCCCGCCACCTCGATGGACTTCGAGCCCTCGCCCGCCGGCACCGCGATGTCGCTCACGCGGAAGCCCGCCTGCACGAGCGACTCCTTCGCCGCGGCGCGGTAGAGCGGCGCCACGTTCTCGTCGGTGATGATGAGCGCGCGCTCGGCCTCGGCCAATGCGGGCACCTTGCGCAGATGCGCGCCCAGCTTCTCGAGCACGCCGGCGCCGATGCGCACGTCGTAGGCCTCTTCGCCGGGGATGTTGACGATTACTTTCGTTGCAGGCACAGGATGCCCTCCTTCTCAAGCGCGCTTTGCACCTCGCGCGCGATGGTCACCACGTTCTTGCCGGCGGTGTCAACGGTGAGGTCGGCCACCTCGGCGTACAGGGGCAGACGCTCCTCGGAGGTTCTGCGGGCGGCGTCGATGTCCTGGAACAGCGGACGCGTGGACGTGTCGCTGATGCGCGATTTCGCCTCGTCAGCCGTCACCTGCAGGTACACGACGAACCCGGCATCGCGCAGGATGGCGCGGTTCTCGTCGCGTTTCACCACGCCGCCGCCGCACGACACAAGCAGCGGCTCCTTGCCCGCCAGTTCGCGCAGCACGTCGGTTTCGATGGCGCGGAACCCGTCCTCGCCCATCTGCGCGAAGATCTCCTTCACGCGCTTGCCCTCGCGACGCTCCAGGTACGTGTCCATGTCCACCGAGGCCACACCGCACGTGCGGGCGAGTCGTCGCGCCACCGAGGTTTTGCCGGCTCCCATGAATCCTACGAAGAACACGGGGCGCGCAAGCTCCCCCACCACGCGGGGGCGCTTCGACGCGTCGTTCCTCATCGGGCCATCGTCCTCAGACGCTGACGATAGGCCTTCACGGCCGCCTTGATATCGGCCATGTTGTCGCGGCCGAACTTCTCGAGGTACGCCTCGGCCAGCACGAACGCCACTTCGCTCTCGGCGACGACGGCGCAGGCGGGCACGGCGCACGTGTCGCTGCGCTCCTTCGACGCCTCCTCCACCTCAAGCGTGTCGAGGTTCACCGTCTCAAGCGGCGTCATGAGCGTGGGAATGGGCTTCATCGCGGCCGACACGATGAGGGGCATGCCCGTCGTCATGCCGCCTTCGAGGCCGCCGGCGTTGTTCGACGTGCGCACAAAGCCGGCTTTCTTGTCGAGGGCGATGGGGTCGTGCACCTCCGAGCCCACGCGGCGCGCAGCCTCGAAACCCAGGCCGAACTCGACGCCCTTGATGGCGGGAATGGAGAACAGCGCAGCTCCCAGGCGCGACGTGAGGCGATCGCCCGCCGACGCGTAACCGCCCACGCCCGGCACGAGGCCCGTAACCACCACGCGGAAGGTGCCGCCGAGGCTCTCGCCCGCTTCCTTGGCACGGTCGATTTCCGCCTTCATTGCTTCGGTGGCCTTCTCGTCGGGGCAGCGCACGTCGCTCGTCTCGATGGCGAGCGGCTTGTAGTCGGGCGCGTTCATGAGCGCGTCGTCCTCTTCGAAGGACGCGGTGCCGATGGACGTGACGTACGAGAACACCTCCACGCCGAGGTCAGCCAGAAACTCGCGCGCGATGCCCGCCGCCGCCACGCGCGCCGCCGTCTCGCGCGCACTCGCGCGTTCGAGGATGTTGCGGCAGTCGGACGTGTCGGTTTTGAGCGCGCCCACCAAGTCGGCGTGACCGGGACGCGGCGTCACTTCGCGCGCGAGGTCGGACGGGGTGTCGCCGAACGCGGCCATGCGGTTCGTCCAATTCTCCCAATCGCGGTTGCGCACCACGAGCGCGATGGGCGTGCCAAGCGTGCGACCGAAGCGCACGCCTGACGTCACCTCCACGGTGTCGCGCTCGATGCGCTGACGACCGCCGCGGCCATAGCCGGACTGACGGCGCGCGAGATCGGTGTTGATCTGCGATTCGGAGATCTTCAGGCCCGCGGGCACGCCATCCACGATGGCCGTGAGGCAGGGGCCGTGGCTTTCGCCTGCTGTGAGGTATCGCATAGTCTGTCGCTTTCCGAGATAATCCCGAGCATGTTCATACGGTATTGTACCCCACCGCTCCCCCGTGCAACACGAGAAGCGGCCAGGTGAGCAGCGAACGTTATGCGTGCCGCGCAGGCGCTACAGATCGAAGTGCGCGGCGTCGGCCATGAGGGCGAACAACTCGTCGTCCGACAGGCTCACGTCCACCTCGGCCAGATCGCACACGGCGTGCACCGTGGCCACCGCCTGCGCCACGAGCATGCCCGCGCCGTCGTGCACCGTGCAACCCGCAGCACGCGCCGCCTGCACGAGCGCCGTCTCGCCATGGCCGTACACCGCATCGAACACGGTCTGCCCCACGCGCAGGAGCGCGGTGTCGAAGGGAGCGTCGTCGCCCTCGTTCATGCCGAGCGGCGTCGCGTTCACCACGAGATCGACGGCGGCCAGAGCTTTCGTCGAAGTCGTGTAGCTGCCGAATTTGAACGTGGTGCGCTCGTAGGCCGTGCGGAAGCTGCGATGGTGCGCCTGCGCGGCCGGCAGGTCCACCGTGGCGTTCGCCAAGAGGCCGAAGCGCTCGACGTAACTCTCGAGCACCGAGCGCGAACGCTCCTTGTCGCGCCCGACGAGCATGACCACGTCGGCGCCCGCGACGGCGCACGCGTGCAGGATGGACAGCGCCGTGGGGCCCGTGCCGCACACGGCCACGCGCTTGCCCGCGAAGCTGAAGCCCGTGCGCTCAAGATACGAGACGCAGCCCTGACCGTCGGTGTTGAAGCCGATGAGCGCGTTGCCCTTCTTCACCAGCACGTTCGCGCCCAAAGCGAGCTTCGCCGTGGCCGCCTTCGCCGTGGCCGCCGCGAAGGCGAGCGGCTTGTACGGCGTGGTGATGTTGATGGACAGGAAGTCGCGCGCATCGAGGAAGGCGCGTGCCTCGTCCTCGGTGGCGCAATCGGCAAGCTCGTAGCGCCACGGCAGCCCGAGGCGCTCGTACACGGCGTTGTACATCGCCGGCGAGAGCGAGTGCGCGATGGGATGACCCAGCAGGTACAGGTGCTCGGCAGGTCGTGCAGCGGTATCGGTCACGATGATCCTTTCGCTCGCTCGTTCATATCGGAGGCGGCGTGCGCCTCGAGTGCATCCTCCTCGCAGGGAACCGCGTTGTGCGAGGCGGACGCGGCGCCTTCGGGCTGACGCTCGCCCATGACGGCGCGCTCGAAGTTGCGCAGCAGCAGCGTGTGGGGCAGGTCCTGCTCCACGAGCGGCGCCAGCAGATACGCTTTCATGCCGAGGAGATGCGCGCCCATGACGTCGGTGACCAGCTGATCGCCGATGACCACCGTCTGAGAGCGCTTCGCCCCCAGCTTGCGCAGCGCCATGAGGAATGCGGGCGGCAGCGGCTTGACCGCTTTCGCCACGATGGGCAGCGACAGGCGGTTCGCCAGCTGGTACACCCCTTCATGCCAGTTGTTGGACACGAGGCAGAACGAAATGCCCGCGTCGCGCGCCTTCGCCAACCAGAACCCCACGTCGCGCGGCACTTCGTGCGTGTCGCGCGTGAGGATGGTGTTGTCCACGTCCAACAGTACGTTGCGGTAGCCCTGCGCTAGCAGGTCGCGGTCGATGTCGATGCGCGAGATGCGCGCAAAGTAGCGGTCGGGTTCGAGAAACGTCATAGCGGTGTGGGGTACGGCCTACGAGAACGTTTCTTGGTGCTCGTCGTACGTCTCGCTGAAGTAGTACTGGTCGCCTTCGAAGTAGAAGAAGAAGTACTTGCCGAGCGATTCCTGGTCGGGCGCGCACACGGCCTGCAAGCTGTCGATGCTGGGCGAGCAGATGGGCGTGGGCGGCAGACCCGTGTTGGCGTACGTGCTGTACGGTGTTTCGGCGTGCACTTCCTCTGCGGACGGGTCGTGACCCACTTCGTAGGCGGTGGTGGCATCGCTCTGGAGGAAGCCGTAGCTCGGGTCGCCCAGGGTGCTCAGGCGGTTGTAGAACACGGAGGCCACCTGCGCGCGAATCTGCTCGTCGCCGCTCGACTCCTTCTCCACGATGGAGGCCAGGTTCACGGCGTCGTAGACGGTGAGGCCCTGGCTTTGCGGATAGGACCAATTGAGGCTCGCTGTCTCGGTCTGGAACTGGTCGAGCATCATGCGGACGACCGTATCGGCCGTGGCTTCGTCGGAAATCTCGTACGTCTTCGGGAACAGGAAGCCTTCCAGCTTGTTCGTGCCCGCATCGGCCAAGAACGCGTAGTCGGCCGCGTACACACTGGCATCGGACGACGCGGCAGTGAAGTCGTCCACCGAGATGCGGCCCTCCGTGAAGTCGGACACGCTCTGCGCGATCTGCGCGAGGGTGTAGCCCTCGGGGATGGTGGGCGCGTTCGTCTTGGGGCCGGCCTTGAGGTCGTTGATGATCTGGTCGAGCGTGACGCCGCCCGCGAAGGTGTACGTGCCGGGTTTGAGCTGCGAATCGACGCCCAACTCGTTCACGCGCTTCGTGAAGTCGGACGCGCTCGTGACGAGACGCGCCTCTTCCAGGTCTTTGCCGACAGCCTGAGCACCCTCGCCGTCGGCCACCACCACGGTGGCTTCCTGGCCCTCGGCCAGCAGCTCGACGGGCTGAGCGGAGCAGCTGTTGAACAGCGTGAGCGCGCCGAACGCCAAACCGCCGATCACGACGATAGCCAAGATGGCGGCGAAAATGACGGGGCCCTTGCTCTTCTTCGGGCGGATGTAGCTGGTATCGTACGTTCTGAACTGGCGCTCGCCACGGGCATGCACGGAGCGGGCCGCATGATTGGGGCGCTGGGAATAGGTGACTTGCTTCCTGTGCTGGGGCATGGACTTTCCTCTACTTTCACCAAGCCTCGCGGCGCGCGTCAAGCCACGCCTGCAAAAACAAACTCGCGGCTATCATATCTATTTTGCCCCGCATGGCCTTCTCGGTGAGGCCCTTTTCACGCAAACTCCGTTTGGCCTCCTGCGAGCTCAAACGCTCGTCGACGAACTCGTGGGGTATGCCGCAGGCAGCGGAAATCTTCTGCGCCGCAGCTCGTATGCGTACGGCCTGCGGCCCCTCCGTGCCCGCCATCGTGTACGGCAGCCCGCACAGCAGCAGTTCCGGCTCCCAATCCTCAAGCACCCGCTGAAACGGTTTCGCGCACGTGAGCACCTCCGAAGCCGGCAGCACCACCACCGGAGAAGCCACCCGCTCCCCCGGATCGCTCACCGCCACGCCCACGCGCGTCTCGCCAATGTCCAAAGCCATAATTCGCATGATGAGCCTTTCTGGGGGGATGGGGATGGAAGGGGGTGCTTGGAGGACGTCGCCGGTTGGTGCGCCTCTCAGCTTGGTCTCTCAGCTTAGCCTCCCCCTGTTGCGCCTTCCCGATATTGCGCCTCCCCCTATTGCGCCCGATGGGGGTCTTGCGGACCGGGTAGAGTCACTTCGGGCGCAAGGGGAAGGGTGGGTGCAAGGGGGGGTGTACGAACGAGGAGGGGCGGCTGAGCCGCCCCTCCTCGTTTACAGCAGCAGTTCTCGTGCGGCCTCGAGCGCGGCCTCGATGCCGGAGGCGTCCTTGCCGCCGGCTTGGGCCATGGCGGCTTTGCCGCCGCCGCCGCCCTTCACATTGGGAGCGATGGCCTTGATGATGGCGCCCGCGTCGAAGCCTGCGTCCACGGCCTCCGGGCTGCCGGCCGCCAGCAGGATGGGCTTGCCGTCCTTGCTCGCCGCGAGCACGGCTGCGCCCGGCTTGCCGAGGCGCGCGCGAACGACGTCCCATGCGTTGCGCATCTGACCCGCGTCCGCCTCGCCGAGGCTGCCGATCACCACGGGATAGCCGGCCTTGGCATCGGCGGCGCTGCTCAGAAGCGCGGTGATGCCGTCGTCGGCGATGGTCTGCAGGTTGCGCTTCATCTTCGCCTGGAGCTCTTTGAGCGTCTTCACGTTCGCGGCGGTGCGCTCGCTCACGTCGAGCAGCGGCACGCGCAGCTCTTCGGCCGTCTCCTTGAGCTCGGCCTCCATGCGGTTCATGTACGCGAGCGCGTCGAAGCTGGTCACCGCCTCGACACGACGCAGGTTCGCGCCCACGCTCGTCTCGGTGGTGATCTTCACGAAACCGATCTCGCTTGTGGCGGACACGTGCGTGCCGCCGCACAGCTCCTGCGAGAACCCTTCGATGTCGAGCACGCGCACAAATTCGCCGTACTTCTCGCCGAACAGCGCCATGACGCCGGCTTCGCGAGCCGACGCGAGCGACGTCTCGTAGGCGTGCACGGGATGGTTCTCCATGATCTTCTCGTTGGCCAGGCGCTCCACTTCGGCAATCTGCTCGGTCGTCATAGCCTCGAAGTGCGTGAAGTCGAACCGCAGGCGGTTGTCCGCCACGTAGCTGCCGGCCTGCTTCACGTGGTCGCCCAGCACCTGGCGCAGCGCCCAATGCAGGATGTGGGTGGCCGTGTGGTTGCGGCGGATGCGCTCGCGGCGCGGCACGTCGATGGCGGCGTGCACGGTGTCGCCGGCCACGATGCGGCCGCTTTCCACCTGCACGGTATGGGCGATGAGGCCCTTCTCCGGCTCCTTCGTGTCAAGCACGCGCACGGTGGCGTCGTCCTTGCTCAGCGTGCCGGTATCGCCGATCTGACCGCCCTTCTCGGCGTAGAACGGCGTGGCCTCGAGCACGATGCGACCCTCGTCGCCCGCTTCGAGCACGTCCACCTGCTGGCCGTCCTTCACGAGCGCCAGCACGCGCACGTCCGCGTCGTTCTTGGTGTAGCCGAGGAACTCGGTGGCGCCCACGGCCTCGAGGATCTCGTTCATCACGCCGCCGTACGTGGACCAAGCCGCCTCGGCGTCCTTCGTGTTCGCCGCGCGAGCGCGTTCGCGCTGCTCTTCCATGCAGCGGCCGAAGCCCTCCATGTCCACCTCGATGCCGCGCTCGTCGCACAGCTCGCGCGTGACCTCCACGGGGAAGCCGTACGTGTCGTGCAGCGTGAACGCGCGGTCGCCCGGCAGCACGTCGCCTTCGAGCTCGGCCAGCGCTTCGTCGAGGTACGCACGGCCCTGACGCAGGTTCGCGCCGAAGCGCTCTTCCTCGGACAGGATGACGCGGCGCATGAGCTCGCGATTCTCCACGATTTCGGGGTACACGTGGCCCATGAGGGTCACGATCTCGTCCACGTACTCGTTGAGGAACGGCTTGTCGAGGCCCAGCAGGTGGCCCTTCATCACGGCGCGGCGCAGCAGGCGGCGCAGCACGTAGCCGCGGCCCTCGTTCGACGGCAGGATGCCGTCGGCGATCATGAACGCCACCGCACGGCTGTGATCGGCCATGATGCGCAGGGACAGATCGGTGGCGGCGTCTTCGCCGTACACAGTGCCCGTCAGGCTCTCCCCCACGGCCACGAGCGAGCGCAGCACGTCGGTTTCGTAGTTGGACTGCACGCCCTGCAGGATGGCCGCGATGCGCTCGAGGCCCATGCCGGTGTCGATGTTCTTCTTCGGCAGCGGCACGAACGAACCGTCCTCCTGGCCGTCGTACTGGGTGAACACGAGGTTCCAGTACTCGAGGAAGCGGTCGCAGTCGCAGCCCGGCGCGCAGTCGGGACTGCCGCAGCCGAAGCTTTCGCCCTGGTCGTAGTAGATCTCCGAGCAGGGGCCGCAGGGGCCGGTGGGTCCGGCACGCCAGAAGTTGTCTTCTTCGCCGAGGCGCGAGATGTGGTCGTCGGGCACGCCGAGCTTCTTCCAAATCTCGATGGTCTCGTCGTCGTCAAGGTAGACGGTGAAGTACAGACGCTCGGCGGGCAGGCCCAGCACCTCGGTGGAGAACTCGTACGCCCAGGCGCACATCTCCTCCTTGAAGTACTCGCCGAAGCTGAAGTTGCCCAGCATCTCGAAGAAGCTCTGATGGCGGCCCGTCGTGCCGATGATGTCGATGTCGTTCGTGCGCACGCACTTCTGCACCGTCGTCGTGCCGATATAGGGGGTCTCGAGGTGCTTCTGCTGCAGGAAGTAGGGCTTGAACTGCACCATGCCGGCACTCGTCAACAGCAGCGACGGATCGTCGGGGATGAGCGAGGACGACGGCCACCGCTTGCAGCCCTTCTCCTCGAAAAAGCTCAGGTACTTCTCGCGGATTTCCGCGCTGGTCATGTACTTCATATTCGTTTCTTTCTATCTCCTCGGGGACCGCGTCAGCGCGGCCCGCTGTTCCACTATCCTCGCGCAGACGCCCCGTCCGCGCTCCCCCGCTCGCGCCGCCGAGGGCTCCGTCAGCGCTTCTTGCGGTGCTGCGCCTTCTTCTCGGCTTCCGCCTTGCGCTGCTCGACGCGCTCGAACGCCGCCGACACGTCGGGATGCGGCGCTGTGGCATCGGCGATGGGGTCGACGTCGCTATCGGCATCGGCGTTACCCTGGAAGAACACGCCGTCGGACGACACAAGGCGCCTGCCGGTGCGTTTTTCGAAATAATACACGAAAACGGCCTTCGCAACGGCCACGGAGGGGATCGATGCCAACATGCCCACAAGCGAGCCCATGAAGCCGCTCATTGCGCCGCCGATGGCAGAACCCGCCATCAACGCGATGATGGTGAGCGCCGGGTGCACGTCCACCGAATTCGCCATGATCTTCGGCGATACGAACGTGTACACGATCTGCTGGATGGCGATGGTGCCCACCAGCGCGATAAGGGCAACCCAGGGGCTCACGAACACGCCGACGACGGCCGCGAGCGCGCCGCCCAGCCACGGGCCCACGATGGGGATGATGTTGAGCAGGCCGGCGATGCCGCCGAGCGCCGCGTAGTTCGGGACGCCGATGACGCCGAACAGCACGCCGCAGCCCACGCCGATGACCGCGCACTGCATGAGCGTGCCCTTGATGTAGCCGCCCATGACGCGCGTGAACGTGACGTGCAGCATCTGCAGGTCTTCCTGGCGCTTCGGGCCGGCCAGGCGCATGCTCTCGCGACCGAGCGCCGGCAGCTCCATGAGAATCCAGAACGCCACCACGAGGGCGAAGCCGATGGCCACGAAGCTGTTCACCACGCCGGTGCCGATGGCCACGACGCCCGTGGTGCTATCGCGCACGAACGAGGAGGCCCAATCGCCGAGCGCCTTGAGCGCCTGCGTGAGGTAATCCTGCACGGTGCTGTTCGACAGCACGTCGGCGTAGCGGGCGTACAGGTCGTTGCCCCAGCCGATGATGGTCTGCACGTAGCCGGGCACGCTCTCGACAAGGCTGGTGAACTGGCCGCCCAGGCCGAACGCCGGGGAGAACAGCATGAGGCCCACGAGAGCCAGCAGCACGAACATGAGCACGTAGGCGATGGTGGTGCCGGCAACGCGCGGCACGCCGAGCTTCTCCAGCTTGTTCACGGGGCCGCGCAGGCAGAACACGATGACGGTGGACCAGATGACGATGCCCACCGGCACGCTGAGGATGTTGAACAAATACACGAGGACGGCCGTGAGCAGGATGCCGCCCACGATCGTCCACACCACGAGGAAGCTGCGCTTCGCTTTGTCTGTTTTTGTCGCTTCGGAGTTGGGGTTCTCCACCGAGCCCGCCCTTTCGTACCGTCTGACGCCTGCGGTTACTTGCCCTGTTCCGTATCGGCCGCCTGCGCGCCCTTGCCGTACGTGAAGTACTGCTGCGCGGCGTTGGCGTCGGCGGTGGCGGCGGTTGCCACGGCGTCCACCATGGAAGCGGCTGCTTCGGAGGTCTTGTCGGCGGCGGCGCGCTTGGCCTCGGCCTTCTCCTCGCGCTCGACGCGCTGCTCGGCACGCTGCTCGCGCTGATCGGCGACGGCTTCCTGCGCGGCCTTGACGGACGTGGTTACCACGCCTTTGACCACGTCGGTTGCGGACACGGGCACGTCGGTGTTGTGGGAGACCGCATGCGCGGAAGCGGCCTGCTCGACGGAGCGCGGGGCCGCAGGCTCGTCGGCCGCACGTTCGGCCTTTGCCTGGCCGAGCGCCACCGATTCGTCGCTCGCGCGGCGCGACTTGAAGGCGTTGCGCACGCGGGACGTCACGTTGTTCACGAGCTCCACCGGGGCGTTCGTCACCGTGTCCACCGCTTCGACGGCCGACGATACCGAGTCGGTGATCTCGTTCACGTCTTCGAGGATCTGGTCGATACGCATGATCTCGAGATTGGCGGCATCCACCGTGAGCGACACGCGCTCCACGAGCGGGTCGACCTTCGCCGCGACGGGCTCGAGCGACGCCGTGATGCGCTCCACGCTTGCCAGCGTAGGCTCAACCTGCTTCTGCAAATCATCCACCGTCTTGCGCGTCTTGCGGACGGTCATAACAAGCTCGATGACGAGCCACACCAGCACCGCTCCGACGATCACATAGATCACCGGCAGCGCAATGCTGAGAACTTCGCTGATATCCACCGTAGGCCTCCTGTTCCGAAGCTATTACTATAGCACGAGCACCTTGGATGATATACAGACCGAGGTCAACTTTTCACCCTGCTTCCACAGGAGTAGGAAATCGGTTACCTTCCGCGCGACGTGGGGTTTTCTCCGGAATCCAAGCGGTCGCGCGCAAACGTCTCGCTGCGGTACGCCTCCCACCCGCGATCGCTCGAACGGTAGAAGCATCCGCGGTCCAGCCCTTCGGGCAGGTAGCGCTGATTCACCCACCCGCTGGGGTAGTTGTGCGGGTACTGGTACGCGCCGTAGTGCTCCGAGCCGGGACGATGCCGATCGCGCAGGTGATCGGGCACGTTGCGCGACGGGCCCCTGCGCACCTCGTTGAGCGCCGCGTCGATGCCGGCCTCGGCCGCGTTGCTCTTCGGCGCGAGCGCGAGGTAGATGGCGGCTTGCGCCAGGTTGATGCGGCATTCGGGGTAGCCGATGACCTCGGCCGACTTGAACGCGGCCTCGGCGATGAGCAGGGCCTGCGGGTCGGCGTTGCCGATGTCCTCCGATGCGGCGATGAACATGCGGCGCGCGATGAACTTCGGGTCTTCTCCCCCGTCGATCATGCGGGCGAGCCAGTAGAGGGCGGCATCGGGGTCGCTGCCGCGCATGGACTTGATGAACGCCGAGATGACGTCGTAGTGCATGTCCTTGTTCTTGTCGTAGGGCAGCGCGCGGTGCGGCGTGGCGGCCCGCACGTTGTCCTCGGTGACCGTCGCGGGCTTCTTCGCCGTGCCGGGCTCAACCATGCCGGCGGCCAGCTCGAGCGTGGTGAGCGCCGCGCGGCCGTCGCCGCCGGCAAGCAGCACGATGGCGTCGCGCGCTTTGTCGTCCAGCTGGTAGCGGCCCGCGAGGCCCCGTTCGTCGTCGAGGGCGCGCCCGACGAGGCTGACGATGTCCTCGTCCGACAGGCCGTGCAGCTCGACCACGCGGGAACGGCTGATGAGAGCCGAGTTCACCTCGAAAAACGGGTTCTCCGTGGTGGCGCCCACCAGCACGACCACGCGATCTTCCACCGCATGGAGCAGCGTGTCCTGCTGACTGCGGTTGAAGCGGTGAATCTCGTCGACGAACAGGATGGTGCGCAGGCCGAACGCCGACAGGCGCTTCTCGGCCGCGTCGATCTCGCGGCGCAGGTCCGACACGGTGCCGCCGATGGCGGACACCTCCACGAACGTGGCCTTCGTCGTTTCGGCGATGACGTGCGCGAGCGAGGTTTTGCCCGTGCCCGCGGGGCCGAACAGGATGACCGAGCTCAGCTGGTCGTGCTCGATGGCGTTGCGCAGCCACGAGCCGGGGCCCACCGCCTCGGCCTGACCGACCACTTCTTCAAGCGAGCGCGGGCGCATGCGCACCGCAAGGGGCGCGACTTCCGACTTCCGCTCGTTTTCCATATCAGTGAATAACGTATCCATGAGGGATATCGTACCACGCGAACGCCTGTTTGCCTACCAGGCATCTGAATCGTGAGGCGAAACACACAACAGAGCCGTTTATGGAATCGGTTAAACAGCAGGATGTCAAGACTTTATTTTGACCGCGCTACCCATATACTCAAGGTAGGTCCTGCCCTCGTAGCCATACTTTGCGATGGACCGATGCTGATACATGAGGGAGCTCAAGATAGCGCGTGAAATGGAGATTCGTATCCGTTGATACGAAAGCCAGGAAGCGGGCTGCGAGCACCCACCTTTTAAGGTGGGTTCATCCTTCTGGCCGGGGGTAGGGCTTTTCTTTGTCGAGCGCGCGAAGAGGTGCGTATGAAAATCCGCGAAGCGTACACCTGCCCGCTCGAACTCACCCACGACATGATCAAGGGCAAATGGAAGCCCATCATCCTGTGGCGCTTGCGTCTGGGCGGCACATCGCTTTCCAAACTTGAGAACGACATCGAGGGCATTTCGCAGAAGATGCTGTTGGAGCAGCTCAAGGAGCTCATCGAGTTCGGACTGGTGGACAAGCGCGCCTACGAGGGCTACCCTCTTCGCGTGGAATACTCGCTCGCCGCATCGCGCGGCGTGCGCATGCTGGAAGCGCTCAAGATCATGCAGGACGTGGGCATCGACTTCATGATGGAGAACGGCATGGAAGACGTGCTGCGCGCAAAGGGCGTCATCGAGGCGTAACGCCCGGTGCCGTACCCACGAAAAAGTGGGTAATGGGCGGGTGCGGCACCGTCGGCTACCATGGGCCCATCCGAAGAAAGGACGGCCCCATGCACATCACCAGCAACGGCATCATCGACGGCCACTTCGCCGACCGTTACGGCAAGCGCGGCGCGCAGTTCAACGAACACGGCATGCCCACGTTCTCCATCCCCTTCTCCATCCACGACGCGCCCGAAGGCGCCGCGACGTTCGCCATCGTGCTCGAAGACAAAGACGCCTACCCCGTGAGCGGCGGCTTCGTATGGATACACTGGATTGCCGCGAACATCGAGCGCACCGACATCGGCGAAAACGAGAGCGTGCTCGCGCGCGACTTCGTGCAGGGTGCGAACAGTTGGACCAGCATGCAGGGCGGCCAGCAAAGCATCGAGCTTTCCAGCTGCTACGGCGGCATGTGCCCACCTGACGCGCCGCACCTCTACGAGCTCACGGCGTACGCGCTCGACACGCGCCTCGACCTTGAGAACGGGTTCATGCTGAACGAGCTGTTCCATCAGATGGACGGCCACGTGCTGGCGCACGCCACGCTCAAAGCGCTCTACGACGCCGAAAAGGAATAACACCATGTACGCCATCGCCAAACTTGACCACCTCGTCATCACCACGGCGAATATCGGGGCCTGCACGGCGTTTTACCGGGCGCTCGGCTTCGAGGCGCGCAACGCCGGCGAGCGATGGGAGCTCTTCGCCGGCGACTTCAAGGTGAACGTGCATCTCCTGGGTCATGAGCTGGAGCCGAAAGCGCGCGCCGTGCAACCGGGCAGCGCCGACGTGTGCTTCGAGATTCAAGGGAGCATCGAGGACTGCCGCGACGAGCTCGAATCGCGCGGATTGACCATCGAACTGGGCATCGTCGAACGTCATGGCGTGCGCGGCGCCATGCGGTCGGTGTACCTGCGCGACCCCGACGGGAATCTGGTTGAGCTTTGCAGCTATGAGTAGCTTTCACCCCCCCCCCTGCGACCGATGGCGCAGGGGGGGGTCGTTTCGCTCAGGTGTGACACGTATGGCATTCGTAGACGCTGGCATGGTGGCACGAGAGGCAGGCGGCTTGCGATGCCTGCTCAACCGCCGCGGCGTCGGCGGTGCCTTCGCCGTGCATCGCGTGGCACGACGCGCAGGTCACGCCTTCGTCGTGGTCCTTGTGCGCGGGAAGGTCGTGCGGGTTCGCCACCGTGCCCTTGGTGTCGGTGAGCACGGTGCTCTCCGCGGTCGCATCCACGAGCGCAGCTTGGTCGTGGCACCCCGATGCCAGGCAGGAGGACCGTGCCACGTCCGTCTTCTTCAACTTGGTGGCGGGTGTTCCCGACGTGTACGTCGCATGCGCCGCGGTCAGGCCCGCTTCGTCGTCGTGGCACGTGAGACACGCCTCGTCGGCATGCGCGGCGTGCAGGCTCGTCGCGTCGGTGCGCGCGGCGGCCTCCGCTTCGTGGCAGCTCTCGCACGCCGCATCGGCGCTCCAGGCCACCTCGACCGCGGAAGCGCCGGCATCCGCCGATCCCGCATCGCCCGCCGCACCCGGCTCGGCGCCTTGCTGCGGCGCACAGCCCGCCGCACCGGCCAGCACGAGGGCGAGCGCCGCCCCGACGGCGGCCCGCCGCCTCGATCGCGCCGTCACGCTTACGCCTCGAGCGGCGTTTCCGCCGCCGCGTTGCGACCGGCAATGCGCCCGAAGTTGAAGCATTCGGCCAGGTTGGCGCCGAATATGCAGTACACCTGCGCGGCCGTGTGCCCAAGCGTGCCCGCCTCGTACAGGCGCGGAATCACCTCGCCGTGCGTGTCGAGGATCTGGGCGTTTCCGTTCTTCACCGGGCCGCCTTTCGTGGTGTTCATGCAGGGCATGAGGCGCAGCGCGTAGTACGGCGGCGTGTCGAGCGGCACGAGGTTCGGCGCGTCGTTCACCGTGGCGGGGCGATCGAACAGCGTGTCGACGCCGGCGGCGCAGTCCGCGTTGTACGCGTCGATGGTGGCCTGCAGATCGGCCGGGTCCATATGGTAGCCCTCGTCCGCGCTGTTCGCGTTCATGCGCTTCACGAGCTCCTCGACGGTGTCGCCCTTGAGAATCCATCCCTTCTCAAGCTCCTGCTTGTTGTCTTCGCTCCAGGGCTCCACCCCGCCCAGCTCCTTGTCGATCAAGCCGCAGCCGGCAGTTTGGTTGTTGTCGTACAGCGGGGCCGCCTCGAACTGCTTCTGGTCGATGAGCAGATAGAACGGGATGTCGCGATACGAGGAGTCGTACCCGAGCGGCAGCTTGCCCGGAATGTCGTCGAACAGCGCGAAGCGGTTGACGCTGCGGTGCGCGAGCGGCGTGCCGATGTTCGACGGATTTTCGCACATGAAGCGCTTGCCGTTACGGTTGACCCACATGAAACTGCCGGTTGCGCACGTGGCGCCGTTCAGGCCGAAGCGGCCCGTGACGTCGCCCGGGGCGGTGAACGTCACCCCGTAGGCGTCGAGCATGTTCATGTGCCACAGGTCGGCCCCTATTTCCTGGCCCATCTTCACGCCGTCGCCGGTGTTGAACATCCAGCCTTCGCGCGCGAGCGGAGAGGGCACCAGGTAGTTGCCGATCATCTCGTCGTTGCACTCGAACCCGCCGGTGCACATGATGACCGCCTTCTTCGCATGCACCGCCATCTCCGAGCCGTCGGCATGCCGGGCGCGGACGCCGATGACCTCGCGGGTGGACGGGTCCTGCACCAGCTGATACGCCCGTGCGTCGAACAGGATTTCGATGCCGTTGTCGGCCATGTACTGCGTGGCCCAGTCGAACACGGCCGTGCCGCTGTTCGTACCGTCGGCGTTGGTGAACCCCACCGCGCCGAACGCGTCGGACCCGGGCCAGTTCTTGTAGTCGGAGCCCAGCACGCTGCTCACATCGGTGTAGGCGATGCCGTGATCGTCGAGCCAGTCGGTGAGCGTGGCCCCCTCCTGCACGTACGTCTCGAACACTTCCTGGGGAGTCAGCCCCTTCACCTGCGTGCGCAGGTACTCGAGCGCACCCTTCGGGTCGAGCACGATGGAGGAGTACCCGGTGGAGATGCGCGTGGTGCCGCCGCCTTCCTTCGGCGCCTTTTCCAGGATGAGCACCTCGGCGCCCTCCTCGTGCGCTGCCGCTGCCGCCACGGCACCGGCGCCGCCGAATCCCAGCACGAGCACCTCGGTCTCGCGATCCCACTTCACGTCCGCCGCACCCTGCGCGCCCGAGCCCGCCGTTGCGCACCCTGCAACGCCGGCCACGGCCACCGCCGTCGCTGCAACGCCGGCGCCCCTCAAGAAGTCCCTGCGTGAAAAGCCTTCGTTCGCGTGCGCCATACCGCTCCTCCGTTCGTCTGCAGGCGGGGCCGCGCGCGTTGCCGCACGCGGCCGCCTTCCCCTTTTCGGGAACGATCGTCCCCGCATGCGATTCTAAGGAACGTACTCACACGGTTACAAGCAAAGACGCATGATGGGGCCCATCACGGATAGCGGGGTGCGCGCTTCGCCCCTCCCCCTCACGAGCAGGCGCGATGCTTGCAGCGAGCGCAGCGTTATTCGATATACGACGCGTACATGCGCATGTGCAACTCGTTCGCCTTGGCCTTGTCGGCGGGTCGCGCGTCGGAAAACAGCTCGGCCGTGGCGCGTTCCAGCTGCGCGGTGGCAAGCACCGCCACGACGGAGCCCTTGTCGGTGAGCGACACCACGTGCGTGCGTCGGTCGGCTCCGCGCCCTACGTCGACGTACCCCCGCTTCTCCAGGCGGGCCACCACCGGCGAGATGCTGCTGCGGTCGAGCCTGAGCTCGCTCGCGATGAGCGCGCAGGGCAGCGCGGACAGCCGGTGCTCGAGCAAGGCCAGGCAGCGGTACTCGGTGAACGTGAGGCCGGCGAAGCACGCGATGCGAGTTTCCCACCGGCGCAGGAAGCCGGCGATGCACATGAGGTACGACGGCGTGATCACCTGATGGCAGTGATGGTTGATCTCCACGGCGTCGATGCCGAGGTTGCGCATGACGCAGGGAAACGCGTGCATCGTCTGGTCGATGTCCGCATCGGTATGCGAGCGCCACACGGTGTTCGTCAGGTAGGCGTGCACGTCGCGGAAGCCCCGGTCGACCGCCGCAGCTCCGGCGTCCGTTTCCGAAAGCTGCATGATGCGGCGATCATCGGGGCTGCGCCGCTTTTCCAGCAAGCCTCGGTGCACCGCCCCGTTCGCCGCAACCACCACCGTGTTGTCGTTCGCCAGCGTCCCGCGCGGGAAATCGGCCAGCGTCATGCGTCCCTCGTGCGAGCGCACAGACGCCATCAGGCAGAACATGAGGTACGTCACGCCGAGCGAACGCTTGAGCAGCATGCCCAATTCGCGATGGAGGCCGTCCACGACGGCCGCCCATTGAAAGGTGAACAACACTTCGTCGTTCATGGATACACCACCTCGGCCATCCTCGGGAGAACGCCGGGCAAACATGCCCGGTATTGAGTTCTATAGGACACACTAGGGTGCATAGTACCAGATAATCTTTACCCATGTCACAGAACACCCGAAAAGCCATCGGCAACCGGATTCGAGAACTGCGGACGAGCCAGGGGCTTTCGCAGCAGAAGCTTGCGCTCATGGTGAACGTCGAGCGTTCCTACCTGGCGAAATTGGAGTCGGGAGCGCGCAATCCCACGATTGATTGCCTGGAGAAAATATCCTCCGGCCTGGGACTTTCGCTGGGAGAATTCTTCGAGGGCCTGTAGGCCCCCGAAGCGCGAAACGATTGCGTTGGCCCGGTTGTCAGGCAGCCGGAAAGCGCAGCACGAACGTGGTGCCGTGGCCTTCCGCACCCTCCACCTTGATGGTGCCGCGATGGTAGAGCACCGCGTGCTTGACGATGGCAAGGCCGAGCCCCGTGCCGCCCGTCTCCTTCGAGCGGCTCTTGTCCACGCGGAAGAAGCGCTCGAACACCTTGTCGCGCAGGCCCTCGGGGATGCCCGGGCCCGTGTCGCTCACGCGCACGACGGTTTCCCGCTGGGCGCCTGCGCCGGCACCCGCTTCCCCTCCCCTGCGCTCGGAACTCACCGTCATCGTGACGCTGCCGCCCTCGTGGTTGTAGCGGATGCCGTTCTCAATGAGGTTGTACAGCATTTCCTCGGCCAGGGTCTCGCTGCCGGCGATGCACGCCGACGCGCCTTCCACCTGCACCGTCACGTGCTGATGCTCGGCGAAGCTGGCCAGGCGGCCCGCCACGCGCTGCGCCACCGCGTACAGGTTGATGGACGCGGCGCCTTCGTTCTCGAAAG
Organism: Eggerthella sinensis; assembly: GCF_003339815.1. Taxonomy (GTDB): domain Bacteria; phylum Actinomycetota; class Coriobacteriia; order Coriobacteriales; family Eggerthellaceae; genus Eggerthella; species Eggerthella sinensis. The sequence goes on from NZ_PPTT01000002.1 coordinate 35,559, forward strand.
CGGACTCGTCGAGCTTCGACAGGGTGAGCACGTCGTTGATGAGCGAGCGCATGGTTTGCGCCTCGTCGTAGATGAGCGCGGCGAACTTCTGACGGTCGGCCGGCTGCACCATGTCGTTCTTCATGAGCTCGGCGTAGCCGGAGATTACCTGCAGCGGCGTCTTCATCTCGTGGCTCACGTTGCTCGAGAAGTCGCGGCGCATGTTCTCGGCCTCGGCAAGCTCGCTGTTTTGAGCTTTGAGCTGGCGCTGCTGCTCGTCGATGCGGATGAGCAGCGGGTCCATCTCCTCGTAGATCTCGTTGTCGAGCGGGTTGGCGAAGTCGAGCGCGTCGATGGGCTTCATGATGCGGCGCGTGAGCACCTTCGACAGCAGGAACACGAGGGCCACGGCCACCACAAGCGCGATGAGCACGGGCATGAGCATGTCGCTGAGGAACGACAGCAGCGAATGGCGCGTCTCGGACAGGCGCACGATGCTGCCGTCGTCAAGCTTCACGGCCGCGTACACGGTGTCGGTGCCGAGCGTTTCGGAGTAGCGCATGGTGACGGCTTCGCCCTGAGCGGCCGCTTCCTGCACCTCCGGGCGATCGGCATGGTTCTCCATGGCGCTCGTATCGGCGGCGCTGTCGTAGAGCACCGTACCGTCGGAGCCGATCAGCGTGTAGCGCGTCAAGCCGCTGAACTGCTCTTCGAGCGCCGGCGCGTTGTCGGACGACGGCGTGGCGTTCAGGTAGCGCGCCGCGTCCTGAGCGCTCGCGGCCAGCTCGGCCTCGGCATCGTGCTCGTAGGACACGTAGTAGATGGTGGTCATGGCCACCGATAGCACCATGATGATGGCAAGCGTGAACGCGAGCACGCTCGTGAATATCTTGCCGGACAGGTTCTTCACTTTGAAATGCGTTGGGCTCATGCGGGCGCTCACGAGGTGGGCTTGATGCAGTAGCCAACGCCGCGCACCGTGCGGATGAGGGCGTCGGCCCCCTCCTGCGCCGCGGCCAGCTTCTGGCGCAGCGTCTGCACGTGCACGTCCACCGTGCGCGTCTCGCCCACGTAGGTCATGCCCCACACGTCTTCCAGCAGCTGGCTGCGCGACAGCACGTGCCCCTGATTCTGCAGCAGCGTGTGCAGCAGGTCGAACTCCTTGAGCGTGAGCGTGATGGGCTCGCCCGCCACCTGCACGGTGTGGGACGACACGCACAGCTCGATGGGGCCGCATCCCAACTCGTCGTCGGCCACGACGGGCGGCGCGGAGGCGCGGCGCATGAGCGCGTTCACGCGCGACACGAGCTCCATCATGCCGAAGGGCTTGGCCAGGTAGTCGTCGGCACCCGCATCGAGGCCGCTCACCGTGTCGAACTCGGTGCCCTTCGCCGTCAGCATCATGACCGGCAGATGCTTCGTGGCCGGATTCTCACGCAGCATGTGGAGGATTTCAAGGCCGTCGATTTCCGGCAGCATGATGTCGAGCAACACGAGCTCGGGCAGGCGGTCCTTGCACGCGGCGAAGAACTCCCCCGCCGCCGGGAACCCGGCTGCGTCGAAGCCCGCCTGCTTGAGCGCGTAGACGGTGAGATCGCGGATATTGGTGTCGTCTTCAACGTAGTAAATCATGGGTTGTTCCTTCGAACCGCAGGTCGGTCGCCAGTTGCCACCATTCTAACCGAAACGACCGGCCACGTAATCGGCGGTGCGCGGATCAGCGGGATTCGTAAAGATGTCGTCGGTGGAACCGGCCTCCACCATCTCTCCGAGCAGGAAGAACGCCGTCTTGTCGGACACGCGCAGCGCCTGCAGCATGTTGTGCGTCACCATGATCACCGTGTACTTGCTTTTGAGCTCGCCCACCAGGTCCTCGATCTTCGCGGTGGAGATGGGGTCGAGCGCGCTCGTGGACTCGTCCATGAGCAGCACCTCGGGACGCACGGCCAGCGCGCGGGCGATGCACAGGCGCTGCTGCTGGCCGCCGGACAGGCCCAGGGCGTTCTTCTTGAGGCGATCCTTCAACTCGTCCCAGATGGCGGCGTCGCGTAGGCTCTGTTCCACGATGACGTCGAGGTCGGCGCGGTTCTTGATGCCGTGCGTGCGCGGGCCGAACGCCACGTTGTCGTACACGCTCATGGGAAACGGGTTGGGCTGCTGGAACACCATGCCCACGCGGCGACGCAGGTTGTTCACGTCGAGGGAGCGGTAGGCGTCTTCGCCGTCGAGCGTGATCTCGCCCTCGATGCGGCAGCCCGCCACGAGGTCGTTCATGCGGTTGAGGCTTTTCAGCAGCGTGGACTTGCCGCAGCCCGACGGGCCGATGAGCGCCGTCACCTGGTTCTGGGGAAACTCCAGGTTGATGTTCTTGAGCGCCTGGAAGTCCTTGTAGTACAGGTCGAGGTTGTGAACGCCCATCTTCACGGGCGCGTCGACGGGCGCCTGACCCGCACGCTCAAGCGCGCGGTCGCGCGTGCGCGCCTGGGGCATATAGGTGTGCTCGATGGCCGGGGCAGTACCGCGACCTGTGATTTTATCCATGGTTGCGTTAGTCATCTTGGTTTCCTTTGCTCATCTTCTTCGCGGCGAACGTGGCCAGGAGGTTCAAACCCACCACCAGCACCAGCAACACCACCGCCGTTGCGTACGTCTCGTTCACATGCAAGCCTTCGCTGGCCAGCACGTACATGTGCACGGCCAGGGTGCGCGTCGAATCGAACAGCGCCATGCCGCCCTGCTCAAGGAAGTTCGGAATCTGGGCGATGGAGCCTGCCGTGAAAATAAGGGCCGCCACCTCGCCCACACAGCGTCCGAGCGCCAGGATCACGCCGCCCAGGATGCCGGGCACGGCGGAGGGCAGCACGCAGCGGAACACCGTGCGCAGCCGTCCTGCACCCAGGCCGAACCCGCCCTCGCGATACGCGTCGGGCACGGCGATGAGGGCCTCCTCGGTGGTGCGCATGACCACGGGCAGCACCATGATGGCCAGCGTGCACGCGCCCGCCATGAGCGACAGGTTCCAGTGCAGCGCCGTCACGAAGAACAGCATGCCGAACAGGCCGTAGATGATGGACGGGATACCCTGCAACGTCTCGGTGGTGGTGCGCACGATCTGCACGAAGCGGCTGCCGCGCGGTGCGTATTCCACGAGGTAGATGGCCGATCCCACGCCCACGGGCACCGCCATGACCAGCGAGAGCGCGGCCATGAGCAGCGTGTTGACAAGCGCCGGCATGAGCGAGACGTTGGTGGAGGTGTACTCCCACTCGAACAGGCTGGGCGTGAGGTACGGCACGCCGTTGACCAGGATGTAGCCCACCAGCACGAGCAGCACGGCCGAGGTGAGCAGCGCGCCCAGGTACACCACGAGGCGCAGCAGACGCGACACGATGCGCCGGGTGGCGCGATGGCGCGATTCGGCGGCCGCGAACAGGGAGTCGATATGATCGTCCGAGCCGGCAGGCGCGGGCGCGGGCGTCGGGGAGGGAGGCGTGGAACCCGACTCGTAGGCTATGGTGAGTTTCGGACTCATTACTTCAGCTCACCTCGCTTCTTGATAACGTTGAACAACATGGTGATGAGCAGGATGAATACGAACAGCACCACACCGGTTGCCACGAGCGCCCCGCGATGCAGGTCGGCCGCGTAACCCATTTCCAGCACGATGTTCGCCGTCATGGTGCGCACGCCGCTGAAGATGCTCTCGGGGATGATTGGCTGGTTGCCCGCCACCATGATGACGGCCATGGTCTCGCCGATGGCGCGCCCCACGCCCAGCACCACGCCGGCCATGATGCCGGAGGTGGCGGCGGGCACCACGACGCGGAACACCGACCGCTCGTGGTCGGCGCCCAGCGCGAGCGCGCCTTCGTAGTACTTCTTGGGCACGGCGTCGAGCGCGCTCTGCGCCACGGTGATGATGGTGGGCAGGATCATGATGCCCAGCAGCACGGCCGCGGCCACGAGCGACAGCCCGTTGCCCGGCATGTTCGAGCGGATGAAGGGCACGATGAGCACGAGGCCGAAGAAGCCGTACACCACCGAGGGGATGCCCGCCAGCAGCTCCACACCGGGCTTGAGCACGGCCGCGATCTTCCCGCTGGCGAATCGCGACAGGAAGATGGCGCACAGCAGGCCCGTGGGAACGCCCACGAGGATGGCGCCAGCCGTCACGTAGATGCTGCCCACGATCATGGGGAAGATGCCGTAGATGTCGTTGGCGGGGCGCCACGTGGTGCCGAAGAGGAATTCCGGAAGGCCGATCTGCGCGATGGCCGGCACGCCGTTCGCGAAGAGGAAGACGCAGATAAGGGCAACCGCGAGGACGGAGATCCCCGCGGCGGCCACGAACAACGCCTTCGCCACGCCTTCTTTAATATGAACGTGAGACATGCGAGTCCTTTGCATTCAATCCTGTGTCCGGCCTTAGGCCAGGGCGTCTTCCCACGTGGCAAGCTCGCCGGTGTAGATGCCCTTCACCTGATCGGACGTCAGGCTGTCCACGGAGGAGCCGGGGTTCACGATGACCGCGATGCCGTCCTGCGCGATGACCTGCGCCGACACGCCGCCCTTCTCGGAATCCTTGAGCTCGCGGGACACCATGCCGATGTCGCACGTGCCCTCGGTGGCCATGTTCACGCCGGTGGTGGAGTCGGACTGGTTCACTTCGATGGTCACGCCGGAGTTCAGCGCCTTGTATGCCTCAGCCAGCTTCTCCATGACGGGGGTGACCGACGAGGAACCGGCCAGGACGATCTTGCCCGACTTGCCCGACGCGGTGTAGGAACCCGCGTTGTCAGCCACGGAGATGTAGCCGTTGTCCTCGACCACCTTCTGGCCGTCGGCGCTCATGATGTAGTCGATGAAGTCCTGAGCGACATCGGACACGCCGGCCTTCGACACGATGTTGAAGGGACGCGCGATCTTGTACTCGCCGCTCTTCACGTTCTCGGCCGTGGGCTTCGCGCCGTCGATGTCGAGCGCCTTCACCGTCTCGTTGAGCGAGCCGAGCGAGATGTAGCCGATGCCGGCCTCGTCGCCCGCCACCGACGTCATCATGACCGACGTGGAGTTCGTGATAGCCGCCGACGGGGTGGTCAGATCGACCTTGTCGCCGTTGGCATCTTTCTCCTCGATGCCGAACAGCTCGACGAAGGCGCCACGCGTGCCGGAACCGTCCTCGCGCGAGTACACCGACACCTGGCCGGAGGGGCTCGTCGACGACGCACCGTCGCTACCGCCCGTTGCCGCCGCGTCCCCGCCGCCCGCGCAGCCGGCAAGACCCAGCACGCCAAGCGCAAGCACCGCGCCCATCGCTACCATCAGCAGTCGTTTCTTCATGTGGTTCGTTCCTTTCTTTGGCGCCTCGAGGGCGCATGGGGTATCACCTTGAGCGCGAGCCCGAGGCTCGCTGCGACAACCATAATGAGGAACCAGCATCAAAGGAGTGTTGGAAGACGGTCAAATCTGAGTAAAGTTTGGCCGTGCGCGCCCTGTTTGCACGCGACCGGGCAGGGTACAATAGACCGATAAGGGGATTTCATCACGAAGGGGGACTTCATGAAGCTTTCAGCGCGGAATCAGTTGAAGGGCACCGTCACGGCCATCCATCCGGGTGCGGTGAACGCCATCGTCATCCTCGAGCTGGACGGCGGACAGTTGGTCACGTCGTCGATTTCGATGGGCTCGCTCAAGGACCTCGACCTGCAGGTGGGCCAAACGGCGTACGCCATCGTGAAGGCGTCGAACGTGATCATCGGCGTGGACGACTAACGGCGCACAGCGGCGAACATGCAGCGGCCCCCTTGGAATTCCAAGGGGGCCGCTGTCGTTTCTGCTTGGTGGCGGTTGGCCGCTTAGGCGGCCTGCTCGAGCTCGAGCGAGGTCAGGATGCTGGCCAGCTCTTCGGGCGTGTCGAAGGGGCGCTCCTCCTTCGTTTCCACGATGAACACCTCGCCCTTCCACGTCTTCTGCTCCGTCTGAGGCGCGGCAGCTGCGGGCTGGTCGGCGGTGGCGGTGGCGGTGGCGGTGGCGACATCGGAAGCCTCGTCCTTGCGCTCTTCGGCTTCGAATTCCTTGGTGCGGACGAAGTATTTCACCTCGAACTCATCCTTCTCGGGAAAATCGGCTCGCTCGAAATCGTACTTCAGGCTTTGCAGGATGCCCGCGATGGTTTCGCGCATCGGCGCAGCACCCTCGAGCTTGACGAGCCCCTTCTCGCTGTTGAACGCGGCACCGTCGCCCACGTACACCGTGCGGATGCGTCGACGGCGCGTGCGCTCCATCTTGACGATGACGCCGACAGCCACCGCGATAACCGCCCACCACACGATGGACAGCACGAGGTCGAGCGGCTCGTCGATGCGGTTGAGGCCCAGGAAGAACCACAGCCACAGGAAGAACGCCGAGGCCAGGGCCAGCAGGACAAAGATGATGACGTTGCTTTTCTTCATGGTTGCCCTCCTACTCGCCCAGTCCGGCGGCCAGCGTCGCACCCGCGGGAACGCTCTTCGGCATAACCGGAGCCGCGACGTCGCCATCGGTGGACGGAGCGCCGGGAGCGGGGTCGCCGCCGCCGGTCAAATCGTCTTCGTACTTCTTCAGCTTACGCGAGAACAGCCCGCGACGCAGCGCCACGCATGCGGCGTACACCGCCGTCACGATGATGCCGAGAATGATGTACCAATGCACCCAGCACCAGGCGTGAACTCCGGCGAGCGGCGTTTCGTTGTCGCCGATCTCGGTTTCGCGCGGCTCGGTGTTCTGAGCCAGCGGCGTGGCGTTGTCGCCGATCACCGTCTCGGCCGCCGTTGCCAGCGCGTCAACGACCGGCGCGATGATAGGCGTCAGCGGGTTGTCCGCCGGCGGCGTGCCCGGCGTCGGCAACGGCGTAGGCGTCGGTGTCGGAGTCGGCGTGGCCGGCGTAGGCGTAACCGGAGTCGGAGGCGTCGGGGGCGTCGTCGATGCCACGTATTCCGCCGTGTACGTCATGTCTCCCGTCACCGGAGGAAGCTCCGTACCCGTATACAGGACGCCATTCGCGTCACGCCATCCGGCAAAGGCGTACTGCGTCGTACCTTCATCGGGACGCGTCGGAGTGGCGGGAGCGACAACCGCATCGTTATAAACATACGTGCCCGTGCCCAGCTCGGTTCCTTCGTAATCGACGAAGTTCACCACGTACTGCGCTGCAGCAAACTCCCATGCGCCCGTAATGGTCACGTTGCCAGTCACCGCGAAGTCCTCGGCATCCCAGCCGCCAAACGTCCATGTGCCGGTAGCGTCACTCACCGTCGTGCCCGGAACAAATGCGGTATCAACGGCAAACGGAGCATTGTACGCGAACGATCCACCAGACGGAATCACCGCCGTCGCAGGGGCGTTCGTCCACTGATATACCACAGTATACTCGGCCGGCTCGTACGTCCACCTACCCGAGATCACCGTATTCTGCTCGCCCATCACACCGTTGTTCGGATCGGTCCATCCGCTGAACGTGTACACGCCGCTCTCATCGGTCACCTGATATCCCGCGTAATACTGCCCATCAACGGCATACGACTGGTTGAACGCCAAACCATCGATCGACTGCGGCAGAATTGCGCCGCCCGGAATATTGTCAGTGCCCCAATCGTAGCTGACGCCGTACGCCGGCACCGTCACAGACTGGAAGGACCAAGCACCCTGCACGGTAATATCGGCATTACCCATGGTCCCATTACCGGGATCAGTCCACCCGCTGAACGTGTACACGCCGTTGATGTTGCCGAACGCATCATGCGTATTCACCGGCTGATATGCTGTCGCATCAACCGTATACGGCTGGCCATTAACGTACGTTGCGCCATTAGCCGGCAGCGTGTAGACTGCCAACACCTCAGGAGCCGCGGTGCCCCAATCGTAGTACACACGGTGCGCATCAACCGTCACGGCCTCATAGGCCCAGGCACCCGTCACCACGACGTCGTTCTCTCCCATGACGCCGTTGCTCGGGTCGTTCCAGCCGGAGAACGTCCAGCGGCCGTCCACGTTGCCGTAGGCGTCCTCGTGCTCGACGGTCGTGCCAGCCGCGAAGGCCGCGTCGACGTCGTAGGGCTGGCCGCTCACGTACGCGTTGCCGTCGGTCGGCAACGTTTGGGCGTACTCGCCGTCGGGCGCGTTCGTCCATTCGTACGACACGCCGTGTTCGTCGACCGCTACATCCTCGTACGTCCACGATCCGCCGACCGTCACGCCGCCCTCGACCATCGTGCCGTCGTGCTCGTCGTTCCAGCCGCCGAAGATCCAGCGGCCGTCAACGTTGCCGTAGGCGTCCTTGTGCTCGACGGTCGTGCCAGCCGCGAACGTCGCGTCCACCTGATAAGACTGGCCGCTCACATACAGGCCCGCATCAGTGGGCAAGGCCTGAGCGTATTCGCCCGTAGGCTCGCCCGTCCACTCGTAAGCCACTCCGTACGCAGGAACAACCAAGGCCTCGTACGACCAGGCTCCCGTAACCGTTACATTGTTGTCGCCCATCACACCAGCATTCGGGTCGTTCCAGCCGGAGAACGTCCAGCGGCCGTCAACGTTGCCGTAGGCGTCCTTGTGCTCGACGGTCGTGCCGTTCGCGAAGGAAGCGTCGACGTCGTAGGGCTGACCGCTCACGTACGCGTTGCCGTCAAACGGAATGACTTGCAGGTACTCGCCCGTCGGGGCGCCCGTCCACTCGTAGCTCACGGTATGGGTATCTACCGTCACCGACTCATACGACCAGGAGCCTTCGATGACGACATCGCCGTTGCCCATGACGCCGTTGTTCGGGTCGTTCCACCCGCCGAACACCCAACGCCCGTCAACGTTGCCGTAGGCGTCCTTGTGCTCGACGGCCGTGCCATTGCTGAACGTCGCGTCAACATCGTAGCCTTGGCCGTTCACGTACGTGTCGCCGTCGATGGGGAGCGTCTGGGCATATTCGTCCGTCGGCTCACCAGTCCAGCGATAGTTCACGGCGTGGGTGCCCACCGCCACATCCTCATACGTCCACACACCCGTGATGGTGACATCGATATCACCCATGACACCGTTATTCGGATCGCTCCATCCACCGAACGTCCAACGGCCGTCAACGTTGCCGTAGGCGTCCCTGTGCTCGACGATCGTGCCGTTCGCGAACGTCGCGTCGACGTCGTAGGGCTGACCGTTCACGTACGCGTTGCCGTCGAACGGAAGCGGCTGCGCATAGCCGTCGCCCGACGGAGCTCCCGTCCATTCGTACGTAACAAGATGCGTGTTAACATCTTCAGACGAGTAGCTCCACGCACCCCGAACGACCACGTCCGACGTTCCCATTACGCCCTCGTTCGGGTCGTTCCACCCGCCGAACACCCAACGCCCGTCCACGTTGCCGTAGGCGTCCTCGTGCTCGACGGTCGTGCCAGCCGCGAAGGCCGCGTCGACGTCGTAGGGCTGGCCGCTCACGTACGCGTTGCCGTCGGTCGGCAACGTTTGGGCGTACTCGCCGTCGGGCGCGTTCGTCCATTCGTACGACACGCCGTATTCGTCGACCGCTACATCCTCGTACGTCCACGATCCGCCGACCGTCACGCCGCCCTCGACCATCGTGCCGTCGTGCTCGTCGTTCCAGCCGGAGAACGTCCAGCGGCCGTCCACGTTGCCGTAGGCGTCCTTGTGCTCGACGGTCGTGCCAGCCGCGAAGGAAGCATCCACCTGATAAGACTGGCCGCTCACGTACGCGTTGCCGTCGGTCGGAAGCGTCTGGGCGTACTCGCCGTCGGGCGCGCTCGTCCATTCGTATACCACGCCGTACGTCGGTACCGAAACGGCCGCGTACGTCCAAGAGCCGTTCACCTTGACATCGTCGTTACCCATAATGCCGTTGTTCGGGTCGTTCCACCCGCCGAACACCCAACGCCCGTCCACGTTGCCGTAGGCGTCCTCGTGCTCGACGGTCGTGCCAGCCGCGAAGGCCGCGTCGACGTCGTAGGGCTGGCCGCTCACGTACGCGTTGCCGTCGGTCGGCAACGTTTGGGCGTACTCGCCGTCGGGCGCGTTCGTCCATTCGTACGACACGCCGTGTTCGTCGACCGCAACTTCAACGTACGTCCAAGCTCCGGTCACTACCACGTCTTCGTCGCCCATGACTCCATCGTTCGGCGCGTTCCAACCGCCGAATGTCCAACGCCCGTCAACGTTGCCGTAGGCGTCCTTGTGCTCGACGGTCGTGCCATTGACGAAAACGCCATCGACATCGTACGGTTCGTTGTTCACGTAGCGCTGCGGGTCAACGGGAAGAGTCTGCTGATACTCACCCTCAGGAGCGTTTTCCCAAGCGTACGTCACGCCGTGATCGGCAACGGCGACGTTCTCGTATGTCCACGATCCGCCAATGACGACGCCCCCTTCGACCATCGTACCGTCATGGGCATCGGTCCAACCGGAGAAGGTCCAACGACCGTCGACGTTACCGAATGCGTCTTTGTGCTCGACGGTTACGCCAGCTGCGAACGTCGCGTCGACGTCGTAGGGCTGACCCTTCACGTATTCGTTTCCATCGGTGGGAAGCGTCTGGGCATAGTCGCCCATCGGCTCATTCACCCATTGATACACGACGCTGAAGGCAGACACTTCAACGGCGGCATACGTCCAAGTGCCCGTAATCACCACGTTGTCGTTGGCCATGACGCCGCCATTCGGGTCGTTCCATCCCGAGAACGTCCAGCGTCCATCGACGTTACCATATATATCCTTATGCTCTACCACCGTGCTCGACGTGTAGCTGGCGTCAAGTCCGTAAGGCTCGCCGTTCACCAAGCCGCTCACGCCCGCGGGCTTCGATGCGCCTTCGGGAGCGTTATCTCCCCAATCGTAGGTCACATCGTGCGTCGCAACCTCAACCGGCTCGTACGACCACGTTCCCCCTACCGTTACGTCGGAAGCTCCCATCATGCCCTTGTTCGGGTCAGTCCAACCGCTGAACATCCAACGGCCGTTCACATTGCCGAAATCGTCGTGCGTTTCAACCACGTCGTAGGTCGTCTGGTCGATCGCATACGGCTGACCCAGCACGTACCCGTTCGGATCGACTGGGATGCTGTACGTATCCAGCACCTCAGCGCCAGGAGTACCCCAGTCGTAATGCACCTTGTGCGTCTGTACCTCAACAGCGGTGTGCGTCCACGAACCCGTGATGACCACGTCGCCTTCGCCCATAACGCCGTTGTTCGGATCGGTCCAACCGCTAAAGGTGTAATAACCGTTCACATTACCGTACTGGTCTTTGGAGTCGATACGCATGCCAGCCGCATAGGTAGCGTCGACCTCATACTGCTGATTTTTGACATACTGATCGGGGTCCACCGGCTTCAATACGTCGTCGGGGATATTCTCAGTGCCCCAATCGTAGGTGACACCGTGCATCGCGACCGCCACCGGCTCATACGCCCACGAGCCGATAATCACGATATTTTCGTCGCCCATCGTGCCGTTGTTCGGATCGGTCCAACCGCTGAACGTCCAAACGCCCTTTACATTAGTATAGGCATCGAGTTCTTCAATGGTATATCCGGCAGGATAGCTGCTCGAAACCTCGTATCCTTCGCCCTTGACGTACGTACGCTTGTCCAGGGGAAGCGTCGGGGCGTAGTCGCCCTCAGGAGCGTTTTCCCACTGATACGTGATCGAGTGCGTCGCAACCTCCTGATCCTCATACGTCCACATACCGGTCACCGTCACGTCGGATTCGCCCATGACCCCGTTGCCGGGATCGGTCCACCCGCTGAACGTCCAGCGACCGTCCACGTTGCCGTAGGCGTCTTTGTGCTCAACGGTCATACTGTTCGTAAACGTCGCGTCGACGTCGTAGGGCTGGCCCTTGACGTATGTCGTCTCATCAACCGGAAGCGTCTGCTCATATTCGTCCGAAGGAACGTCCCCGTTCCATTCGTACTTCACCTTATGAGGTGCAGGTACAACTTCTTCGAAAGACCACGTGCCGCTCACCTTGATAGACTCTTCGTCCATGGTCCCATTGCCAGGATCCGTCCATCCGCTGAACGCGTACACGCCGATGATGTTGCCGTACGCGTCATGAGTCTCGATGCGCGTCTCGTCCGTGTAGTTGGCATCAATACGGTACGGCTGGCCCTTCACAAGACCGATGATATTCGACGGCAGTGATGCCCCGTCGGGAATGGAACCCGTCCAGTCGTACGTCACATCATGTTTCGCAACCGCGATCGATTCCCACGTCCACGTGCCGGTGATCTTCACACCATCGTTGTCCATTACGCCATGATTCGGATCGTCCCACCCGCTGAACGTCCAACGGCCATCCACGTTGCCGTATGCGTCATGATGATCGATCGTTGATTCAGGCGTGAATTGCTCGTCAACCTTATAAGGTTGATTTGGCACATACATATTCGGATCAACCGGCGCAGAAGGCTCATCGGCGCTGCTCGGCGTCTTGCCGTCCCACGTCCAATCGTACTCCACGCGATTCGACGGCACCGGAATACTCTGGTGCGTCCAAGTGCCCTTGATAGTCACATCATCCGTGATCGTGAGCGTTCCCGACGCATCCCAACCGCTGAAGGTGTAGACGTCGGTGACGTTGCCGTACGTGTCTTTCACGCTCACCTGATAGTTTTTAGCATACGTGGTATCAACGACGAAGGATTCGTTGTACAAGAGATCGTCTTTGCCCGCAGGAAGTTCGACGCCATTCGGAACGCTTCCACTCCACTCGTAGGAGACTTCGTACACATTCTGCGTCGATTTCGCATACAGATCGAGCGAACGCGTCGTCCCTTCGAAGAGGCTGAGTTCGAGCGCACTACCGGCATTCACCTGCTCACCGTTCATGCTCTCAGCCGTGTTCCACCCCGTATAGGTCGAGCCAAGCGCCGAAGGCAGCTCCCGAACCGCGAGGTTCTCGATCAGGTCGACGCCCGACGGCATCACGATCGTGCCGGTTTGTCCAGACGAGATGGTACCCACCTGCGCCCCACCCACCGGCTCTGCCGTGCCCGACGTAACATCGAAATAATTGACCGCGTACTTGGGCGTGAGGTAGATGTCCACCGTGCTATTGCCAGCCACGTCGCCAAGCGAAACGGCTCCATCCGCGCCCTGCGCCAAGCCGCCATCGGAACGCACGACGGTATTGAGCACCCATTCATCGCTCGTGTTCGCCACAGCAAGGTTCACCTTGTTGTCGTATTGCCAGGCGAAGTACAGCTGTTCGGTGGCAACTTTTTGCTCAGGCTCCCACATGCCAGCCGTGATATCGCCCGTAAGCAAGGCATGATCAACCGTGCCGTTCACATCGATGTAGTGCGTCTTGACCGTCACCATGCCCTGGCGATATGCGCTTCCGTTAGCGGGATCGACGTTATTCACGCCAACGGTGCCGTCTGACAAGTCGTTACTCTGCGGACTGCCTGCGTACGCAACCCGAATGTACATATTGTCGCGAGAGCCAGACGTATTCTTGTTGGTCAGGTCCCAATATAAGAAGTGTTTCGTGACCCCTTGGGGAGCCCCGTCGATACCAAGCTCCTTGAACTGGACTGTTTCAGGCATCCAATCCAAACGCGTGGGCGTAGCGGCAGGATCCGTGCCAGCCTTCACCTCGAACGTCGTGGGAGCACCCGCAGGATGAACCTCGACCCACCCGATCTTCGAAGGATCGTTGTTTTCGTATGTCTGAACGTCGTAATAGACATCATACACATCGACCCAGATCGCATACACCGTCTTGTCGCCATCCATGACAATCGAGCTCATAGGCTCAAGCGAATCAGGATCGGTTGACCACCCCTTGAACGTGGCCTTCTTGTTGCTCAAACCGTCGCCTGAAGCGAACGTCGTGAACGTCGTGCCCTTCTCCATCTTGACCGCGCTCGGCGCCACGCCTGTGCCACCATTCAGGTCGTACGTGAGCGTGACCATCTTGGCAGTCTTCACCACAACACTGTGGTTCGAAGTCACCTTGGAAATCACAGGGTACACGTACGTGCCGTCAGAGCCAACCGCCTTTGCGATCTCGGACTCGCTCAATTCTCTGTTGTCGATTGCGATACTCTTGATGGCATAGCCTTCAGCAGGCGTGAATGCCATCGCCTTCGATGAAGACCCGCTGTACACCGTCTGCCCGCTATTGGTAACCGTACCGCCATTGTCAATGATGCCATTGATGTTATAGCGATCCTTGTACTTTGCGTACACGTTAATATCGTTAGTTACGTTGACGGCATCTTTGCCAACAGAGGTTCCACTGAGATAAGTCCAGGAATCGAACCCACCTTGACTGGTATCCGGAGCATTGTCGAGGATGTTAAAGCCGCTACCGTCTTGCACGATCTCGGTCTTCACCAACTCGCCATTGTCGTAGTAGTTCACATTCCAGTACTTGCCCACGGTATACAGCATGCCATCGACGTGCCACGCCGTGCTCGTATTGATAATCTTGTACCAACGCACGCCCTGTGCTTCGCCAATGCTGATGTTGGCAATGTCAGCAATGGCATTAGCGCTTGGAGCGCTGGTAATGTAATCGTTGACGTTTTTAGAACCGTCAAGCTTGTAGTCAATTGTTATATTGCCATCTGTCGTCTTAATACCACCTTGGCCGACATAATAGTAGTTACCGGAGTTATTAATATCGCCACCGATATCCGTAACCGAAGGTTTCAACAAGAAGAATTCCGCCGTGGTCTCCTGACCGTATGAAGCTGTAGCTGAGATGGTATAAGTATTCCCACTCTTGCTGAAAGCCGACTTGTTAATAGTAACGACCGATCCCAATGGATACGTGTCGTTATCAACCGTCCAGCCACTCAGCTTAGAGCCGTTATTCCATATCTGAACCTTCTCTTGCTTGTGGAGCTGGAACGTGATGGTACCGTCGCCGTTATCAACGCCCGAAACGGCATCGAGTTGGGTATTGCTGTTATGTCCAACAGACGTATAGTTGATCTTCACGCGCACCGGAGACGCGTTCTCCGTCTTCTTCCACTGCGCGAAGAGCGAGACGTTCGAGCCCACTTCGATAGCATCGCCCGGTTCGAAGCTTTCGCCGCTACCGTCAGCGTTCGTCGTCCATTTCGTAAACGTATAGTTCGTGCTGTTATAGCCATCGATGGCATCGAATGTTTTCTCAGAAGGTGCCATCTGGTACACCGCATACGTATTCACGGCATCGACGATTTCGCCCTTGCCTGTCTTGCCGTCGTAGGTGAACTTCTTAGCATCAGTGGGATAGTTCGAGTAGAACGATACCGTGTACGCAACCACCGTCACGACGAATTGGTTGGACACCACATTGCCCACCTTGGCGGTGATAACGGCCGAACCGCCTGAAACACCCGTGACCAGACCGTTGCCATCCACCGTAGCGGCGGCAGGATTGCTCGACGACCACGTAAGCTGCGGAGCACTAACGTTATCCGGGCTCACCGCGGCAGTCAGCTGCGTCGTTTGCCCCACGGCAACCGAAGAATCGCCTGACACAACGATGGCCTTGACACCCTGTCCATCGGAGACGATCTCGATTTCTATGTTGTCAGAGTTATTGCCATAATTGTGATAGACGGTGATATGGCCTTCGCTTATGCCCTTCAAAACCGCCTTGCCTTTGCCCTGATCGCTGATCGACGCATCGCTCGTACGGTCCCCCGGGAACACACTCCATTTGTGACCGTTGTTCGCACCCTTACCTAAGTCACTCTGAAGCTCAATCGACTTGCCTACGGTAACCGTCGAAGGGCCGGAGATCGACTTGCTCGAAACCTCCATACCGCCCACTACGTAAATCGTGAAGTGGTCGACATCGAAGCTCTGGATGGCGGTGTCGGCTTGACGGGTGCCGATGGTTTCCACGGTGGACGCGTCGTCGCTGACGCGGTAGACGCCCACTTCGTCACCTTCGACGTTGCTGTCGAAGAAGCACACGTTCACGGCACCTTCGGGCTGAATCTCGTTACCGTCGGCATCGAGCAGCGTCACGTCGATGGCCACGGCGTTCTCGAGCACCTTGCCCTGGCTCTCAACCTTTTCGGCCACAGCATCAACGACGTCCTGACGATCAATCTGCACAGCTTGGACGGTGGTGCCTTCGGGGAGGATGCCTTCGGCGGCCGTCACTTTGACGGTGGTGCCGCCCACGGTGGCGTAGCCTTCGAACGCGGGGCTGCTCACGTCGGCCTCAACCTCGACGACCTCGTCGTCGACGGCAGGTGCCTCAACGGCGGACTCGTCGGCAACATCGGTGGCCGGCTTGTCGCCCTCCGGGGTCTCGACGTCTTCGGTTGCTTCGATCTTGGTGTCGCTCGTGATGGGCTTCGTTTCCACGGCGGGCTCATCGGCGGCAACGGCCTTTGCCGTCGCGGTCACAACCAGGGTGCTGTCCACGTACTCGGCTGCGATGGTGGAGATGCCGTCCTGGGTGGTGACGGGCACGTCCGCGTTCGCAGCGTTCTTCGCGGTGATGGATTCCAGCTCGAAGCCGGTGTCGGCGCTGGCCGAGAACTGCAGCTCTTTGTGCAGCTCGGTGGTGAGGGTTTTACCGGAAAGCACCTGGTCCTTCACGGACACGTAGGCGTTCTCCATCTCGAACGTCACCACGGCCTCGTCGACGGCCGTGGTCACGAGCGGCTCCGACGGCGTAGCCGCAGGAGCGTTCGTGTCGGATGCGTCGGATGCGGCGGCGTCGGTGCCGTGTTGCACGGCTTCGCTCACCGCTTGCTCATCGGAGGCATCGACGGCCTGCTCGGACGCCTTGGCCGGCTGCTCGGTGGCAGTCTCGTCGGCCGGGGCTTGTTCGCCCTCGTTGCCGGCGAATGCAAAGATGTTCGTCATCGACATGACGAGCACCACCGACATGAAGACAGCAATGAACTTGCCTTCAAACGTATTTTTCAAATCCAACATTCTCTCCAACATATGATCACCCAGACTCTCGCCAGTTACGCTTGAACGGCCTTAGGGGCGGAAGATCCACTCCTCCGCGCAGCCATCCAAGCACATAAGACGTGTTGTATGCGTCAATGAGCTCATACGTTGTCGAATATGCTGAAGCATTATGCTCAAATGTGGTAGGTTCTCGGGCGAGTATCTTGCATGAAAGCACGCAAAACAAGGGCCTGAAAACCCACGCATATTCTACCACGATGAGTGACAAATGTATTCAAAATGACCTCATTAAATCGAAACTTACAAGCGCTTCTTTTCAACGATTATTTTCGCAGGTAAGCATCTGGTTTCCGACACTCCCCCCTGCGTATGTACAGCGTGCGTTCATGCGCGTTTCTTACGATGATATTCCCATCCCGAAGCCTTCCGCCAGGAAGGGTATAATGCCTCTGAGTACACTCCCTTATAGAGAGGTTGCATGCGCACAATCGGCACCATAGCCGCAGGTCGCGGGCGACGCGCTAAAGCCGACGCGCCGCCGTTTTCGTGCGTACGCCTCTCCCGCAGCGCCGCACGCGCAACCTGCGCCGCGCTGCTCGCGGCGACGCTCGCCCTCAGCGGATGCGGCGCAACGACGCCAGACGGCCCGGGAAGCACCGGTTCAAACGGCGAAGGACAAACGAGCGGCGCGGCCTTCGAACGACCGGAACTCGCCCTCTCCCCTTTCGACGAAACCGCGGCCACCGGAAACAACGGCGTGCTCTTCGACACCTCGCACCTATCGGAAGGCTACGTAGCCGTGCTGGCCACCTCGTCGGTGCGCCTCAAGTTCCAGGTATCGTCCAACGGTGTCGACTACTACTACGACCTGCCCAGCGACGGCACGCCCATTTCATGCCCCCTCACCGCGGGCAGCGGGTCGTACACGTTCACGGCGTGGGAGAACACGACCGGGCAGCGCTACGCAGAGCTCGACAGCATCACCGATGTGGAAGTGTCGCTCGCGGACGAATTCCAACCGTTCATCCGGCCGAGCATCTACTGCGACTACGACGCCTCGAGCAAGAGCACGAAGCTCGCCAACGATCTGACCGCCGACGCGCAGAACGAGGGCGACGTGCTGCGCAGCATCTACGACTGGATTGTTGACGACATCGCATACAACGAGGGGAAAGCCGCGCAGCTTGCCGACGCGACGGGGTACCTTCCCAGCCCCGACGCCACCATCGACGAAGGCTCGGGCATCTGCTTCGACTACGCTTCGTTGGCGGCCGCCATGCTGCGCAGTCAAGGTATCCCCTGCAAAATTATCACGGGCTACGTTTCGCCCGATGATATATACCATGCTTGGAACATGGTGTATATTGACGGCACCTGGGTGGACGCCCGCATTGACGTCAAGCAGAACACGTGGACGCGCATCGACACGACGTTCGCCGCCGGAAGCGGATCGGTCTATGTCGGGGACGGCACCACGTACACCGAGCAATTCACGTACTAGCACGAGCAGGCGATTCACGTATGAGCACGAGATAAAGGAGCGCGTAGGACATGGCCACGAAGATGCTTGAGAGCAGCGCTGTTTCCGCCTTCTGCGAGAGCGTCGCCGTCATGCACTCGGCCGGCATTCAGATGGACGAAGCCGTCTACCTGCTGGGCGACAACATGGAGGACGCGGCGTTCAAGCGCGCGTGCGACGACGTGTACAAGGAACTCATCACCGGCAAGCCGCTGGCGCGCGCCATGCAAGATTCCGGCTGCTTCCCGTCCCATGTCGTGGACATGGTGGGCGCGGGCGAGCACGCGGGGCGCCTGGAAAACGTGCTGTGGAGCTTGTCGAAGTACTACGACGAAGAAGACCGCCTGTACGCGAAGATCAAGAACGCCATCGCCTACCCCGCCGCGCTGCTGTGCGTGATGTCGGTCATTCTCCTGTTCACCGTCATCGTCATCCTGCCCGTGTTCGTGGACGTGTACCAGGGCCTTTCGGGCGATTTGACCGCCGGCTCGTTCGCGTACGTGAACGCGTCCATCGTCATCGGATGGATCGCGCTCGGCGTGACGCTGCTGTGCACCCTGCTCGTTTTGGTTGGCGTGCTGGCAAGCCGCACGCCGAACGGACGGCAGCGGCTCGTACGCCTCTTCGAGAAGATGCCCCTCACGCGCGGACCGCTGCGCCAAATGGCCATCAGCCGTTTCACCGCCGCGCTGGCCACCTTCGTGGCCGCCGGCGTGAACACCGATATCGCCATGGAGAAGGCGGTTGCCATGGTGGATCACGCGGGCCTGAAATCCCTGCTTGATCAGGCGCGCGACGAGATGATCGACCCGACCAAGGGCAAGAGCCTCGCCCAGGCCATCTTCGACAACAACGTGTTCGAGCCCATGTACGCGCGCATGCTCGTGGTGGGCACGCGCTCCGGAAGCATGGAGACGGTGCTGGCAAGCCTGTCCGACACGTTCTTCGACGACTCCATCGCCCGTATCGACGGCCTCATCGACAGCGTCGAACCCACCCTGGCCGCCTTCCTCACCGTGAGCGTGGGCGCTACGCTCATCGCCGTCATGCTCCCGCTCGTGGGCATCATGGGATCGATCGGCTAGCCTATGTACCACGAGCTCACCAAACAGGAGATCAGGAAGCGCACGTACAAGCGCATGGCGGGATTGTTCGCCATCGTGCTTGCCGTGGTGCTCATCTGGCTCGCTTCGAACGCCATCGGCGCTTCCCTGCGCGAGCAGGGCGAGCTTTCGGTGCGCAACGCCATCCTGAGCAGCGCGAAGCAATGCTGCGCCATCGAGGGGGCCTACCCTTCGTCGCTCGCGTACCTCGAGGAGAACTACGGCCTGGTTGTGAACCGCGCCGATTACGCGATCACCTACGAGGTGTTCGCCGATAACGTCATGCCGAACGTCGTGGTGTTGGCAAAATGAGGACCGATATGGTGCAAACGCTGATCCGAGCAACGGGTTCCAACCGCAGCGCCGAAGCGCGCGGCGGCAAGGTGCGCGGCCGCATGTTCATCACGCTGCTGTTCGCCGTCATCGCGTTGTTCCTGCTCATCGCCTTGCTGGTGGGAACGAGCGCCTACCGCGCCGTCAACGACGTGCGCTCCTCGTCCGACAACACCCGCCTGGGCCTGTCGCTCATCGCGAACTCCATCCGCGCCACCGACGAAACCGACGCCGTGGGCGTGGCCGACGGCCCGGAGGGACGTGCGCTCGTGCTGACCGAGCATCTGGAAAACGGCGACTACGAAACGCGCTTGTACGCGTACGAGGGCGCCATCGTTGAAGAATACACGCGCGCCGGCGCGGCGTTCACCCCCGAGAAGGCCCGCGAAATCGTGGCATCGAACACCTTCGACTTCACCTACGCCGACGGCCTGCTGACCGTGCACACCGAGCAGGGCTCCACCTCGGTTGCCCTGCGCAGCGTGCGAGGGGGTGTCTGATGGCTCTCGACCTCTCCCGCCTGCGCCGCTCTTCCGTACACGACCGCCGCCCGTGGCACGGCGCCGCGTTCATCGTGGAGTCGCTCGTGCTGCTCGTGTTCCTCATGGCCTCGCTCGCCGTGCTCATGCAGGTGATGGGCAACGCGCACGAGCGCGGCATCGAAGCCGATAAGCTGTCGAACGCCATCATCCTCGCGTCGAACGACGCCGAAACCTTCGCAGCCGACCCGACAACCGGCGATCGCACCGCCCAGTTCTCCCTGATGGACGGCGAGCTGGTTGAGCTGACGGGCGCGGAAGACGCCGCAAGCGGCGAGCAGTACGAAGTGGAGCGCACGGTGCAGCAGCATGCCGAGCAGGCGGGCACGCTCTACGAAGCGCACATCGAAGTGAGCAGCGGTGGCAACGCCGTGTACGAAGTGAACACGTCGCGCTACGTGTCGGGCGAGGAGGTGCAGCGATGAGCGGCTCCAACAGCACGGTGCGCATCGGCCCCATCAGCCTGTTCACGCTGGTCATCATCTTATGTCTGGCCGTGATGGCCGTGCTGTCGGCCACGACGGCGCAGGCGACGTACACCGCCGCCGAGAAGCAGGCGCTGTTCACCGACGACACCTACGCCAACGAATCCGCCGCTCAAAGCGCGGTTGCCGCCATCGACGCGGCGCTTGCGTCCGTGCGCGACGCGGGCGGCGGGCTCGATGCCGCGCTTGCGGCCGTCGACAAGGCGCTGCCCACCGACGCGGCCAGCGCGCAGCGCGACGGAGCATCGGTGTTCTTGACCTTCACCACCCCTAGCGGGCGCACGCTCGATGTGGAACTGACCATCAAAGCGAACGCAACGTACGAGATCAGCCAATGGAAAGCAACAACGCAGTGGACGAACGACGGCCCGAGCACCATGCTGTGGCCGGGCGCCGCGTAGACACGATAGGAGAAGCACGATGAAACTGGAGCAGCTCTTGCAAGAGATGGTCGATGCGAAGGCATCCGACGTCTTCATTATTGCGGGACTTCCCTTGGCGTACAGCGTGAGCGGCCGCCAGGTGCGCCTCGACTCGGCGCCGTTCAAGCCGGCCGACACCGAAGCGTTCGTCAGCGCCATCTACGAAGCCGCAGGCCGCAGCATGGCCCACTTCGTGGACAACGGCAACCACGACGAGGACTTCTCGTTCGCTGTGCCGGGCGTCGGGCGCTTCCGCGCCAACATCTTCCGCCAGCGCGGCTCGTTCGGCGCGGTCATCCGCGTTATCCCCTTCGGTCTACCCAATCCGGTGGAATATCACATCCCTGACGAGGTGCTGCGCCTCAGCACGTTCCAGAAGGGGTTGGTGCTGGTCACCGGCCCGGCAGGTGCCGGCAAGTCCACCACGCTGGCCTGCATCATCGACCGCTTGAACCACGAGCGCACCGGCCACATCATCACGATGGAAGACCCCATCGAGTACGTGCACAAGCACGGCTCCTGCATCGTCACGCAGCGCGAAGTGCCCACCGACGTGGCCTCGTACGGCGAAGCGCTGCGCTCGGCCATGCGCGAGAGCCCCGACGTCATCCTGCTGGGCGAAATGCGCGACCACGACACCATCGGCACCGCGGTGACGGCCGCCGAAATGGCGCAGCTGCTGTTCTCCACGCTGCACACCACGGGCGCGGCCGGCACGGTGGACCGCATCGTCGACGCCTTCCCCGCCTCGCAGCAGCGCCAGATTCGCATTCAGCTGTCCATGGTGCTGCAGGCCATCGTGTCGCAGCAGCTCGTGCCCACCATCGACGGCGGCACGGCGCCGGCCTTCGAGATCATGATCACGAACACGGCTATCCGCAACCTCATCCGCGAGGAGAAGACGCACCAGCTGGACAGCGTGATTGCCGCCGGCAGCGCCGAGGGCATGCGCACGATGGACCAGAGCCTGTTCGACCTCGTGAAGAGCGGGCGCGTGGCCAAGGAGATGGCGCTGCAGTACAGCATCCACCAGGAAGCGCTCGAAAAGCGCTTCGAAATGGAAGGCCTGTAAGCGCCACCCATGAGACGGCCCGCACGAAGGCACCACCCATGAAGCGGCCCGCCATCTGGCGGGCCGCTTTTAGTATACGTTGTGGATGACCTCGGCGGAGCCCAGCAGGTTCGCCACTTTGAACGTGCTACCGTCGTCGAGAACCACGAAGCCATCGAAGCGCCCGAACACCTGATGCTGGTCGGTGCGGATCAGCTTGAAGTCCATCCAATCGGTGCGGTCGAGCAGCGGCGTGAACACGAGGTCGAGCCGCCCTTCGTCGTCGGTCATATGCCACGGTTGCATGAGCTGCAGGCGATCGGCCGTCTTCTTCGCGTGCGCACCACCCGTCTTCTCGAGAATGCCGAAGTCGACGCGATGCAGCTTGTGCGCAACACCGTTTACGAACACCATGTTCTCCGACGCGGCCGACGTGTCGCCGAAACCGTAGCCCAGGTTCAACCCGAAGCGATGCGCCTGCTCAGTGGGCTGCGAGCCGCCCTCGCCGTCCTGCCAGCCCTGCGCCACGGCCCAGTACCACGTGTTGTCGCGCGTCCACACGCCGCGGCCCCAATCGAGCAGGCCAAACGAGTCGCCAGGGCAGAACCCATGCACGAGCAGGCCCTTCTTGAAACTGCCCTGCGCGCGCATGGCGACGATCTTCTGGTTGTAGTAGAACGCAAGCGGGTCTTCGGCCCACGGCGTGGCGATGACCATGGAGTCCTGCGGCTCGTCGTCGAGCACGGCCTCGAACGTCAGATCGTCCGTGTCGTCGAAATCGGCGAACCATACCTTGATGCGGCGCTGACCGCCTTCCACTTCGAAGCGGAACGACACGCGGTTGTTCTCGAACGTGGACACGCCCTCGGCGGACGAGGCGGGCAGCTTGAAGCGGCCGAGCGGAAGCGGCGTGATCACGCTGGCCGTATGCGAGGTTGCCTGGGCGAAGTCCATGACGGACGCCGAGATGAGCCCGACGTAGCCCATGTCGGCCAACGTGAGGGCCACGGCGAATTCCCCGTCGTTGACCAGGTAGTAGTCCCATTCCTTGATGCGGTGCTTGGGCGCCTTGATGCGATCGCGATCGTACGTGCGCACGAGCGACGTGGCCCACCCGCGCGCGGCAAGCGCCCCATCGAGATGATGCAGCGGACCCGAATCCAACCGGGTCTCGGCAGCAGAATCGCTCACAGGTCCTCTCCCTTCACCGCGCGGAATGCATGCGCAACGCGGTTGCGCAGGTTCGACTTCGTCTTCTTCTTGCCGCTCGCCTTCTGTTTCGGGCGCGGTTTCTCCTTCGGCTTCGCCGTTTTGTTCTGCTCCTCTTCGGCAGCCTCCTGCTGCGCTTCCTCGAGCACCTGCTCGGCGCGCTGCGGCGCAGCGGGGCGCGTGAGCGGGGCTACGGCGCGCAGCACCGCGTCGGTCGCACGACCGATCGTGCGGCTGTCCGCCATGCTGAACGCGATAGTGCCCGCATAACCCTGGGCCGTGATCTCGGAGAACGTGAGCTTCGGCTCCTTCACCACCTTGCCCACCGCAGCGGCCGCCTCGCTCGCTTCGTGCTCGATGGCTTTCGCCACCTCGTCGAGGTGCTGGCCTTCGGTGGTGACCACGATGGACAGGCCCACCTGATTCGTGGGCGGCAGGTGCGTGAGCGCGGTCTTGCTGATGATGGAGTTCGGGATGAGCACCTCTTCGCCCGCGCTGTTCTTGATGGTGGTGTGGCGCCAGGTGATGTCCTTCACCACGCCTGTCGACGAGCCCACCTCGATGTTGTCGCCGGGCTTGATGATGCGCAGCAGGCTCACCTGCAAACCGCCGATGAGGTTCGACAGCGTGTCCTGGAAACCGAGCGAGATGGCGATACCGCCGATGCCGAGCGCGGTGATGGCGGCGCTCACGTCCACGCGGAAGCAGGTGGACAGCATGATGCACACGCCGGTGACCCAGATGGCCCCGCGGGCGATGTTGATGAAGATGGAGCTTGAGGGAAGATCCTTCTCCTCGTTGATTTCCAGCACGCGCCGAAGAAAACGCCTTGTCAGGCGTGCGATAACAGCGGTGATAGCCAAAATGACCACCGCTGAAAGCGCGGTGGTTATCCAGTCGTGGCGCACGAGGGCGTCGATGTATTTCTGAAGCTGTTCCATGCCGCTATCCTACCATGTTGTCTACGCCAGCGCCATGCGGCGGCGCACCCTACCATGATGCTGGTTTCTCGGGGAAGTCCTCGTGAGTTTCCCACAAAACCATGCGCCCGCGGGTTCGGGTAGCGGGAACGTCAATCAACCGTTGGTTACGCGAGCCGCGCCATTTCAGATCGTAGGAATGCTGCGCCTGCACGAAGGGGCCGTCCACGAGCACGTCGGTCTGGTCGAGCAGGTCGCGTGCGGCCGCGTCGGGAATGCCGGCCTCGAGCTGCTCGTAGCGGTAACCCGAGTACGTCCACACGTTCAACCCCAGCTCACGCACCTGTCGGGCCAGTTCGGCGCACGCCACGGCCTGCTCGAACGGCTCGCCGCCCGACACCGTGACGCCCTGCACGAGCTTGTTGGCCGCAATCTCGGCCACCACGTCGGCGATGGGCCGCACCGTGCCGCCCCCGCACGGCTGGCTCTCGGGGTTGTGGCACCCGGGACACCCATGCGAGCACCCTTGCACGAACACGGCATACCGAAGCCCCGGCCCATCGACGATGGAGTCGGGGGCCGTGCCGAAGAGACGTATGGTGGTGGGAGCGGTCATGGGTGCGGGGCCTTTCGGGGTATACACGCTGCGCCCGTTCGTCCCGGGCGCAGCGCGCTATCGGCGCGAAGGAGGATGCAGGGATCTGCGCGCCTCCGTCGCGCCAAGAAGGGGTTACATCTGGTGCTTCACCCTATCGCCCTCTTCGGCGCGCTTGGCGTCGTTGAAGCGGTCGAGGGTGCCCACGAGGTAGCCGGTGATGCGGCGGATGCGCTCGAAGGACTGGCCGTGCTCTTCCTCGGTGCGGCCGCACTTCGGGCACACGTCGCCGATGATGCCGTTGTAGCCGCACACGGGGTCGCGATCCACCGGGTGGTTCACCGAACCGTAGCCGATGCCGCTTTCCTTCATGTGGCGGATGACGGCCTCGAACGCCTCGAGGTTGTCGGTGGGGTCGCCGTCAAGCTCCACGTAGGAGATATGGCCCGCGTTCGTGAGCGCATGGTACGGCGCCTCGATCTCGATCTTGTCGAACGCGCTGATGTCGTAGTACACCGGCACGTGGAAGCCGTTCGTGTAGTAGTCGCGGTCGGTGACGCCCTCGATGGAGCCGTAGCGCTCGCGGTCCATGCGCACGAAGCGGCCCGACAGGCCCTCGGCCGGCGTGGCGATGAGGCCGTAGTTCAGCCCGCGCTCCTGCGACAGACGGTCGAGGTAGCTGCGCATATGGCCGATGATTTCCAGGCCCAGGTTCTGCGACGCCTTCGACTGGCCGTGATGCTGGCCCGTCAGCGCCACGAGCGCCTCGGCGAGGCCGATGAAGCCGAGCGACAGCGTACCGTGCTTGAGCACCTCGCGCTGCTCGTCGGTGGGCGACAGCTTCTCGGAGTCGATCCACACGCCCTGGCCCATGAGGAACGGCGCGTTGTACACGTGCTTGCGCGCCTGAATCTCGAAGCGCTCGTCAAGCTGCCCCACCGCCAGCGCCAGCTTCGCGTCGAGCAGGTCGAAGAACAGGTCGAGGTCGCCCTTCGAGCGGATGGCGAGGCGCGGCAGGTTGATGGACGTGAAGCTGAGGTTGCCGCGGCCGGGCGCGATCTCGCGATCGGGATCGAACACGTTGCCCATGACGCGCGTGCGGCAGCCCATGTAGGCGATTTCCGTCTCGGGCGTGCCCTTGTAGTACTGCGCGTTGAACGGCGCGTCGATGAAGCTGAAGTTGGGGAACAGACGCTTGGCGGAGCAGCGCATACCCAGCTTGAACAGGTCGTAGTTCGGGTCCTCGGGGTTGTAGTTCACGCCTTCCTTCACGCGGAAAATCTGCACGGGGAAGATGGGCGTCTCGCCGGAGCCGAGGCCTTCCTCGGTGGCCAGCAGCATGTTCTTCACCACCATGCGACCCTCGGGGCTCGTGTCCATGCCGTAGTTCACCGAGCTGAACGGCGTCTGCGCGCCGGCGCGGCTGTGCATGGTGTTCAGGTTGTGGATGAGCGCTTCCATGGCCTGGAACGTGGCGCGATCGGTGTCGGCCAGGGCGTTCTTCGCGGCGTAGGCCACGGCCTTGTCGGCGACAGCCTCCTCGGCGCCGGCCTCCACGAGCGCCACGCGCACGGCGGCCTCGAAGCCCGCGTCCATGGTGAGGCTAGCCCACACGCCCGTCTCGGCCTCGATGCGCACGAGCGCGTCCTGCGCGAACGTGCGCGCATCCTCGATGTCGGTGAGCAGGTCCACGGCTTCGGCCAGGTGCTTCTTGTACAGGCGGCGGTACGTCTTGCGCACGCCTTCGGCCAGACCGTAGTCGAAGTCGCAGATGGCCTGACCGCCGTGCTGGTCGTTCTGGTTCGACTGGATGGCGATGCAGGCGAGCGCCGCGTAGCTGGCGATGTCGTTCGGCTCGCGCAGCACGCCATGGCCCGTGGAGAAGCCGCCCTTGAACAGCTTCGACAGCTCGATCTGGCAGCACGTGGTGGTGAGCGTGTAGAAGTCCATGTCGTGGATATGGATGTCGCCCTCGCGATGGGCGCGCGCGTACTTCGGATCGATGACGCACATCTCGTAGAACTGCTTGGCCGACTCGGAGCCGTACTTGAGCATGGTGCCCATGGCGGTGTCGGCGTCGATGTTGGCGTTCTCGCGCTTCATGTCGGAGTCGGACGCCTTCGAGAACGTGATGTCCTTGAGCGTCTGGATGAGGCGGCTGTTCACGTCGCGCGAACGGCTGCGCTCGGCGCGGTACAGGATGTAGGACTTGGCCGTCTGCACGAAGCCGGACTCGATGAGCGTCTCCTCCACGAGGTCCTGCACGCCCTCGACCGTGGGCACGCCCTCGATGGCGCCGCTGTTCAGCTTCTCCACCACCTGCTGCGCGATCTCTTCGGCAGCGGTGCGATCCTGCATGGCTCCGCATGCCTGGAACGCGCGCTCCACCGCCTCGGCGATTTTGTTCTGGCTGAATTCCGCCGTGCGGCCGTCGCGCTTGATGATGGTCGTGACCATACTGTGAGTCCTCTCTGCGTACTTCTTCGATTTCGTCGTTTTTACCGTGCGAGCTGTGGTTTCGCTTGGTTTATGCGCAGTGTTTCCACACGATCTGCGCCTTGTTTTCCACAATATGTAGTGGTGAGTTCTGATTTGAAAGTGAACATATAGTACCTGCGGAGGGAACGGGGCGCAAGGGGTAAAAGCGCGAGAATTCAGCTCCCACACATAACGGGACCGGTGATTCACATTTTATCCACGGCCCGCGCGCATCGATGGCATCGGGCCGTTACACGCTATTGAACGGTGCCGTACACCTGTCCCCACGCATGCCCGCCGATGGCTGAATTCAGTTGGTCGCACAGCCGCTTGCGCGTGTAGAGGCCGGGCGGCAGCAGGTTGACGATCTCGGCGAGGTCGTCGGGCAGGTCGGCGGCCTCGGCGGCCACGACGATGTCGAGGCGACGCATGGTGGCCTTCGGGTCGGCGTCGACGAACACCGAGTCCACCACGTCCTGCAACGCCCCGTAGTGCGGGCTGCGCTTGGTATTGGAGCCCGCCACGCTAGTCCTCCACGTCCGGACGCACCACGTCGAAGCCCTCGCTCGCCGCCACGAGCGCGCCCGCGTACGCCGGCGTGGCCGCACCGGCGGCGCGCAGGAACTGCGCTCCGGCCGCGCGCAGCTGCGTGGCGGCGCTCACCAGCACGTCGGGGCAATAGTAGGGGTTCTCGGGCGTGGCGTCGCCCTGCTTCGGGTTGTGCTCGCGCACCACCAGCTGCACGAGCACCGGAAACGGGCCGGCCCCCGCCACGCGGCGCGCGAACGTCACCGCCTGCTCGAGCGGGGCCGGGGTGGCGAACCCGAGCACCGACGCCTCGTACTCCACCATCACGGCAAGCGCGTCCTCGAGCGTGTGCCGCCCGTCGGACAGCATGCCCGCAGCGTCGACGTCCACCGACGCGAACACCGGCGCGCCGCTCACCTGGCGCACGCCCATGAGCGCGCACTTGAGGTCGGCCGGGTTGCCGAAGCCGTTGAGGAAGAACGCGTCGAGCGCCTGTCCGTCGCATGAGCGCGCTGCGCGCGCGTACTGGTCGCGGTTCTCGTTGAGCGAGCTTTTGCTCGTGGGATCGAGCGGCAGGCCGCAGGGCCCGATTTCCACCAGCACGTGCTGCGGCTTCAGCTCGTGCGCCACCGCCAAGCCCGTACGCACCACTTCCTCGGCGCGATCCTCCATGCCGCGATGCGCAAGGCGCGCCGGCGTGATGTTGGCCGTATTGGCCACGAGGCACTGCGCGCCCGCCATCTTGTTGAGGCGCAGCGCGTCGCGCACCGTCTCCGGCTCGACGAGGTTGGCGAATTCGAGGTCGTGCTCGACGTCGAATCCCTGGCGGGCCAGGACGGGGGCAACCGGGGAGGACAGCACGAGCATGTCCTTGTGAAAGCGGAGGGCTATATCGGGCATACGAGTTCCTTTCGTCGGATGAGTATCATACCAAACCTGCTCGCGCGCGAACGGTGCAGTCCGCCCGGCGGATGGAAGAGGGCGTAACGTTCACCGACGCTCAGCTGCACTTCACAGGACGAACATGAGCCGATCACGTGTTCTTCAAGGCTTACTTTTATACTGGGCCCTGCAAACGAAAGATTCCCCTCCTTTCAGTTTGTACTGCTTTTCCCCTTACAAAGCAGTGGCGGCACTCCGGTGCCGCACATCCCCCTCCTTGTGGCCCGGTGGAGCTCCCCTCTCCCCGGGCCGATCTTTTTTTTCGCTTGCCTACTGCAAGCGAAAAAACTCGACGCTGCGAGGGGCTGTGGAGCCGAATCTTGACCCTTGTGCGCTTTCCCTCACGTGCAAAAGCACGCTCGGCCGCGCGGCGGGCCAATCTCCGACTCCACAGCCCCTCTCGCTGACTCACTACGCCAACCGGCAAGTCACATCAACCCTACCTGCGGTTTTGCCTATTTCACATCGGTTTTCACATCACCGATGTGATGGCTGGCGCGCCCTCTGCCCGTATAGTGCCCTCAGCGCCGCGGCCGTTGCCGGGCGTTCGGAAGGCAATCCTTGAGGAGGGAACCATGGAAGCGAACGTATCGAGAAGGAACTTTCTTGCCACCGCGGGAATCGCCGCTGCCAGCTTGGCGGCGCTCGGCGTGGCGGGGTGCGCGCCGAGCGGCGGCACCGAAGCCGCGGCCGACTCCGGGTCGTGGGATCACGAGGCGGACGTGCTCATCGTGGGCGCGGGCGGTGCGGGACTGACCGCGGCCGTCGTGACTGCACGCGGAGGCGCGCAGGTGACCGTGCTGGAAGCCGCCGCCATGGCCGGCGGCAACACGGCGAACTCGTCGGGCGTCATCCAGGCGGCCGGCACCGACGAGCAGAAGCAGCTTGCCGACGTTGCCGACGACACCCCCGAAAAGCACGCTGAATACTACCTGCAGTGCGGCGAAGGGCAGCTCAACGAAGAGCTCGTCCGCTTCGCGTGCGAGCAGGCGCCGTCGTGCATCGACTTCATGAAGGACCTCGGCATCAAATACGAGGTAGTGTACGGCAACGGCACGGTGCCCAACGTGGACCCCGACGTCATCGCGCCGCGCATCCACCTTGCCGGCACCGACGAGAACGACCTCATGTACGGCCAGGCGCACGTGGCCGCCCTGCTCAAAGCCGCCGAAGAGGCCGGCGTCGAATTCGTGTACAACACCGCCGCCGTCCAGCTCGTGCAGAACGGCGAGGGCGTGATCACCGGCGTGACGGCCGACGACAAGAAGCGCTACCGCGGCAAGAAGGCGGTCATTCTGGCCACGTGCAGCTACGACCGCAGCGAGGAGTTCGCCCGCGCCTTCAACTACCACCTCGTGCAGGCGCTCAAAGACGGCCGCGCGCTCACCGCGCCCACAAACACGGGCGACGGCCTGCGCATGGGCATGTCGGTGGGCGCCGCGCTCGACGGCATGGGCGGGTTCATCGGCCTGTCGAACAACATCGGCGGCACGCCCACCCTTCCCGGCGTGCCCGAGGTGCCGGGCATCATCGTGAACAAGTACGGCCGCCGCTTCGTGAGCGAGTCCGACCATTACGCATGGGTGCTCCGCGCCATCTTCGCCCAGGAGGACCACGTGGCGTGGGGCGTGTTCGACGCCAAAGCCGCGGCGCTCACCGGCGCGGTGGTGGGCGGCGTGAGCCCCATGAGCGACGACTTCTCCAAGGAGATCGCCGACGGCTCCGTGTTCGTGGCCGACACCGTCGAGGAGCTGGCGGCCGCCATCGACGTGCCCGCCGCGAACCTGCAAGCGGCCCTCGACACCTGGAACGCCGACATGGCCGCCGGCCAGCGCGACAGCCAATTCCCCACGCGCGCATGCGGGCTTGAAGCCATCGACACGCCGCCGTACTACGCGACGCGCAGCTACGACTACAGCCTGGGCGCGCTCGGCGGCCTCAAGATCAACACGAAGGCCCAGGTGCTCGACACGGCGGGCGAGATTATCCCCCACCTGTACGCCGCCGGCCAGGTGGCGGGCGGCTTCATGGGCTCGTACTACCCGGGCACGGGCACGGGTATCCTGGCCACGCTCGCGTTCGGTCGCAGCGCGGGAGAGAACGCGCTCGCGGAGACCGAGGCGTAGCGGGCGACGCGCGTTGGGAAAGCCCCGCTAGCGGGGCTTTCCGTCCACCAGGTCGATGAGTTCCTGCTGCGAATGCACGCCCAGCTTGCGGTACACGTTCTTCATATGCGTGCGCGTCGTGTTGTCCGACACCACGAGCTCCTTCGATATGTACGCGCGATTGCGCCCGCGCGCCAACATCTCGAACACTTCGCACTCGCGCGCCGACAGCCCGTAGCGCGCCGCCCAACGTTCCCTATCGCCGAGGGCGTCGAAGCGGGCGGCTGCGGGGGTTTCCGACACACCGACTTTCACCGCTCCCGCGTCGTGGGCCCCACTACCTGCCGCAGCCGGCCCCTGTAACGCGCGCATCGAGCGGTCGAACGAGAGGATGCCGGCCATCAGCAGCAGGTACACCACCACGAGCGACACCACGGCCAACGTTGCGCCCGACCCCTCCACCGCCCGCACCACGAACACGCCCAGCAGCGACCCCAGCGACTCGGCCGCCACCAGCACGAGCAGCCCCAGCGCGAACCGCTTCGGCAGGGCGCTCCCCTCGCGCTCGCCCGCCCACAGCGCCCATACCATGAAGTAGAAGCTGTTGAACCCCACGATGCACACGCCCTGCACGGCTTCGCGGCCGCCCGAGAACAGCGGCAGCATGACGAAAGCGATGCCGATGAGCGGAATGGCCGCAAAGCACACCACCTTGATGAGCTTGCGCGAGTCGAGGAACAGCGCCGCGAGCGCAATCATCACCGCCGACAGGGCGAACGCGACGATGGTCACGAGGTTGCCGGACCCGTCGTCCACCGCGAACGCGCCCTCGGTGAGCCGCTGCATGAGGCCATACGCCAGGCCCACCACGGCGGGCAGCGCCACGATGCGCACCGTGCTGAAGCCGCCCTCGGCGCCCGGCGTGCCCGACACGCTCGTCGCGCCCGGCATCGCCGGATGCGTTCGAGCCGCGCCCCCGCGCGCCGCCAGCACGAACAGCGCCGCGGCCACCGCGGGCAGCAGCGCGAGCGCAAGCTGCTGCGCCACCGGAGGCGCCAGCAGCAGGCAGCCGTCCAGCAGCGACGCGGCCACCAAGGCCAGCGCCACGTCGATGAGCAGCGCCTTCGCCCCCTTGCGTGCGAACGAGATGCCCAGCAGCAACAGCAGGGCAGCGCTGCCCATGCCGGTCAGCACCACCCCGCCGAGGCGCAGCGCGTCCGACGGCACGATCGCAGGGCCGAACAGCACGAGCACGGTGCCCGCGAACAGGCTGGCCCCCGCCCCGAGCGCCCACGGCACGCCGCGCGCCTCGATGCGCGCCGCCCCCAGCACCATCGTCGCCAGCGTCACGGCTTCGGCCGCCAGCCACAGCGCGCGCATCTGCAGCAGGTCGGTCGCGCCGAGGGAGAGCTGCGCCAGCAACACGTTGCTCCAATACAGCCCGAACATCCACGCCAGCAGCGCCGCGAACGCCAGCCACGATGCGGCGTCCTCGCGCACCCGTCGAACGATATCCGCGCCAAACGTCGAAACGCCCTTCCCCATGCACCCTCCTTGCCAGTCCATTCCCCCGATGATACCCCATTGCCGCACGGTTGCCCCAACGAACAGCTTCCGCCCTCGTTCTCGCCCGCGTTTACGAACCGTTACGCAGGAGCACCGTGTTTCACAAAACGCGCACGCCCACGTCATACGATGTGCGCGAACGTTGCGTATACTAGCAGCTGTGAACGAAAGGCTCCCCTCCTTTCAGTTCGCCTCTGCTCTACCCCCTTAGAAGCAGAGCGATGCGCAAGCGTCGCATCATCCCCCTCCTTGTGGCCCGGTGGAGCTCCCCTCTCCCCGGGCCGATCTTTTTTCCAAGACCATTCCCCGCCTGCCGCGCACCGCGCGAAGCCCTTGAGCGCGGGTGTATGATGATGAGCAAACAACATGCCGATGCATCATCGCGAAAGGGGTTTCCCGTGGCGTACCTCAAGGACAAAGTGTCGCGTCTGCCGTTGCCCGTGGTGCCCACCACGCTGGGCCTGCTGGTGCTGAGCGGGTTTTACGACGCCCTCGGCTACCCGCTCATCCACGGGCTCGCCGTCATCGTGGCCACGTTCGTGGCGCTGGCCTACTGCCTGAAAATCGCGTTCCACCTGAAAAGCGTCGTGGCCGCCGAGTACGCCAACCCCATGCTGGCCGCGCTCTATCCCACGTTGCCCATGCTCATCATGGTGCTGTGCGTGTTCTACGCGCAGCTCGTGCCCGCCCTGTGGACGGCGGCCGAGGTGGTGTTCTTCACCATGCTCGGCCTGCTGTGCGTGCACATCGTGGTGTTCTTCGTGCGCTTCTTCCTGCGGCGTTTCGAGTGGAAGACGTTCATGCCCAGCTGGTACGTCACCACGAACGGCGTGATGGTGTCCACCGTGGCCGGCATGCCGTTCATGCCCGAGCCGCTGGCGGCGGGCATCGTCGTGTGGGGCATCGTCATCTACGTGGCGCTCACGCCGTTCATGCTATGGCGCATGAAGCGCTGCGAGGTGGCCGAGGCCATGATGCACTCGCAGGCCATCATGTTGGGGCCGTGCAGCATGTGCCTCGTGTCGTACGTCAACGCGTTCGCCGAGCCGAACCTCGTGGTGCTCGCGCTGCTGTTCGCCTGCGTCGTGGTGTCGCTCGGCTACGTTATCTGGAAGCTGCCGACGTTCTTCAGCGTGCAGTTCCATCCCGGCTATGCGGGCATGACGTTTCCCATGGCGGTGGGGCTGCTGGCCACGAACGGGTTCGCGTCGGCCTTCGCCGCCGCAGGCTACGTCGACGTCGCGTGGGTGGCGCAGCAGATCGACGGCGTGCAGCTGCTGCTCACCACCACCATCGTCGCCGTGGTGGCGGCGCGCTTCCTGGGCATGCTGGCCGCAGGCGTGAAGCGCGACCGCGCCAACGGCACGCTCGCACCCGAGCAGCTGGCAGCTTTGTCCGCCGTGCGCGCATACTTGCGTCGAGGATCGGACGCCATCGAGAACCCCGCGGCAGCTGAGGAATTCGTGCCGGTGGCAGCGGGCGTCGATTGCACCATCGACTGCGACGACGGAGCCCCGGCGTCCGCCTAGATAATGGGATGCGATGCGCTGGTGCAAGCGCTTCCGAGGGTTTTTCCCTAGGTTTTTTGATCATGGTTACTTATCTGTTACTTTCAAGGCCCCCAATTCACAAAACGTGCACGCGTACATCATATGATTTTCAATGTCAACTTTTATACTGGGTACCAGCAAAACGAAAGGCTCCCCTCCTTTCCAGTTTGCATCTGCTTACCCCTTAAAGCAGAGCGGCACCCAATAGGCGCCGCATCATCCCCTCCTTGTGGCCCGGTGGAGCTCCCCTCTCCCCGGGCCAATCCTTTTTCTAAAGCCAAGCATTGCCTCATCCCTTCCCCATCGCACGGGCGGCAAGCTTGCGGGTGGCGTATCATGGTCGCACGCTGTTCGCGCTACCGCCTGAGAGGGGTCCTTTGCATGTCGAACTCCCTGCCATCCGTACCGTTTCTGGTCGACGTTGCCGCCACGGATTCGCAGCCGCTTTGCGAGCGCCTCGACGCGCTGCGCGCCGCACGCTGCGAATCCGCCGACCGCACCCTGCTCGAAGGCCCCGTCGCCCACGTCGACATCGACCGCCTGCGCGATGTGCCCGCCGGGCGCTTCGACACGTCCATCGGCAGCGCGCACTTCGCCTGCTTCTATCACGCCAACGACGAGCGCCCTCACGAGTTCCTCTACGTCGTGCTCGACCTCATGCGCACCGACGACGCCATCGCCCACGGCCCGCTGCCAAGCTTCCCGAAATGGTCGTGGCACACGCACCTGGCCGGCGACCTCCTGTGCATCGAGGACCCGCTGTACTTCGACTCGGACATCCCCGTCGGGTGGTTCTACGGCACCGAGACCGAGGACTACCGCGCCTACGTCGCACGCCTCGTGGAAGCGGTAGCCGACGCCACGGGCGTGCCGTACAACCGCATCATCTTCTCGTCGCTGTCCGCGGGCGGCTCCGCATCCATCTTCGCCGCCGCCCACCTTCCCGGCAGCTGCGCCGTCGCCCTCAACCCGCAGCTCGACCTCACGCGCTTCATCCCCCGCTGCATCGACGACTTCGCCCGCTGCACGGGCATCGACCTGCGCGCGGCCAAGGAGCGCGGCGAACGCGCGCGCATCGACGCGGCCACGGCCATCGAGCGCGCGCCGCACACGCGCTTCCTCATCGTGGAGAACTGCCGCTCCGCGATGGACTTCGACGAACAGCTGCTCCCGCTGTGCGCGCAGCTCGGCATCGAACCGCGGTACGGCCTGACGCAGCAGGGCAACGTAGCCCTCTGGACGGTGGACGTGCCCACGAAGCACCCGCACGTCATGCTGGAAAGCAAAACGCTGTCGCACGCCCTCGACTTCCTGGCGAAGGAGCTGCTGGCCGGCCACGACCTCACGCCCTACCAGGGGTTGTACACCCTCATCGGCGAGCTGTGGCACGACAGCGCCCGCGCGCTCACCGACCTCGCCGACAACCCCCGCCCCCTCGACCCCCTCGCCCAGCTCTACGAGACGCTGGGCTGAGGGGGTCTGCGAGCCTCACGCTACTTGCGCGTGGGAATCTTCTTCCGCGCGTTCAGCGCAAGCACGCCGAACACCGCCACGAGGATCGCACCGGCAATGCCGATGACGAACACGTTGGAGAACCCGGCTGCGTCAACCACGAAACCCCACACGCTTGCCGCAAACGCGCCCGCCAGCGAGCCCACCATCGCAACGCGCGAGTAGATGGTCGAGTACTCGAGCGTGCCGAAGATGGTGCGCACCATGAGCGGAGCCAGCACCGTCGCGCTCGCGTAGAACACGCCGAACACGAACCCGCCCGCCAGCATCGCCGGCACCGAACCCGGAACCAGCCACATCACCGCGAGGCCGATTGCGCCGCATCCCGTGGAAACGAACAGGCCGGCGTACACGTTCACCTTGTCGTTGATGATGCCCAGCAGCACCTTGCCAATCGCCTGGCCCAACATTGCGGCGGATGCGAGCGTTGCCGAGATGGCCACCACGTCGGGATACTGGGTGAGCGACGTCGCGTACGAGGGCAGGTACTGGTAGAAGTTGATGGCCAGGTTGATGAAGCCGGCGAAGATGGCCACGAGAAAGAACGCGCTCGTCTTCATGGCCGTCGATGCGGTCACGCCTTCCGCCGCTGACGCATTCGCCCCTGCGCCCGGCGCCGCAGACGCCGCCTCGGATGCACCCACCGGCTCAAGCCCGATATCGTGCGGGTAGCTGCGCACGCAGAACAGCGTGAACGGCAGCGCCACCACCAGTGCGATGATGCCGAACACGAGGTAGCCCATGCGCCACCCGTCGGGACCGCTTGCAATGAACGCGCCTCCCACCAGGTTGAACACCACGCCGCCGATGCCCGTGAACGCCATGCACAGCCCGATGTAGAACCCGACGTTCTTCCTGAACCACCGATTGATAAGCGTCGGCACCGACAAGATGAGCAGCGCCGCCAAGCCGAAGCCCATGAAGGCACCGGCGATGTAGAACTGCCACACCGCGTTGAAGAACGACATGCACACCAGCGGCACGCCGATGAGCACGACCGCCGCCGACAGCACGACGCGCAGATCCTTCGTCTCCATCAGCTTGCCTTCGAACGGCAGGGCGATGGTGGTTGCCAACAGCATGATGGTAAGGTAGAGGGCGAACACGCCCCTGCCCACGCCCAAGGCCTCGCTCACCGGCGTGAAGAAAATGCCGGCGCAGCTGAGCGCCAGTGCGCACGGCGCGAAGCAGCCGACGATACCCGTTGCCACCACGAGATACGGGAAGAAGCTCTTCTTCCCCTGCGAAGTACCCATACATCCTCCTCAGAATAGTCGGAGCAGAACAACCCAGCGTCATCCCTCAGACGAAGCCGCCCTCTTCTGCTCGCGCTTCCACGCCCTGACCGCCTTCGGCACACGCTTGCCGAACGCCATGATGGGCGCCTTGTTTTCCCTGATCACCGGCCAACCCGCAGCGACGTCCTCCGGGCTGATCACCACATCCATGCGCATGCTGCCCAACGCCTTGCAGTCCATGATCAGCTTCTCGCCGTCGAACGCCATGCCGAACACTTCCACCACCGGACTTCCGTCCTCCGTCCTCGCCACAATCGACGGTTTCTTCTTCGGTTTCCCAGCCATAGTCCACTTCCTTCGGATGCTCTCGGCGAGGGGGCGCCGTGACAGCCGCTCCGGCGCCCCCGTACGCTGCGGTTATTTCACGATGTCGCGGAAATCAACCCCGTAGTCCTCAAGCACCTTCTGCACGCCCGCGCGCGCTCCGCCGGCGATGCCGCCACCGGGATGGCTCGAGCTGCCCAGGAAGTACAGGTTCTCGATATCGCCGTGGTACTCGTGGCCCTTGCCCACGATGGGGCGCATGTCGTACATCTGGCTGGGCTGCATGCCGATCTGCCCGATGTCGCCGTGCTTGAACGCGGGGTCCCATTCCTGGTACTCGAGCGGCGTGAGGCCCCACTTCGCCACGATGTCGTCGTCGGTGATGTTCGTCGTCATGCTCTTGAAGAAGTCCCACACCTGCTTCTTCAGCTCGTCACCGCGGGTCTCCCAGTTGCGCCAGTCGCCGTCGAGGTTCCACGGAGCGTAGCTGTACACGTTCACCACGCTGTGACCTGCGGGGCAGCGCGTCGGATCGGTGAGCGAGGGGATGGTGATGAGCGGCAGCTTCGGGTTGAACCCGCCCAGCGTGTAGTTGCTGAACGTTTCGAGGTACTCCTTCTCGTACGGCGCCGCCTCGATGCAGAACGTCTTGTTCACCTCGGGGCCGGTCTTGAATTCGGGGACGGTGCTCAGCGCGAACGCCTGGTTGAGCGCCATGAAGTCGCAGTGCTTGAGAATCTTGACGTAGTGGGAGTCCTCCGCCGGCGCATCGTCGCCCAGCATGTCGAACACGTCCTTGACGTTGATGGTGCTCACCACCGCGTTCGCCGCCACGAACTCGTCGCCGTTCTTGGTGCGCACGCTCTTGACCTCGCCGCCCTCCACCTTGATCTCGTTCACCCACGCGTTCTCGAACAGATCGGCGCCGTTGTCCTCGCAGCACGCCTTGAGGGCGTTCACGAAGTTGATGCAGCCGCCCTTCGGGAACGGCGCGCCGGGGTTCGCGGGATCGTGCAGGCCCGCGGTGAAGTACAGCAGCGTCGCCGTGCCGATGGCGCGCGGGTCGATCATCATCTCGGTGCACCACCGCGTGAACGTGACGCGCGCCTGCTCGCTCTCGAACCACTCCTCCACGATCTGCTGTGCCGACGAGTTCAGCACGCGCTGGAACTCGCGGCCCTCGGGGCTCATGCTCATGACGTTCATCATGGCGCCGTACGGCGGCGGCGGAGCCTGGGAGCCGATGCCGGCAACCGACAGCATGCGCGTCATGTACTGGTTGAACTCAAGGTAGGTTTCGGCATCCTTCTCGGAGAACTTCGCAATGTTCTGGCAGGATTGATCGATATCCTTCGTCATGACGAGGTTCGTATCGTCGGGGAAGATCGAGCAGAACAGCGAGTCGAGGTAGCAGTATTCCAGGCCGTACTTCGAGAACAGACCCAGCTCGTCGCCGCGGACGATGGGCGTTTTCGAGATCATGTTGTGCACCATGCCGCCCGTGTCGGCGATGTAGCCCGGTGCGATTTCCTGCGAGCGCGTGCCGCCGCCGAACTCGTCGTTCGCCTCCAAGCAGCACACCTTGAACCCGGCCTTCGCCAGATAGGCGGTGGTGAGCAACCCGTTGTGTCCGCCGCCGAGCACGACGAAATCGTACGTTCCTCCAGCCATGTCTCCTCCTCAAAACGAGATGTTATACGAGTCCTCGAGGTGGCTGCAGTATATGAAATTGTGCGGATGCACAAGTATGACCACTCTTTGAAAAATGGGTTCTGACCGGCTATAACTATGACCAGTTTGCTCATTCTGGGTTGAATTTGCTACTATCCAGACCCACTATCGAAGAACTGGGTGACGGTTCCGCGGGAGGTTTTTTGTGCACCCTCCTATAATGGGGAACCAACCCATTCCCGACTCTCCCCTACAAGCCGAACGTCCTTCGCAAGGAGTGATGGTTCATGAGCGTCAAGGATGATAGGAAGCAAGCGTTTGCCACCGTGTTCATGAATCTCGTTGCGGAGTCGCCGCGCAATCGGCGTGTGAGCGTGGTGGATATCACCAACGCGGTGGGGTGTGAACGCAAGACGTTCTACTACTATTTCGAGAATATCGACGACCTGATCATCTGGATTTTCCGTTCGTCGTTCAAGCGCACGGTGGAGACGGAGTTCGCCGACTTCCCCCTCGTGAAACCCCACCCCGACCTGCACGACCCCTACAGCGATTGGCCGTTCTACGTGCGCCTCGAGGCTGAAAATCGATTCTTGGCGCAGGGGCCGTACTTCAAACGCATCTCGTATCACTGGGTGGACAATCGCGATTACTACACCAACATGTTCCGCAACGACGAACGCTCGTACAACAACCTGCTGGAGTACCTCGTAAACCTGTACGTCCCCGCCCTGCGCGACGACATCCTGTTCATGCTCGACGGCCGTCCCCTCCATCCCGACGCGCTCAACTTCCTTGCCGAGTATCACGCCATGGGCATCTTCGGGCGGCTGCAATGGCACTTCGGCCACACGCACAAGGAGATCATGCAGCCCGCGCTCGACCCGTACTGGAACTATGCGCATACGTGCCTCAAACACACGATCGACCACATGGTGCCGTAAGAGGGAGGATGCACGCATGAAAAAGGGGCCGCCTTGCGGCGGCCCCTGACCAGGTCGGAAACGTGCTACCCGTTCTTGCGGGCGAACAGGATGTTGTTCGTCTCGAGCCAGCTCTCCACGGTGCCGGTGTCGAAACCGTCGGACGGATCGATGACGAGCGCGTACATCTCCTCCTCGCGCAGCACGGCGTCGAGCGCGTCGGTCAGCTGAATCTCGCCGCCCACGCCGGGCTCCACGTCGGCCAGCAGCTCCATCACGCGCGCGCTCAGCAGGTAGCGGCCGAACACGGCCAGGTTCGACGGCGCGTCCTCGAGGGCCGGCTTCTCCACCAGCGCGTCGATCTTCCACACGTCGTCGGACACGGCCTCGCCCGCGATGACGCCGAAGCGGCTCACCTGGTCGTCCGGCACCGGCATGACGGCGATGACGCTCGCGCCGCCGTGCGCGTCGGACACCTCCTGCATGCGGGGCAGCATCTTGTTGTCGGGCACCAGCACATCGCCCAACAGCACGTAGAAGGGCTCGTCGCCCGTCTTCTCGGCCGCGCAATGCACGGCGTGCCCCAAGCCCAGCGCCTCGTCCTGATACACGTAGCTCACATTGAGATTCCCCACGTATTCCACCTGATCGGCATACGCGTCCTTGCCGCGAGCGCGCAGCATGGCCACCAGTTCCGGGTTCGGCGTGAAGTGCTCCTCGATGGCCTTCTTCTCGCGGCTGTTGATGATGACCACCTCGTCCGCGTCGGACGCGAGGCCCTCCTCCACCACGTACTGAATGGCCGGACGATCCACGACGAGCAGCATCTCCTTCGGCTGCGCCTTCGTGGCGGGCAGGAAGCGCGTGCCGAGGCCGGCCGCGGGAATAAGTGCCTTCATGTGCGCTGTACCTTTCTTCACGGTTCACATGCGAAGCGCCGCACAAGCGGCGCCTCGTTCATTGCGTATCAATATTGTAGCACGACCGATCCGCGCGCTTAGGCATCCTGCTGCGCGAGGCCTCGCTCCGCCAGCTCCTCTTCCAGCACGGCCATCTGAGCTTCGGCCTTCTTCACGCCG
Source organism: Eggerthella sinensis (assembly GCF_003339815.1). Classification (GTDB taxonomy): domain Bacteria; phylum Actinomycetota; class Coriobacteriia; order Coriobacteriales; family Eggerthellaceae; genus Eggerthella; species Eggerthella sinensis. Next base: position 76,544 of record NZ_PPTT01000002.1, read on the forward strand.
CGCATGATGATGAACACGTACACGAACAGCGCCAACCAAATAAGCGCGTAGGCCGCGATGACATACGGCGCAGCCGGAAGAATGGTGCTGTAAATCTGCTCGAGAATAGGGTTCATGGGGACTCCTTAGTCTTCCAGGGCTTCTTTGATGGCTTCCACGCGTTCGGACAGGCGCACCTGACGGAACCGGAAACGGTACAGCGCAAACGCAATCATGAACATGCCGAACATCGACACGAGCAGCGGCAGCAGCATGTCGGGCGACAGGCCGGAGTCGGTGCGGAAGATGGTGGGATGCACGCCCGAAGGAATCAGGCGCGTGATCATGAAGCAAATGGGCGCATCGACGAACGCGATGATGCCGAACACGCTTGCATACGTTGCGCGACGCTCCGGATCATCGATGGCGTTGCGCAGGATGAAGTACGCGATAACCAGCAGCATCAGGATGAAGTACGTGGTCAGACGCGGCTCCCACGTCCACCACACGCCCCACTCGAAGCGCTCCCACATCTCGCCGGAGAACATGGTGCACAGGATGAATACGAGGGCGATCTCGGTGGCAATCTTGCCGCAGGTATCGAAGCGCTTCTCCTTCGTCATGAGGAAGCGGATGCCGTAGTACGCCGTGAACGCAAGCGCGACGAACGACGTGATGGCAACCGGCATGTGGAAGTAGAAGATCTTTTGGGACAGCAGCAGCATGTTCGACACCATCTGCCCGCCGATCATCTCCACGCCGTCGACAGCAGCGCCGTTCACAAGGGGCGCATACAAAAACGTGAGCAGAAACCCGATGGTGGTCAGCACGCCGCCGGCCAGCGCCAGCCAAGGTGCCGCCTTGTCTTGCCAGCCCCCTGCCTCGGGCAGCTTGAGCGCCTTCTTCTTCTCGGTCATCTCTCTCCTTCTCTCTCAAAAACCGCTCATTGCGGATGGTTCCCCGGTGCGCCGGCATCGAGCCCGACGCGGTTTGCCGCTAAGCGCTGATCACGAAATCGTACAGCACCCAGCTCAGCAGAATCATGATGACGTCGTAGCCGCCGGCCAGCGCCAGCGACGAGACGAACGTGTCCATATACCCCTCGCTGCCCACGATGACCACCGTGGTGGCGGCCACGCATGCGTACAGCAGCGGGAACACGAGCGGGATGAACAGCACGGCTAGCATGACGTCCTTGCCGCGCGTGTTGATGGTGATGGTGGACAGCAACGTGCCGATACCCGCCACGCCGATGGTGCCCACGAGCAACGGCACCACGATGAGCAGGAAGCTCCCTGCGGGCTGCGTACCCGTCAGGAAGAAGAAGTAGAACAGCGGCACGGTAATCACTTCGACGATGAGCAGGAACAACAGGTTCGACGTGGCCTTCGCCAGGAAAATCACCGAGCGATCGAGCGGCACGAGCAAGATGCCCTCGAGGCAGCCCTGCTCCTTCTCGTGCGAGAACGATCGGTTGAGGCCCAGCAACGACGTGAACACCACGAGCGCCCACAACAGGCCGCCGCTCATCTGCAGCACATCGGTGGCCTGCGAGGTCTGCGCAAGCGCCGCCCCGTACACCACGAGCACCAACAGCGCGTAGATGCCCATGGAGGTGAGCATTTCCTTCGTGCGGAACTCCTGCTCCAGGTCCTTGCGCAGCAGCGTCTTGTATTGCTGGAACGTCGAGGGCTTCTTCAGCACAACCGCCATTTACGCCACCCCCATGCCAACCGTCGAGCGATACAGCGCGGAGAACTCGTCGAAATCGAACGCGTCCTTCTCGTCGAACGCCACCACCTTGCCCTTCGCCAGCACGAGCGCGTGCGTGCACATTGCGAAGCCTTTCTGCAGGTCATGGCTCACCATGACGAACGTGCGCCCCTCGCGTTGCTGCTCGATGAGCTCGTCGAAGATTTCCACGGCGTGCGGGTCGAGGCCCGAGTAGGGCTCGTCGAGGAACACGACGTCAGGGTCGTGGATGAGCGCGCGGGCGATGGACAGGCGCTGCGTCATGCCGCGCGAGAACGTGCGCACCACGTCGAGGCGGCGATGCTTGAGCTCCACCGCCTCCAACAGTTCCAGAACACGCGCCTCGGGATCGGCCACCCCGTAGAGGCGCGCGTAGATCAACAGGTTCTGCTCCGCCGTCAAATCGGGGTAGAGCATGGAATTGTGCGAAATGAGGCCGATGTGGTCGCGCGCCTTGTCGGGGTCGTCCTTGAGGTCCACGCCCATGAGCGTGGCCTCGCCGGACGTGGCCCGCGACAGCGTGGACAGCACGCGCAAGAGCGTCGTCTTGCCCGCGCCATTCGGCCCGAAGATCGAGAGGAACGCGCCCTGCGGCACTTCGATCGACACCTTGTCGACGGCTCGGCGGTTGCCGAACACCTTCGAGAGCTTCTTCGTCTTGATCGCGGGTTCCACACCGGCCTCCATGATTACAGGATCTCCTCGGCGGCGTTTTCGACGGCGCCCGCGTTCTCGACGACGTCCTCAACCGCATCCTCGCCGAGCTTCTCCACGTCTTCCTTCACGCGGTCGACGCCCTTTTCGGCAAGCTCGATCTTATCTTCTTCGCCCTCGGACAGCTTGCGCTTCGCACCGCGACGCCCGAGCGTGGCAACCAGGATGCCGGCCATGAGCAGGCCGAAGCCAATCCACACTTCCGAGATGAGCGGGTTCACGCGCACGTCCATGGAGAAGTCGCCGTCCTCGTTCACGCCACGGTACACCACGAACAGGTCCTCCGTGGGGAACGAGATGACGCTCGCCACGAGCTTCTGCTGCTGCGTGGACTGGACGAACTGCACGGTGGGGCTCACGGCACCCACGAATTCGCCGTTCTTGTACACGTCGAAGTTCACCGTGTACATGATGTCGTCGTCGTTGGCCTGCGGCTCGATGCTGTTGCCGGTGTAGCGCAGCTCGAAGTCCTGGATGACGAACGGCTCGGAGGCCGTGTCGGACTCCGCATCGTACTTCACGTAGCCGGTCTTCTCGGTCACGTACATGGACGAGCCGATGAGGCCCACGAGGATGACGGCCATGCCCAGGTGAGCGATGAAGCCGCCGAACGTGGACGCGCGGTTCACCAGCATGCCCCAACCAGCGGCCAGCACGTTGCCGCCGTGGCCCTTCTGGTAGCCGCGGATGGCGCGACCCAGCATGAACAGCGAGTTGAAGAACAGGAGGCTGGCCACGAGCAGGCCCACCACGGCCACGCCGTTGTAGTACCACGACGGACCCTGCTCCAAGAGACCCTCGGCCTCAGTGCCGCCCGCCGCCAGGATGGCGTCGTAGCTGGGCAACAGGTAGGTGATGAAGTAGAACAGCAGCACGGCGAACAGCACGATGGCGCAGATGCCCGGAATGCGGGCGCGCTTCCAGAACTGCTTGCCCTCGGTGCGGCCCCACGAAAGCAGGGGGCAGACGGCCAGGATGGCCAGGTAGATCACGCCGAGGGGGCGCGCGATGGCGTTGTAGGTGCCCGCGGACACCGTCTGGCCGCCGAAGGGCAGCTGCGACGGCAGCGCCGACGACACGGTGAGGTACGCCAGCAGCACGGCGAACACGATCATGATGACGTTGTTGAAGTAGTACGCGGCATCCTTCGACAGCATGTTCTCCACGTCGTCGACGCCCGAGTCGGACGGGCCGAAGCTCTTCCAACGCACGATGAGGCCCACGATGCCGGCCAGGATGGACGCACCGATGAGCACGCCGAACAGCGCGAGCGACACCGGGTCGCCCTCAAATGCGTGCACCGACTGCACGAGGCCCGAGCGGGAGATGAACGTGCCCACGATGACGAACGCGAACGTCAGGCACGCGCACATCACCGACCAGCGCTTGAACGCGCCGCGCTGACGGTACACGGTGAAGCTGTGGATGAGCGCCACGCCGACGATCCACGACAGCAAGCTGGCGTTCTCGACGGGGTCCCAACCCCAGTAGCCGCCCCAGCCGAGCACGACGTAGGCCCACACGGCACCGAGGCCGATGCCCACGCCCAAGAAAAGCCAGGAGAACAGGGTGTAGCGCTGCGAGCGCACGACCCACTCCTTGGAGGAGTCGTTCACGATGATGGCCGCGATGGCGTACGCGAACGGGATGGTGAGGCCTGCGTAGCCCACGAACAGGGTGGGCGGATGGATGGCCATGGCCCAGTGCTCGAGGAGCGTGTTCATGCCCCAGAGCGCCGCCTCGCCGCGCAGGTTGCCCGAGCCGTCGAAGTACTTGGCAGCGGTAGCCGTGAACGGCATGTTGCTCTCGGAGAACAGCAGCACGCCCACGAACGCGGCCAGCACGAGCTGGGACACGAGCAGCGCCATGGAGTCGAGCTTGCGCCCGCGCTTCATGTTGCGAACGGCCACCACCGAGTTGAACACGGCGATGAGCCACGCCCAGAACAGCAGCGAGCCCTCGCGGCCGGCCCACAGGCCCGACAGCTTGTACAGCCAGGCGAGTTCGCTCGCCGAGTCGCTGTGGTAGCGCACCACGTACTCGATGCTCGTATCGCCCGTCATGAAGCAGTACACCAGAATGCCGCAGCACACGGTGAGGCCCACCATGGAAAGGAGGACGGCAATGTGCCCGCCCCAGGTGAGCGTTTCGCCCACGCCGCCCGGCTTCTTGCGGGACAGCACGGCCCCGGCAATCAGGCACACGACGGATACCGCTACGCCCGCAAACGCGACGAGCAGTCCGATCAAACCTATTGTTGGCATCTACTAATCCTTTCGGGGGCGGCGCGAGGCCGCCCTTCATTTCTTTGGGAGCGACTTAGCCCTCGAGGGCCACGTCGGTCGCGGCGAACTTGCCCTGCGCGTTCATGGAGCCGGTCAGAACGAGCGCGGAGCCGTCCTTCACCTCGTCCGAGATCGCGTCGCTGAACTCCACGGCAAGCTCTTCGCCGTTGTCGGGATCGACGAGCACGAAGCGATCGCCCTCGCCGGCCGCCTTCAGCGTGCCGTCCTTCACCACGCCGGACACCTTCACCGGCTTGTCGACCACTTCGTCGCCGTATCCCGTCAACTGGGAAACCGTGAGCGCATCCGTGGCGTTCTCGTACTTGGACGGGCACTTCGTCACGAGCTCGGTGGCGTTCAGCACGCCGTCCTGCCCGACCTTGCCCGTGCAAATAGCCGTCACGTCGTTGCCGAACGTGGCGGACACGCCACCTTCGAAGCGCACGTGGAGCTGCTGGGTCATGTCTCCTTGCGGGTCGTAGATATCGAACGTCAGCACGTCGTTTTCCGTCTTGAACGAGTTTTCAACGACGTTGCCGCTCACTTGTATTTTCTGGTCCGCATAGTTCCCCGTTGCAGCCTCCGCCACCGACACGGTCTTTGCTGAGCTCGTGCCGCCGACGACGGCCAGAATAACCACCAGCACGATGACGATGATGCCGGTCACCACAACCATGCGGCGCTTCGTTTTCGCGTTCACGCTCGCCTCCTTATTCGTCTCTCTCCAAACGCCATTTTCACGTACCTCAAAGTTCCGAGGAGCGCAATGGCACGGAATTCAAAGATTCACCATGCGTACCGCGCCATGCACCCTATTCCGGGAGTTCAAAGCTACCATTTCGTTCTTCGGACCTTTGACAAAAGGAGCCCGTCCAAGCGTATTCATGCGCTTCGGCGGGCTCCCTCTTGCTTATTTGGTTCTTTGCTCGCGAACGAGCGGGTGCTGATTGCTTGGTAGCTTACGCCGCCGAAAGCTTGTTGGCCTCGGCAACCGTCAGCCAGCCCTCGGGCACTTCAGCTTCGCTATGGCACTGCGTGCAGTACATAACGGAAGCGCGGTGCGCCTTGTGGCATTCGCTGCAGGCGATCTCGCCGTGCTGCGCCACGTGAGGATTGAACTCCATGTCGGCCGTAGCCTTCTGAAGATCCTCGCGCGTCAAGTTGTGGCAGCTCTCGTTCAGGCAGAACGCGTCATCTTCGATGCCGCGAGCCTCCGTCAGCATCTCCGTGTCACGCTCTTCGAGCGGATACACGTAGTTGCCGGTGACCCAGTTCATGCCTTCGGACATCTGCTCGCTCAACGTCGGAACGTGGCAGCTCAGGCAATCCTCGCCCTGGTCCTTGTGCACAACGGCCATCATGGAGCTGGAGTTCGCAACTTCGTTGCCCCACTTGTCAACGCCAGGCTGGCCCGCTTCCTGCTCGTACGTCGTCAGATACGGATCCATCGGCGTGTGGCAAATAGCGGAACAGAAGCTCGGCTGCTCGTGCCAAACCCAGAAGCCGGCACCGGCTGCAATCAAAACAACCACAACGACGCCTACGACGATCGGCCACTTCTTTCCCTTTTTCTTGGGAGCGGCTTCCTTGGTCGTAGAGTCATCGGATGCAGTTGCCTCAGTGGCGGCTTCCACTTTGGTTTCCTCTTCGCTCATGCTCTTTAACCCCCTTTCGTGTTTTCTCGTCTTGCATTCCCGTCGTCTCCGTTACAGATAGGCATCGATTTCGCTGCCAAACGGAAACACAAGCACTTTACCACATGCATACTAGCCTTGAACCGACAAAAAACCTATCACCCATTTGGGGGGAATTAGCCCGGATTGCCCCTGTTTTTCGTGTGATACCGGCTATTTTTGGCGGTTTTATGCAAACGTTCCCAAAAATGCGCAAGGGAGGAGGAAGCTTGAGCTCCCCCCTCCCGCTGCGCGTCGGAGAGACCGGTAGGTTATCGACTAGAGCTGTGCCAGAGCCTCGTCCACAGCAGCCTCGGACTTGTCGAGCGTGTCCTGAGCGAGTGCGGAATTGTGCGCGCCGTCGCTGTTCTCAACCATGACCCAGTCCCAATAGAACTGCGAGGTGCGGTTGAGCTCGCGGAGAGCGTTCAGCTCGTCGTCGCTCTTCGAACCGTCGGCCACAGCGGCCGCCAGCTTGTTGTTCAGGTCGACGAGCTTGTCGCCGATGCTGTTCACGCGGTCGATAGCCTTGGTCTGATTGGCCTTGACCTCAGCCTTGATGTCCTTGTGGCACTTGGAGCAGTCGTTGGCGATGAGCTCTTCGTTCTCGAGCGGGCTCGTCCAATTGTGGCTCTTGTACTCGGTGCCGCTTTCGCTCTTGGCGTCAGCCATGTGGCAGTCAGAGCAGCTGTAGCCCTGCTTGGCCATCGGGGAGCCCTCGCCGCCGTACACCGTCTCGAACTCGGGGTGCTGCACCTTGATCTGCTCGGTGCCGTTGTCCGGGTTCGTGTGGTCGACGTAGCGCTTGCCGCCGGTCAGGCCGTTCTCGATAGCCAGAACCTTCTCCGGCGTGGCCTCGGCGAGACCGCTCCACGGGTTCTCGGCAGCCTTGTTCTCACCGGGGAAGAAGTACTCGTTGTGGCACTGGCCGCAGGACATGGCGCCCTCGGGCAGCTGCGACGCGTCGTCGCCCACAGCGTTCACAAAGAACTGGCGAATGGCAACCGTGCCGTCCTTCGGGGTGTTCTCATGGCAGTCATAGCAGCTGATGGGCTCGGAAACCTGAGCTTCCATCTCGTGGATGTCGGACGTGTTGAGCGTCGGGTCGGCATCCTGCTTGAGGATGAACTCGGACGACTTGCACGTCAGGCAGTTGGCCGTCTTGGGGTTACGGCCGGTCTCGCTGATGTCCTTGAGCGCGTAGGTGTGACCGTTCGGCTCGTTGTAGTACTTGGAGAACGCGGAACCCGCCCAGATCGTCTTGATCTGCGGGTAGATCTCGGTGTAGTCGCCCGGATCCGTGTTGTCGTTGTTCTCCATGTAGGTGGCGTACTCGTCAGGATAGATATCCTTCCACGCTTCCGCCGTGATGATTCCGTTCTCATTCGGGGCCGGCATCTGCACCTGCGTTGCCGGTTCCTTGCTATCCGTGCTCTCGTCTTTCGTTTGATTGCTGGGCGTACATGCCGCCAAGCCCATGATCAGAACGCAGACGCTAGCGAGGGAAAGCCACATTCCTGCTTTTTTGTTTGTAAGCATAGCCTTCATTCAAGCATCTCCTCCCTTTGCGATCTCTTAGCGATCTAGTCGATCTCTCCTTCATGAAATATACACTTTTCACGATGGAAGGATGACCTCGCAGCTTCGCGTGAGGGAATCCCGACCAGCAACATAGGGAAAAACCCTAGCTAACTATGCGCAGGTCAGCATGGAAGGGAGGGGTGGGTGGCGCTCATCTTCGCAGCTTTCGAAGAAACGAATCCCATGTGTCAAGACGTGCGACAAATGAACTCTGCTCGAATGTTGTTCGAAACGTACTATCTCGATAGTCATCTTTATCTCTACCGCCAATGACGGAGAAATGGCAATTAATATCTTTGGCCGGATCGACCCCCAGAGATTCTAATGGTCCAACAAATGCATTATGCGCGGAATGCCCGCTCTCAGCGCGAATCCTGACGTCATGGACGTGCTTTCGAAAATCTGCATAGTTTCGCTCTATCCACAGCTTCCGTTTCTGAAGCTGCGTTATCGCTTTGGAGATTTCCGCATTTTGTTGTTCATAGTGACCTCGGGCGGTCAGATTGAAATTAGCTCCCTTTACCTCTATGATCCAAACATCCATTCTTGAGGTACCACTGAAAACAACGAAGTCGGCAAACCCTGTATCGCCGATCGGAAATTCCGAGAAACAAATGTACTCGTCTTGCGGATATGCATACACTTCCCCGAAAAACGAAAGATCTGATTTTAGGAAGCTCTGCAAAGCTCTCTCATTCGCACCGGAACACACGAGCGACTCAAGCTCCTCTTTCGACTTCTGCTGATCGACAATCTGACGCAATCGACAATTCAGGACATGGTCTTGATAGATATCGAGCCCGAAACGAGGATTGATCTCGTTTCGCATCGACACGAGTTGTTTTTGAAGCTGAGGGATATCCGAAGTCGCCGTAAGGAACTCAGCATCATTGCAGCCAAGTAGAGCGAATGCCCTTTCATTGGAAATAGTAATCCAATTCGTACGCTCGCCAAAAGTCACGATCGAGAACTCTTGAGGGTGTTTTTCGTAGTGCTCGACAATCATCGGAGCCGGGACGACTATGCGACCCTGTTCGCGCAATTGTTCCATGATGCCCTCAATGCTGTTCGTTACGGAAGGTCCCGTGTTATCCAAGCCTAGATCCGTTATGACAACATAGACGTGCTCGCCATTCGCAAATAGCCTCACCCTACACAAACCGAGACTTGCGAAGCCGCTTCTCCTCTTAAACTTGAAAATGAAATCACTAAGTTTCATATAGTCGCCTCCTAAAAGGATGGTGTACCAACTATATACAACTTCAACGACAACCTACCCGATGAATTGGGCCTTCCTGTAACGGAGGAAATTGTATTGCCCAAAACGTTTATAATGGTTCTGACACACTATGAATGAGACACACACTATTCATGCTTTATAATAGGTCCCTGGCCGACGACGAAATCGCCCTCGTAGTAGCGTTTGCGGATGAGCGCGGATTCCTCGATCCAGGCTTCGATGCCGTTGGACTTCATCCTGCACAGGTTGTACACCTTCATGTTGTGCGGGTAGTCGGCTCCCTTTTCGGTAGGGGCCAGCAACCCACAGGGGAAATCGTCGCACTCGAAGCAGTAGGTCACGCCCTTCTCCTCGACGCATGCCCACGTTGCGCAATCGCCTTGCGCCCAGTAGCACTTCCCGTGCTCGCCCCGACAACCTTTGCAGCCGACTTCCTCGATTGAGAGCGCAAGCCGTTCGGCTTCTTCCCGCTTGAACTCGTCGGTGAGGTTCGTTTCGAACCAACTGCAGTTGAAGCAATCCAACCCACAAGGCGCAATGTGGTCCCTCTTGTCCATGTTCGGCACTCCCCCGCGTTCATCGGTTGTTTATCAGGTTGGATTGATTATACGCGCTGCATCTTTGACATTCCGGGAGTTTTAACCGGCGAGCGCTATCGGAAAACGCAAATCGGGCCGGAAGCGATGGCTTCCGGCCCGATTGAATTTCGTGGTGGAGATGAAGGGATTCGAACCCTCGACCCCCACGTTGCGAACGTGGTGCTCTCCCAGCTGAGCTACATCCCCACGAATATGTGCGCTTGAAGCGCGGTTGGTTATTTTCCCTGTATTGGGGCCATTTGTCAAATGGCAATTGGCGACGATCCGCTAAATATACACGAAGGAGTAATTATTCGTCCTCTTCATCGTCGAAATCGAGGAACATGGCGTCAGCCTCGGCAGCGGAGACGTGCTTGAGAATGTCGCCTGGTTGGCATTTAAGAACCTCGCACAACATGTCGAGCGTGGAGAAACGGACCGCCTTGATTTTGCCGGTTTTGATGCGCGACAGGTTCACGTTGGTGATTCCCACTTTGTCGGCGAGATCGTTGAGCGAAATATGTCGATCGGCCATAACCTCGTCGAGATGGAGAACGATAGGCATCTGCATCCACCTAGAGCGTCTCGTCCGAGAACTCTTGGAGAAGGACGCCATATTTGAAGACAAAAGAGAACGAAAACACAATAGCTGCTGCAATGATCGGCGTAAAGTTGATCGGGATAACCGTCTTCGCAGTAATGGACGTATAGCCCAATCCGAGATTATCAAATCGAGTGAATGGAGTGCTTGCAGAAGCAACAAGGTCGACTATCGCATACAGTACAAGCATAGCGGACACAATTCGCAATCGCTTGACCTGCGTCATCGTAAACGGCGATTCGCCTTTTGCGGCATCCGAGAACATTCCAATTAGGACAAGAAAGATTGAAGCCGCAATAGCTCCATATACGATGCAAAGAATAGCACTGAGCACGCTAACGTTATTGACCACATCGAAAGCGCCTGGATTAACAAGAGAATAAAGGGTTGCAGCAGAAGCGGCAACCCAGCCTAAGCAAAAGACAACGAACAAAACTTTCATAGCAGAGCATAGAAACTTGCATACTTTTCGAACTTTGATCAGCGAACTGCTTGTCTCTTCTGCTTCCTCGGTTGACATTCCGCCCCCTAACTAGCCCTATTGAATAACCAAATGATAGCATTTGAAGGGCAAGGTTTAGTTTGAGGATCGAATAAGGCCTCTTTCGAGAAACGAGAGAGGCCTGGCCATAGGTTAAAGGAAACGAGCACTCAGAAGCCGGGTGCAATGCAGATATCACCCCAACCAATCACAGGGCAAATCGTGCGCGGTTCCGCTTCGCTATAAAACAGCATATTGTTCACCTCCTTTGGTTGATTGAGGCTGACATGGCGGCGCCCAGGACGTCGTAGAATTCCTGGGTCATGCGGCAGTAGGAGTCCTTGGACTTCAGGCTGCCGGATTCGAACAGCGAGCGGGCTCTACAGCCACCCCCGCAGATTCGCAGGTAACGGCATGTTCCGCAATCTTCGAAATCAGCGGCGTCGAAGGACTGGAACATGCGGGATACGTCGGTGCTCAGCGCGTCGCGCACCGAATCGGTGAAGGCGTTGCCCATGGCGAGCTCGGGGCGATGCAGCATATGGCAGGGATAGATGGTGCCGTCGGCGTCGATGCTGAGAGACTTGAAGCCGGCGCCGCACGCGCGCTTCACCGTGAGGTTCACGCCTACCGGCGCGTCCATGGCAGGCAGCGGCTTGCCGTTGTCGAGCGTGAGCAGCGCGCGGCCGAGCGTGCGCAGCTCCTCGTCGCCGGGCAGCAGGCCGCCGAGCGCTTCGTCGTTCGGCTCGCAGGTGAGCAGGCTGAAGTTGAGCGAGGCGCCCAGATCGCGCGAAAGCTGCACGTAGGACGCGAGGTCATGCACGTTCTTGGCGTGCACGGTGGGAATGATGTGCGCCGGAATGCCCGCGCGCTGCACCATCTTCACGGCTTCCACGAGCTCGTCGAAACGCTGCTCGCTTCTGATATAGGCGGGCGCGGAGGCCGAGCAGCCGTCGAACGACACCGACACGCAATCGACGTGCGGGGCGAGGCGCTCGAGCGCGGCTTCGGTCATGCGCGTACCGTTCGACAGCACGGTGACCGACCCGATGTCGCACACGCGCTTGGCGTGCTCGACGATGTCGGGGAGGTCGTCGCGCAGAAACGGCTCGCCGCCCGAGATGATGAGCTGCATCACGCCAGCTTCGGCAAGCGACTCAAGCGCATGCTCGACAGCGGCGAGCGGCGCATCGGCCAGGTGATTGCGATGCTCGTCCAGGGAGTAGCAACCCGCGCAATCCAGGTTGCAGCGCTGCGTGACGTGCAGGTAGGACGACAGCACGCGCGGCTCGGACACGACGCGCTCGAAGAACCCGCCCTTGCCGAGGTGCTCCAAGAGCGCCGGATCGACAGCGGCAACGTCCTCTTCGGGAACGTCTTCCTCAAGCAGGCGGGCGCACACCGCAGCCCCCGGAGCCGTCAAACCGATGGCATACCCCGTGTCGAGGCAACCGACCATCGGGATTCCCGCGAAGTCGAACAGAACTACCCCATCGGTGAATCTCATACCAGCTCCTCGTCATGTGTTGAACATACCCCTTGAAAAGTATGGGATGGAGGCCCTTCCCCACGCTCAACAACGGATATTCTCGTTCAACTAAGCGTTGTTTTCACAAGGTTTGACCTATGGTAACGCACCATGCGGTGTAATTCCACTGTTACGTTTTGAATTTTCGCGAGCTATCTGGGCATTCGCGGGGTGTAAAACGCCGAAGCCGCACCCACAGATTTAACGTTTTATGATAAATTGTTTGACAAGGAGATTACCGAGAGCGTCCCTTACCGAAAGAGTCAACGTCGTGAATATCAGTCAATTGGAGTATTTCGTGACCACCGTGCAGTACGGTAGCTTCACCATGGCCGCGAAAGAGCTGTTCGTTACTCCGCAGGCTGTGTCGAAATCGGTGGGCGATCTTGAGCGCGAATTGCATGTGCAGCTGTGCGAGAAGTCGGGGCGCTGCGTCAAGCCGACCGAGTTCGGGCGCATGTTCGCGGCGCGGGCATCGGAGGCACTCTCATGCCTCGTGGATTTGGAGACGCTCGCGAAGCATCAGGAGCGCTTCGAGTCGGACGAAGGTCGCATCTCGTTGGCGGTGGCGTGCTCGCCGTGCCGCGGCAACGTCATTCACGCGAGCGACTTCGACGGGTTCGCGAAATCGAACCCGCGCATCACCCTCACCACGACGTACACCTCGAGCGGCGCGTGCTTGGGAGCGGTGGAGGAAGGCGTGGTGGACGCCGCCGTCATGGTGGGTCGCACGAGCAAGCCGGGCATCTCCTCGGTCAAGCTGCTGGCGTACCCGCTGCACGTGGCGATGGCTGCAAGCCATCCGCTGGCGAGCAACGCCACCATTCGGGTCACCGACCTCGAAGGCGTACCGCTTGCCGCGCCCGAAGACCTGCGCTATTGCCGCAGCGTCATCACCGATCACCTGCGCGCCCGCAACGTGGAGCCGCACTATGTGTCGCTCGAACCGTTCGTCGATCGGCATCGGGCGTTCCTCCATGGCGAACGCGGCGTGGTGTTCATGGTGCCCGACCCCGCTATCGACGTGCTGTATCCGTCGGTGGTGTTGCGCCCCGTGCATCAGGACGACTTCATGAGCATCCCGCTGTGCCTGGCCTATGCGGACGGCGTCGAAAACCCCGTGCTACCGCACGTCGAACGATACCTCCTTGCAACCGCGGCGCGCATACGCCGTGAGCTGCGATAAAGCCACCTCGAACCGGAAGGACAACCAGACGAACCCGCACCGACGAGTGCAAACGATAACCATGAGCGAACCAACGGACTTGAAAGGGATGACGTTTATGACCACTCCCGCTGATCGTGAATTGAACAAGCGCCTGATCGAAATCTCGAAGGCGCTCAGCTCCCTCGTATGCGGAGCATCGACCGCCGACGATGTCGTCTACATCAGGGACGAGGCGCTCCGCTCCGTTGCCGAGCAATCGGAAATCGCACGCCTGAGATTGTCCCGCACCGCATCGGGAACGAAATAGCGCGAAGAAGGCCGGCACCCGTACGCGGATGCCGGCCTTCTTCTTGGATAGGGCACGCGGCGATGCGCTACGCGTTCGCCACCGCCGAGGCGCCGGCGATGCGCCCGTACACGATGAGGTCGGTGAACGAGTTGCCGCCCAGACGGTTGCCGCCCTGCACGCCGCCCGTCACCTCGCCTGCGGCGAACAGGCCCGGGATGGGCTCGCCCGCTTCGGTGCACACCTGCGCGTCGGTTGAAATGCACAGACCGCCCATGGTGTAGTGGATGGTGGGGATGCGCTTCGAGGCGTAGTAGGCGGGGTCGGACAGCTCGGTGCCGAGCAGTTCCTTACCGGGCGTGATCTGGGTGTCAGCGCCGGCACGCACGCAGGCGTTGTAACCGTCGACGGTTTCGGCGAGGGCGTCGGCCGGCACGCCGATCTGGTTCGCGAGGTCCTTGATGTCGTCGGCCTTGAAGCTGTGGCCCTGCTCCACGAGTTCGGCGATCTGGTCGGCGCGATCGGACGCGATGTCGGTGGAGTCCACGAGCAGCCACATCTCGTCGTTGGGCTGTTCGAGGATGGCGTCGGCGATGGTGTCGCGGCGCTCGTCCTCGCGGATGAAGCGCTTGCCCTCGTCGTTGACCATCACGTAGTTCTCGACGCCCAGCCAGTTGCCCACGAACGTGGCCACGCCGCCGTTCTGCGGATCGCCGAGCGGGTGGATTTGCACGAGTTCCATGTTGCGCAGGCCCGCGCCGACGCCTTCGCCGAGGCCGAGGCCGTCGCCCGTGGACGAGCACACGTTCGACGAGGGCATTTCCTTCGTCACGCGCTTGTCGTACTCCATGGCCAGCTCGGCGTTGCGAGAGTAGCCGCCCGTGGCCAGCACGACCGACTTCGCCTTCACGGCCACGGAGGCGCCGCTCGACGGACGCGTGCCCGTGACGCCTACCACCTTGCCGCCCTCCTGCGTGAGGCTCTCAACCTTCGCGTCGGTGTAGAGCGTCACCTTGCCGGACTTGTCGGCGCATTCCTTCAGGCACGACACGTAGTAGCTGCCGCCCTGGTCGCCCTTCTTCTCCACCTCGACGGCGTGACCGCGCTGCCACAGGCCGCCGATGGCCGTGAACGGCTCCTGTTCGTAGACGAGGCCGTGGTCTTCCATCCAGTGCACGGCGTCGAGCGCGTTGTCGGCGAGGATGCGCACGAGCGCGGGGTCGCCCAGCTCATCGCCGCCCTCGAACGTTTGCTGGTAGTAGAAGTCGGCCGAATCCTCGATGCCGAGGGGCTCTTGACGCTCGGGGTCGGGCGCGTTGAGCGTGCCCTCGCCGGCGTTCGTGTTGCCGCCGTAGATGTCCATCTTCTCGAGCATGACCACCGTCTTGCCCGCCTCGGCCGCGGTGACGGCCGCCGCGAACGCCGCGCCGCCGGAGCCCACGACGCAGATGTCGCACTCCTCCTCGATGGCGGGCGCGGGCTCCATGCCCGTGTCGGCCTTCTTGAGGGCCTTCACGTCGCCGCCGGCCTGGTCGACGCAGTCGGCGACGGCCGTGGCGAAGGCCATGGACGACAGCGAGGCGCCGGTGACGGTGTCGAAGTTGAGGCTTTGCGACTGGAGGTATTTGTCCTTGAGGATGGAGATGGCGGCATCGCCGATGTTGCGGCTTTCCTCGTGCTCGACCTCGATGGCGTCGATGGCGTTCTCGGAGAAGGTGACCTTCACGTTGATGGCGGCGTTGCGGCCCTCGGCGCTGGCCTCGTACGTGCCCGCCTTGTACGACTGAGCGCCCGCGGCGGCGTTCGCGTCGGCCTTCGGCGCGCAGCCGGCCAGGCCGAGCATGGCGAGCGCCATGGTGGCGGCGCTGCCGCAGATGAACTGACGGCGGTTGAGCTGGAAGCGCGTGCGCACATTCGACTCGATGCGGCTCATGGCTTCTTCCATGCGCTGACGGGCGGCGATTTCGTTCGGATTCTGAATCATGGCTCCTCCTTGGTTCGGCTCTTCTTCCCTCTCGCAATCGGCTGAGCGGGAGATCGGGGAGGGGGAGCTCACGCCGATTGCGATGGGTCCATGATGCGTTCGCTTCGGCGTGGGGCATAGTACACGGACGGGGTGTTTTCGCAGGTTGCGCCATGACACGAACCGGGTGATATACTGTGCGGCATGGAAAATCAACACGCATACGACCCCATTCCGCTCGAGGACGTGCACGAAACGCACGGCCCCAACGAAGCGGGCATGGTGACGCATCAGTTCTACGCGTTCAACACCGTTATCACCCTGCAAGCCTACGCGCCCCTCGACCGCTGCCTGCCGGCGTTCGGCGCCGCGCGCGCGGCGAGCCGCACGTTCGAGCGCCGGCTGTCGCGAACCCTGCCGCACTCCGACATCTCGCGGCTGAACGCGGCCGAGGGCGCGCGCGTGAGCATCGCCGACGATACGGCCGAGCTGCTGCGCGCGGCCATCGGGTACTGCGCGGATAGCGAGGGGCTGTTCGACATCACGGTGGGCTCGGTGGTGCGGCTGTGGAACTTCCACGAGAGCGTCGTGCCCGAGCGCGCGGCGGTGGAGCGGGCGCTGGCGCACGTGGATTGGCGGACGCTCCATGTTGGCGAGGCTGGCGAAGGGGTTGGCGCGTGGGCGCAGCTGGCCGATCCGCAGGCGGCCGTCGACGTGGGCGGAATTGCGAAGGGGTGGATTGCCGACAGGCTATCGGCGCTGCTGGTGCAGCACGGGCTGGAATCGTTCGTGGTGAATCTCGGCGGCAACGTGATGGCGCACGGGGCGAAGCCGGATGGCAGCCCGTGGCGCGTCGGACTGCAGGACCCGCGCACGAAAGGCGGCGTGGTGGGCGCCGTAGCCGTGCGCAACGCCTCGGCCGTGACGAGCGGCGTGTACGAGCGCTGCTTCGAGCGCGACGGGAAGTTCTACCACCACATCCTCGACCCGAAGACGGGCTTCCCCGCCGAAACGGACGCCGCGGGCGCAACGGTGATCGCCGAGCGCTCGATCGACGCCGAGGGCTTTTCGACGACGCTGCTGGCAATGGGAATCGAACGCGGAACCGCATTCGCGAAGGAGCACCCGGCGATTTTGGGAGCGTATTTCGTGGATCGGGATGGAGTGGTGTCGGGGGGATAGGGGTCTGTTTTTTGGCGCGCGGGGGCGCTTGCTTGTTGGGAGGGGCATGCGCGCCGATGGTGCGACCTGCGGGTTGATTCGTCGGCGCGCAGCGCCGCAAGGGACTAGGAAGGCGCCGAGCGCGCCATGGGAAAGAGGGGCGCTATCCCCGTGCTATCAGGTCCAGGATTTCTTGCTTTGAATGTACGTCCAGCTTTGCGTAGAGGTGCTTCGAGTGGGACCTCACCGTGTTTTCGCTGATGAAGAGGCTTTCGGCTATGTAGCTTTTCGAGCGGCCCTTGCAGAGCAGTTGGAGCACTTCCACCTCGCGGGCCGTCAGGCCGAACTCGTTGCCAAGTGCCATGCAGCCTTCGTCGATGCGGGCGAACATGGATTGCTCGGGCGTGGGGCCTTCGAGATCGGCGAAGATGCGGCGCTGCGAGAAGTTCCCCTCGTTGAGCGCGAACACGGCGGCGATGGTGAGCAGGTACGCCAGGATGAGCAGCACGGTGGAGCCTGCGCCGTGGAGCCCTTCGAGCTTGCCGCACACCTCTCCCAGCGCGAACGGCAGCGAGTAGGCGATCCAACCCGAGCCGAAGATGACATAGGGCGACGTGCGCGAATGGTGCGCCACGTCGGCGAGCATCGTCCAAAACAGCATGACCACGAGCGTCTGCGCGATGAAGATGAGCACGAGCGCCCACCCTGCCCACGCCGCGCCGATGACCGGCAGGAAGAACAGCCCCGTAGCCGTGAACAGCAGGATCGCCCGCCACAGGCTGGAAAAGCGCAGCAGGCCCCCCTTCGCGAACACCCACCAGAGCACGCCAAGCGCCACGATCACCTCGGCGCCGTGATGGACCGACGTCAGCATCCAGAACGGCGTGGGATCGGCCTCGATGGGCATACCCTGGATAACGCCGATGATGAGGCTGTACGCCGCCACGCCGAACAGGATTTTCCACGGGATGGACGTGGGGTTCTGATCGTAGAACAGGCGCGGCTCGCGTTCCACCGGCGGCTGCTTGCGCTGCGCGCGGCGCGCAAGCGCAGCCGAGACGAACGGCAGCGCCATGAGCACGATGACCGCGGGGATGGGCGGCAGCAGGTCGATGGGCACCTTGAGGGCCGAGCCCACCGCCATGGCGCAGAAGATGCACGCGATGGAATCGCGGATGTCGAGTTTCGCGTAGAACGGCGCCCACTGCAGGTACAGCCACGCCACGCCGATGCCGGCAGCTCCCGCCGCAACGACGGCGCTCGCCGCTCCCGTGAAGGGCAGCGGCACGACCAGCAGCACGGTGGCCGCCGCTTGCAGCGCCGCAAGCGGCCAATCGAGCTTGGGAGCGACGCGCTGCGCCTTCCCCTTCCACGCCAACAGCATTACCACCAGCATGAACGCCGAGAGCGCAATGTACAGGGGGATGCCGGTGATCACGCCGCCGAAGCCGAGGCCCGCGCGGTGCGCCACGCAGTAGATCCACACATGCGGAGCGCAAATGCCCATGTACGCCACGTCGAAGTGACGCAGCACGTACGGCAGGCGCACGCCTTCCTTCGCCTCGTTCTCCGCCATGCTCCCCTCCTCCACGTTCGTTGCGAGCTTGCTCCCGGTTTCCGCCATGCACATTCTATACGCTGACCTCTCCGCATTGCACTGAAAACCGCGCCCGAAAACAAAAACGGGTGCCGCCTGCGCGACACCCGTCATCGTGTTGAGTGAAAGGCCTGCTACGACAGGACCTTCTCCTCTTCCTGCTCGTCCATGCTGTCCTGCGCGACCATGCTCTCGGCAGGCTCGGGCACGAACGGCTCGAACAGCGGCTCGCCGTTCTGGGACAGCTCCACCATGCCGGTCAGCACGTCGACGTACTGGTACGACTGGCGGGACGTGCGGCCGCGCTTGCGATCCACCTCGAGGATGAACAGCTGCGGGTGCACCTGCATGAGAACGCCTTCGCTCTCGACGATTTTCGAACGACCCATGTTGGCACGCACTTTAAGGCGTTGACCGACGAAGTCATGTAACGTATCATGAATGGAGTCGACGATTTTGGCTTGTTTCGCTAAATCCATGCTCACTCTTTCTCGCGTATGCCGTGTGCAGAAATGACAGCCTAAAATTATACCACCTAAGTCAATACTCTACAGAATCTGCACGGATTGTCCCCAAATACATAACAGTTCGTTCATATGCCACACGTGCGCCGCTCGGTGCGTCAACCCCTAAAACAGCTGTTGAACCAGGACATACTCGTCCTTCGCGGGCCGTGCGCCGCCTATACTTTCCCCATCGCATTCGACGCTGCAAAGGGGATATCCATGGCCGCAACGGAAGAGAAGAAGCAGCGCGAGCCGCTCTCTTCGTACAGCATTCTGTTCATCATCATCTTCGCGGTGGGCATCATCACCGTCATCTGCTCGTTCGTCACACCCGAGATTTCCGCCGCTTCGCTCCCCGACATCCTGGACTCGTCGGTCGAGGGCCTCATCGATGCGGCCGAAATCTCGTTCTTCCTGCTCATCCTTGGCGGATGCCTGGGCATCGTCACGAAAATCGGCGCGCTCAACGCGGGCATCACCGCGCTCGTGCGCACCATGAAGGGGCACGAGCTGCTGCTCATTCCCATCATCATGGCCATCTTCGCCGTGCTGGGCAGCTCGTACGGATTCTGCGAGGAAGCGGTGCCGTTCTACGCGCTGCTGTCCATGACCATGGTGGCCGCGGGGTTCGATACGATGGTGGCCTCGGCGACGGTGCTGCTGGGCTCGGGCGTCGGCTGCCTCGGTGCCACCGTCAACCCCTTCGCGAACGGCGTGGCCATCGACATGCTGCGCCAATCGGGTGTGGACGTGAACACCGGCACCACTATCATCCTGGGCCTCGTGCTGCTGGCGGCATCCTACGCCATCGCCGTGTTCTTCGTCATGCGCTACGCCAAGAAGGTGAAGCACGACAAGGGGTCCACCATCCTGTCGCTTCAGGAGCAGAAGGCCATGGACGAGGCGTTCGGCCCCGCGGCGCACACCGCCAAGAAGCTGGAGAAGGCCGAAGACGAGGGCGAGGAACTCGATCCCAACGCACCCATGACCGGCGTGCAGAAGGTGACGATCGTTCTGTTCGGACTCGCGTTTCTGGTGATGATCGTCGGGTTCATCCCCTGGCAGAACTTCGGCGTGGACCTGTTCGCGCTCGGCGGCGTGTTCGACCCCGTGAGCGAAACGTGGACGACCCTGCCGTGGTCGGCGTGGATCACAGGCGCGCCGCTGGGCGAATGGTACTTCAAGGACGCGTCGGTGTGGTTTTTGCTCATGTCCGTGATCATCGGCGTGGTGGCGCATATGTCCGAGAGCAAGCTCGTGAACACCTGGATCGACGGCGCGGCCGACATGGTGGGCGTGGCGCTGGTGGTGGGCCTCGCGCGCGCCATCGCCATCCTCATGGAATCCACCCACCTCGACGTGGTCATCCTGGACAACGCCTCGCAGCTGCTGCAGGGCTCGAGCGCCGTGGTGTTCGCGCCCGTGGCGTACCTCATCTTCCTGGGGCTGTCGTTCATCATCACCTCCTCCTCGGCGCTGGCTACCATCTCCATGCCGCTCATGGGATCGCTGGCCACCTCGCTGTCGTTCTCGCCCGACGTGGTGGTCATGCTGTTCGTGGCCGCCAACGGCCTGGCGAACCTGTTCAGCCCTACGGCAGCGTTCCTACCGGGCCTGATGATGGCGAAGGTGGAATACTCCACGTGGCTCAAGTGGGCCGTCGTGCCCATCGCCGTCATCGGCGTGGTGAGCGTGGTCATCCTGACCGGCGCGATGATGCTGTTGTGACGCCGGGCGCCGCCCGACGCGCGTGCTAGAATAGCCGCACGACGTCGGACGGACGAAAGGGTGCGGGTGAGCTCGGACAAGCACAAGCTCAAACACAAGGAGAAGCAGCAGAAGAAGGCGAAGAAGCGCGCGAAGGCAGCGGCAGCCATGCTCGGCGAGCGCACGTGCCCCTGCTGCAAGAAGCACTGTCCCCTCGTGAAGCCGAAGTGCAGCAAGGGCAAAGCCGTGTGCGCGAAGGTGCTCGGGGACGCGGGCGAGGGCAAGGGTAAGGGTAAGGGTAAGGGTAAGGGTAAGGGCAAAAACGCCGGCGCCGGCAAGCGCTAGGCGTCGAAGTGCGGCTCGATGCAGGAGCGGATGAACGCAATGCGGTCGGGAATGCGCGGTTTGAACAGCGACGCGATGGCCACCACGAGGTTCTTGCGCCGGTTGCAATAGACGACGTTGCCGCCGTCGCCCATCGCCGCGAAGATTCCCTCGTCGGCATCGACGACCCACCACAGGTAGCCGTAGCTCAGGTCCCGCTCCTCCCAACGCGCGTGCTCGCGCAGGCACGTGTCGAGCCACGCCTTCGACACGATGCGCTCGCCCTCCCACACGCCTTCGCCCACGCACAGCTGCCCGATCTTCGCCATGTCGCGCGCCGTGAGCGTGAGGCCCCATCCGGCGGTGTTCACGCCCTGCGGGTCGGCCACCCACCCGCTGCGGCCGGTGGTTTTGTTGAACGCGAGCTGCTCGTCCTTGCTCTTGAACGTGATGCGGCCCGCCACGGAAATGCCGAGCGGCTCGAACAGGTGCGTGCGGGCGAAGTCGAGCGCCGAGCGCTCCGTTGCCTGTGCGAGGATGCCCGTGAGCACGTCCGGGCCGATGAGCGGCGCGTAGCGGAACTCTCCCACCCGCCCCTTGCCGCCCATGAGGTCGAGTGCGGCGCACACCCAGCTCTCGCTTGAGAAGTACTTCGTGTAGGGGGCCGACCGGTACTTGTAGGGCACCGTCATGGTGAGCAGGTCTTCGATGGTGATGCGCGGCAGGGTTTTCTCGCCGCGTTTGACCGGGTAGGCGGGGAAGAACTCGAGCACGCGCTGATCGACGCTTTCGAGGCAGCCCTTGTCGAAGGCGATGCCGAATAGCAGCGCCACCACGCTCTTCGTCACCGAGAACACGTGGACGGCGGTGTGCGCGTCGCACCCGTTGCCGTACGATTCGTGGACGATCGTTCCGTCTTTGAGCACCACCATTCCGGCGATGTTATCGCTGTCGCGCATGGGAACCCCTTTCGTTCCCACCACCCTAGGGCCATTAAAAATGGAATGCAACACCTGTTCTTAAAAGCCCGATGTTTCACGTGAAACATCGGGCTGCAAGAGCGGGACTCAGCGGGGTTCGGCGGGGGCTAGGCGAGGTCTTGGTAGGCTTTGCCGAGGCGGACGAAGGCGGGGACGTCGAGGGTTTCGCCGCGCAGCTTGGGATCGATGCCCGCGCGCTCGAACAGCTGCGGGAGCGCCGCGATGATGCGCGCGCCGGCCGCGCCGCGACCGGCGAAGTAGGTTTTGCAGGAGTTCGACAGCGTCTTGCGACGCGTGGCGAAGGCAGCTTCGGCCATGGTGCACGCGGCGGCGATGGCGACCGCATCGAGCGGGACGCCGGCGTCGTCGCAGACGGGACGGCGGTTGAGGCGCAGCACGGCGCTGTCGACGCGCGGCGGCGGGAAGAAGTTGCCGGGACCGACGGCGAAGCGCCCGGCCGGCTCGGCGTACAGGCGCAGTTTCACCGTGTAGGCGCCGTAGTTCTTCGACCCGGGACGGGCGGCCATGCGGTCGGCCACTTCCTTCTGCACCATGATGGTGGCGCTGTCGAGCGACGGGAACAGCTCGAAGTAGTCGAGCACAACGGTGGCCGCCACCGCATAGGGCAGGTTCGCCACGAACTTGTTGGGAAGCGCGCCCGACGCTTCGGCGCGGGCCGCCTGCACGTCCTCCGTTGTCAGATCGAGGGCGTCTTTGCTGATGAGGGTGAAGCGGTCGGACCAGGGGGCGAGGGTTTCGACGAGCACGGCGGGCAGGTCGGGGTCGCGCTCCACCGACAGCACGCGGCCGGCGGTTTTCAGCAGCGCGATGGTGAGCGTGCCGATGCCGGGCCCCACCTCAAGCACGTAGTCGTCGGGCTTGAGGTCGGCCAGGGTGACGATCTTCTGGAGGATGCCGTCGTTGATGAGGAAGTTCTGCCCGAGCGAGTACTTCGTCGACAGGCCGTGCGCCTCGAGCGTGGCACGCGTCTCGGACACGCTGGCCAGGGGCGAAAGCTTCGTCATCGGGCCTCCCCGGCACCCGCGACGCGCGGGTACGTGCCTTCGGGCCCCGTGCAGGTGCAGGCCGACGCGGGATGCACGCGGCCGTCCGTGAGCACGTTTGCCCCGGTGGGAAGCGCGCCGTCGGCGCTGACGAGCCCCACCCAGTCGTGCACGGACTCGAGCGCGAAGCCGGCCACGGCAAGCGCCGAGCGCACCTCGCCCACAAGCGGGCCGAAGCCGTGCGGGTCGCCGCCCTCCCCCACCACGTACAGGCTGGCGGGGCGCTTGGGCTTCGCGCGCCAATTGGCGTAGAAGTACGGCTGCAGACGATCGAGGAACGCCTTGAGCTGGGACGGCGCGCCGGCGAAGTACACGGGCGACACCAACACGAGCTCGTCGCACGCGTTGAGCAGCGAGCGCACGCGCAGCATGTCGTCGGAGATGATGCAGTACAGCTCGTTGCGGCGGCCGCGGTTGTTCGCGCACGATTCGCATCCCGTGCAGGGCGAGATGCGCACGTCGGCGAGCGAGACGAGCATCACCTCGTCATCGGAGCCCGACGCAGCGGCATCGTCTTCGAATGCGAAGCGGACGGCTTCGGCCACGCCGGCGCTGCGTCCCCGCGCGCGGGGGGATCCGCTGATGATGAGTCGCTTCATGCGATGGGGGCTCCTTTGCTCTTCTGCCAGGCGGTAGCCGGACGATCCAACAGGGCGCGCGCGTTATCCATGAGCTGCGCGATGAACGCTTCGCGCGCGGCCCCCGGCTCGCAGCCGCGCACTTCGGCGAGGCACGCCGCCGTGAACAGTACATGATCGGGCAAGCAGGTCATGCCGCGCATGGGCTCGGGCGTCATGTACGGCGCATCGGTTTCGGTGAGCAGGCGGTTCGCCGGGACGCGCGCGGCCGCCTCGCGGGTGTCGTCGGCGTTCTTGAACGTGAGCGCGCCGCCGAAGGCCACGTAGCAATCGGCCTCCACCCACGGCTCGAGCGTGGCCCAGTCGAGGTTGAAGCAGTGCAGCAGCGTGCCCGCCTCGGGAAAACCCTCCTCGCGCATGATGGCGAGCGCTTCGTCGTGCGCCTCGCGCAGGTGCAGCGCGATGGGCAGGCCGCACTCCTTCGCCAGGCGAATCTGGCGGCGGAACGCGTCGCGCTGATCGTCGCGCGGCGAGAAGTCGTAGTGGTAGTCGAGGCCGATTTCGCCGAGCGCCGACACGCGCGGGTCCATGAGCAGGGCGCGCAGGTCGGCTTCGAGGCCGTCGTTGTAGAACTTCGCGTTGTGCGGGTGGCAGCCCACGGCGATCCGAACCCGCGGCACGCGCGGGAAGGGGTCGCTTCAGGTCCAGCCGACGAAGCGCTTCGCGGCGGCCGCGGCCTCGAAGCGCCACGAGTTGAGGCGGTCGAACGTGGTGGTGCCGTCTTCGAACACATCCACGATGGTGCTGACGAACTCCACCTTGTGCGCCGCGCAGCGCGCGAGCGCGAGCGACGGGTCGGGCAGCAGCTGCAGGTGCGTATGCGTGTCGGCCACCGGGCCCTCGAGCATGGGCGCGTCGATCACGCGATACTTCCCGTGCTTGCGCTTCTGACGGAAGAGCGGGTCGTCGAAGAGAGGCTCATCGGATTCAGGCATGATCACGTCCTTTCTGGGCTCGAGAGAGATTTCTTGCGAGGGGCGCACCCCTCGCAAGGGGCGACCCCCTGTTGCGCGCCGCGGGAGGGTGGTGGACTGGTGGGGCATTCGCGACGCGCAAGGAAGGGGTCTACTCCATGTTGAGATCGATGGCGTCCATGTCCAAACGCGGGAACAGGGGGTCGCCGATCTCCACGGCGTTGCCGGCGGGGAGCTGGCCCCAGGCGGTGGCGGCTTCGATGTCGGTGATGTCCGTCACGGCGCCGAGCGACAGGCGGCGGAAGACCTCGGCCGACGTGTTCGGCATCAAGGGCGCCATGTACAGCGCGATGATGCGGATGGCCTCAAGCGCGTTGTAGATGACTTCGGCCAGCTCGCCGGCGGTTTCCTCGCTCTTCGCGAGGTTCCACGGCGCGCTTTCTTCCACGTACAGGTTCACGCGGCTCGCCAGCTTCTGCACCGCGGCGGCGGCGCGGGTGAAGTCGGCGGCACTCAGGGCGGCATCATATTCGGCGTACAGCTCGTCCGAGATGGCGCGCAGCGGGTTCTCCTTGGCAAGGACCTCGGCGGGCACCTCCGGCACCTGCGCGTCGAAGTACTTCTTCGTCATGTTGAACACGCGGCTGCACAGGTTGCCCCAGGTGTTCGCCAAGTCGGCGTTGTACACCTGCACCATGCGCTCCATGGAGATGGAGCCGTCGGAGCCGAACTGCACATCGCTCATGAAATAGTAGCGGTACGCGTCCACGCCGAACACCTTGCAGAGGTCCGCGGGCTTGAGCGCGTTGCCCTTCGACTTCGACATCTTCTCGCCCTTCGTGAGCAAGAAGCCGTGGCCGAACACCGTGTGCGTGATGGGCATGCCGGCCGCCATGAGCATGGCCGGCCAGATGACGCAGTGGAAGCGGGTGATGTCCTTGCCCACGAAGTGGTACTGCATGGGCCAGCGGCGGTCGAATTCGCCGGCGCGCTCGCCCTCGTCGCCGTAGCCGATGCCGGTGAGGTACGCCAGCAGCGCGTCGGCCCACACGTAGGCCACGTGACCCTCGTCGAAGGGCAGCGGCACGCCCCAGTCGAACGTGCTGCGGCTGATGGACAGGTCCTTCAGTCCGCTCTTCACGAACGACACGATTTCGTTCTTGCGCGTCTCGGGGCGGATGAAGTCGGGGTTCTCCTCGTAGAACGCGAGCAGCTTGTCGCCGAACTCGGACAGCTTGAAGAACCAGTTCTCCTCGCCGCCCGCCTTCTGCACGGGGCGCTTGCAGTCGGGGCACACGAGCTGCCCTTCCTCGTTCTTCTCAAGGTCGCTCTCGGCGTAGTACGTCTCCTCGTGCACGCAGTACCAGCCCTCGTAGCTGCCCTTGTAGCACCAGCCCTTGTCGTAGAGGTCCTGCCAGAACTTCTGCACGGTCACGGCGTGGCGCGGCTCGGTGGTGCGCACGAAGTCGGTGTAGGTGATGCCCAGCATATCCCACGCGTCGCGGAATGCGGGCTCCATGGAATCGCACCAGTCCTGCGGGGTCATGCCCTTGGCCTCGGCCGTGTCGGCCACCTTCTGCCCATGCTCGTCCATACCCGTGACGAACGCGACGTCGTAGCCGTTCATGCGCTGGTAGCGCGCCACGGTGTCGGCCGCGATGGTGGTGTACGCCGTGCCGAGGTGCGGGGCCGCGTTGACGTAGTAAATGGGGGTGGTGAACGAGTAGGTTCCCTTTGACATGGTGTTTCCTTCAATCTCGGGGTCGCGCGGCGCATGATGCCGCGTACGACCGGTTCGGGGCGCAACCGCGAATGATGCGGCGCGCTTGGACAACGCGTTATTGTAGCACGAGGCCGCCCGCGAACCGGCGTCTGCGCAGATCGCACGCGAATGTTTCACGTGAAACATCCGTTCGCTTCGCGTGGACGGCCGCACGTTCCGTTACGAAACCTTAAGATATCCTTACAAGAGACTTAAAGATTGCTTGCATTCTCTGAGGTATCGTTGGAGCAGTGTTGCGGCACCGTATACTAGCTGCAACGAACCGCACCGCCGACCCCGCCGAAGGAGGATCCCATGCAGCTGCATCCCGCGCGACGCCTCGCTTCGGTGCTGGCCACCTTGGTGGGATGCTTCCTGCTCATCGGCCTGTTCACGCTGCAGATGCGCTACGAGGGCGTCGAATCGGGGCTCGTGTCCATCACGCCCGTCGATGCGGCCGCCGCGTCCGTTGCGCCCCTGCACGCTTCCGGCGCGGGCGCGGGTACGAGTGCGAACGCGAGCACCGCCCGCACCATCACCGCCCCGTACTGCAGCGAGGTGGTTGCCACGAGCGACCCGTCCAACCCGTCGGGGCGCACGTCCACGCAGATGACGTTCGACGACGCCTGGTTCTCCCGCGACTCCCACACCTACCAGCACGAGCTGGCCACCGCATGCTCGGTGCTGGCGGCGGTGTGCAATTCCGAATCGCAGTACTACGACGGCGTGCCCGGCGCCATCCCCTACGCCGAGCAAACGCTCGGGCAGCTGGGCTTCCACGACGTGCGCACCGCGTCGTACGCGCTGCGCAGCAGCGTCGTCGACGAGATGGGCTCGCTGCTGGCGGGGTCGAGCGACGTGGCCGCCTACACGCTTGCCAGCAAGACCATCGCCGATCAGGACGGACAGCCTGCGACCCTGCTGTTCGTGGGCATTCGCGGCACGTACGGCGCCGAATGGCTGAGCAACTTCAACTTCCTCGGCCCGAACCCCACCGAGCTCGATCACCACGGGTTCAAGCAGGCGGAGGAAGAAGTTGAGGAAGCCGTGCGGGAGTACGCGCGCGAGCTGGGCATCGACCCCGAAAGGACGCGCATCCTCATCACGGGGCACAGCCGCGGCGGCGCCATCGCGAACCTGCTGGCCGCCGACCTCAACACCCCCGACTCCGACGAACCTGCGCTGGCCCCCTCGTCGGGCATCTACGCCTACACGTTCGCCGCACCGTGCGCGACGCGCGCGCTCGACCGGCACGATCGGACGTACGACAACATCTTCAACGTGGTGAACGAAGCCGACATCGTGCCGCAGCTTCCGCTGTCGGCCTGGGGCTTTGGCCGCTACGGCACCAAAATCACGCTGCCGAGCGCCACGAGCTCGGACTTCGACGACTCGTTCGCCACCATGCAAACGGCCTTCCATCGCAACACGGGCAACGCGCTGGGATGCGACGAGGACACGCTCGAGGCGCTGTACTCGTTCGGCGCCGATGCGTCGAGCCACGTGCCGCAGGCCGAAGACCTGTTCAGCCCGCTCGGCATCTTCGGCGTGGTGCAGTCGTTCGCCGGCCTCGACGTGCTGGCCGCCCTCAACGCGCACTACCCCGACACGTACATCGCCTGGATGCAAGCCGTGGACATCGCGCACACCGCAACGGCGTAGCGGAGCGGGGCGCGCCGGAGTGCAGCGCGGCGCGGCTTCCGAATTCGTCGTGCGGGACGCCGGTTTCGCGAGCGGCTTCTCCCCTTTCGCCCGCGCGCGTAGGATGGTGGGAGGTGCGCGGGATGCGCGCCTCATGCGCAACGCGCAACGCGAGAAAGGGAGCCTATGACCAAGAGCATCGTCCCGGGCCGCTTCGACGGCAAGGTCATGATCATCACGGGAGCCGCGCGCGGCATCGGGCGCGCCACGGCGCTGCGAGCCGCCGCCGAGGGCGCGAAGCTCGTGCTGGCAGACCGCCTGGCCGAGGAAGGCGCGCGAACATTGGCCGAGGTGCAGGCCGTCGCGCCGGACGCGCTGTTCCTGCCGCTCGACGTATCGGTGGAGGAAAACGCCCAGGCCATGGTGACGCGCGCCGTGGAGGCGTTCGGCCGCCTGGACATCGCCGTGAACAACGCGGGCGTCATGGGGCAGCCCGACAACGTGCACAACCTCACGAAGGAGCAGATGGACTACACCATGGCGAACAACCTGTACACGGTGTTCTTCTGCGCCAAGCACGAGCTGCGACAGTTCATGGTGCAGGGCGACGGCGGCGCCATCGTGAACGTGGCTTCCATCGCCGGCATGACCGGGCTGCCCGGCAACCCCGCCTACGTGGCGTCGAAGCACGCGGTGAACGGCCTGACGAAGAACCTCGCGCTCGACTACGCGCGCTTCGGCATCCGCGCGAACTCGGTGAACCCGGCTGGCACGGCAACGCCCATGGTGGAAGAGGCGTACGCGTACGTGATGGAGAAGCAGCAGGCCGCGCGCGCGGCAGGCGCGAGCGCCGAGGAAGCCGGGTCGATGGCCGGGCAGAAGACCCAGTCCATGCTGGAGCGCGAGGCCACGGCCGAAGAGCAGGCCGCGTCCATCCTGTTCCTGGCCTCGGACGATGCCTCGCACATGACCGGCGAGATCGTGGCCACCGACGGCGGTTGGACCTCGTTCTAGCACCGTTGTCGACGATCCGTAGATTGCGCGGCTCGGGCTCATGCGATACCGTGTGAGCCCGAGGTGATATTGCATGCAAACCGACCGACGCAAAGAACTGCGAGACTCCTACAAGAACCGACGCCCCGAGATGGGCGTGATCGCGCTGCGCTGCATCGCAACGGGCGAGCGCTTCCTGGGCACGACGCGCGACGCGAGCAAGGAATTCAACAGCCTGCAGGCCAAACTGGGCGGCGGCGGGCACCCGAACCGTCAGCTGCAACAGCTGTGGAACGCCCATGGCGCGGACGGCTTCGCGTTCGAGGTGGTGGACACGCTGGAGTACGAGCAGCCCGACGACGTTACCGCCGACGACCTGAACGCCCTGCGCGAGCTGCTGCTGATGGAAGACCCCGAAGCGCGCAAGATCTGGAAGTGACGGCGCCGGCGCGCTATTCGAAGTAGAACAGGTCCTCGAACTTCTTGTCGAGCGCGATGCACAGGACGAGCGCGAGCTTTGCCGTGGGGTTGAACAGCCCCGTTTCGATGGACGAGATGGTTTGGCGCGACACGCCCACGAGCCGCGCGAGCTCGAGCTGCGAAAGCCCCGCCTCGGCGCGCGCGGCTTTCAGACGGTTGCACAGCTCGAGCTCGCCGTCGTTGTCGTGGACGTCGTCGAAGCCGAGCGAGGGAAGTTTGATCATGGGACGGCCCTACATCGTGGCGAGGACATATTTGGCTGCGGTGTACACGACAAAGAAAGCCGTGAACAGTCCGAAGAAGAACAGGCTTTTCATGCGCAGTTGATACGCTTGGCAAAAAGACATCGCGGTCAGGCCCGTGAAAAACACGGCGAACAAGCCATCGGTGTTCTGCCCATGGAAGAAGTCCCATAGGTAGAGCAGGACGAAAGCCGCGCCCGCGGCGCTGAGCGCGATGAGGCCCTTTCGTTGCTCGATCAGCCGGAAGCGCTCGTCGATGCCATCGTTGTCCCGGCGGCTCTTCTCGAGAATCTCGCTCTTCTCCATGGCGCACCTCCCGACCGTTTTGCGCCCGCATGTTTCACGTGAAACATTCGTTCGCTCCTCTTGGCACATTCTGCCAAGTTTTCTTGACACTGTGATAAGTATACTTGGCATGATTGTGAAATGCAAGCGAAGCGTTTCACAGCTGCGACCGCATAACGACCCGGCTCCTGGTACCATGCTCGTCATGGAAACCAACGAACCCACACCTCCCGCGGCACCCGCGCGTCGCAAGCCGCGCAAGCTGCTCATCGCGCTGCTGATCATCGTCATCGTGCTGTGCTTGGGCGTAGCGGCGTTCTTCGTGTACGCGAGCGACTTCTACCACGACCTGGACGCGAACAACCGCGATCTCGTGTCAACCGAAACGCTGCCGGTGCAGCAGGGCGCGAACTACCTGGCGTTCGGCGATCCGGACGCGCAGACGGGCCTCGTGTTCTACCCGGGCGCGAAGGTGGAGTACAGCGCGTACGCCCCGCTCATGCGCGACCTCGCCGAGCGCGGCTACCTGGCCGTGGTGATGCAGATGCCGTTCAACTTCGCGTTCTTCGACATTAATGCCGCCGACGGTGTGCGTGAGGCGTTTCCGCAGGTGAAAGATTGGTGGGTGGGCGGCCACTCGCTGGGCGGCTCCATGGCGGCGCAGTATGCGGCCGACCGTGCGGCGGGCGGCGACTCGTCCCTCGACGGCCTCGTGCTGCTGGGCGCGTACACCGCGAGCGACCTCGCGGACACCGACCTGCGCGTGATCACCGTGTACGGCTCGAACGACGAGGTGCTCAACCGCACGAAGCTGGCCGACAGCGCATCGCTCTTGCCGGAGGGCGCGGAAACCGTCGAGATCGACGGCGGCAACCACGCCTCCTTCGGCACCTACGGTCCGCAAAGCGGCGACGGCGACGCCGCCATCACCCCCGCCGAACAACAGGAGCAGACGGCCGACGCCATCGCCGGATTCATCAACGCCTCCTGATTCCCCTAGGAGCGGCGGCGCACTCGCGGCAGGAACAGCATGCCGATGACGAAGCCAACGGCGATGATGGCGGCTTGCACTTCGAAGCTCACGCCGAAGCCGAAAGCGTCCACGCCCAGCTCGTTGGCCGATACGAGGGCCATGACCGAGATGAGCGCCGAGGACGATAGCGCGCCGAATATCTGGCGAAACGAGGTGATGATGGCGGTGCCCTGGGCGAGATCCTCGAGGGGCAGAGCGGCGCACGCGTGGGCGGTCATGGGCATCATGAGGCAGGCGACGCCCACCGTGCGCACGCCGTACAGCACGGTGATGGCCCACGTGGGCGTGCTCGCATCGCACGCCGCGAACGCGAGCGTGCCGGCCACGAGCACCGCGCTGCCCGCCACGATGAGGGGCCGTGCGCCATGGCGGTCGAGCAGCCGTCCCGTCACCGGGTTGAGGAAGCCGAGCAGCACCGCGCCCGGCAGAATGGCGAGCCCCGACACCGTGGCGCTGCCGCCCTGCACGTCCTGCACGAACAGCGGCACCATGATGGAGCCCGCCATGAACGCCATCTGGGCAATCATCACGAGCACGGTGGACACGGCGAACGTGCGGTTGCGGAAGCACGACAGCTTGAGCAGCGGGTGCTCGATGCGCAGCTGCCGCCGCGCGAACACTGCGAGGGCCACGGCCCCGCCCGCGAACGCCGCGAGGGGCACGAGCTCGAGCGCGCCGTCCGACTCCATGACCGTGGTGCCCAGCATGATGCCGCAGAATCCCAGCGTGTACAGCAGGCCCGACGCCGCGTCGAAGCGCTCGCGCGGGCCTTCGCGCTTCACCACGTCGGTGAGCACGAAGAACGACAGCGCCACCACGACCACCGTCACGGCGCCGAGCACGATGAACACCGAGCGCCATCCCCACCCGTCGATGAGGAACCCCGAGATGGTGGGGCCGATGGCGGGCGCGAAGCCGATGATGAGCCCCACGAGCCCCATCGCGCGCCCGTACTCGCTCTTGGGATACACCGACAGCGCCACCACCTGGATAAGCGGCAGCGCGATACCCGCCCCGCCCGCCTGCAGCAAGCGCGACACGAGCAGCAGCGGATAGTTCGGCGCGACGAGCGCGGCCGCGCAACCGGCCACGAAGCACACCATGGACGCGATGAACAGGGTCTTGGAGTTCACGCGGTGCACGAGGTAGGCGGTCATGGCCGAGATGAGCCCGAGCGTGAAGATGTAGGACGTGGTGAGCAGCTGGCCGAGCGAGGCGTTCACGCCGTACTCGTGCATGATGGTGGGCAGCGCGGCAATCATCATGCTCTGCGAGATGCACGCGGCCGTGGTGCCGGCCATCATCACGGCCAGCACAACCGTGCGCTGCCGCCTCGGCAGCCCGTCGGCCGCTTCCTCCACCGCTTCGCCTGTCGCGCGCACGTTCCGCATGGCCCTACCGCAGCTTTGCTCGGCGGGTGCGCCAGTCGGGCATGAAGGCGTCCATGAGGGCCTTGAAGCGGGGGCCGTGGCCGCGTTCGAGCAGGTGGCACAGCTCGTGCACCACCACGTACTCGAGGCACTCGGGCGGGTAGAGCGCGAGGCGCACGTTGATGCAGATGCGGCCCGTGGCCGGCTGGCAGCTGCCCCAGCGGCTCGTCATGTTGCGATACGCCAGCTTGCCCGCCTTCACGCCCATGATGGGCTCCCACGCTTCCACGAGCGCCGGCACGCACGCCTCCACCACCGCACGCCAGGCCGCCACCTCGTCCGGCGTCGCTTCGGCCGCCACGGCGGCCGGCGATGCGGCCACCTGCGCCAGCTTCGCGTCGATCCAGCCGCGCTTCTCCCGCACGAACCGCATCACCTCGCCGTCGCTCACATGGACCGGAGCCGAGATTTCCACGAACCCGCCGCTGCGGTGCACCCGCATGTTGAGGTTCTTGATGCGCTTGCGCGTGAGTCGCACCACGAGGCCGTCCACCTCGAGCTCCACCGGCTCCGCAACGCGGGCGGGCGCGCGCCGCCCTCCGCGGGCGCTCACGAGACCACCTGCACGCGCCGCGTCCGCCCGCGCACGAACTGCGCGATGAACGCGCCCGTCAGCACGAACGTGGCCGTCTCGGCCGCCGGGAACGTGGCCCACACGCCCGCCATGCCGAACAGCGCCGCCAGCGCGGCGGCGAACGCCAGCATGGCCACGAACCCGCGCGTGATGGAAATGGCCAGGCCACGGCCCGGTTTTTCCACCGCGCTGAAGAAGGCCGCCGCCACGATGTTCGCCCCGGCGAAGAAGTAGCCCAGGAAGTACACGCGCATGCCGTCCACGGCGAGCGCGGTGAGCTGCGGGTCGTTGTCGCGGTTGAACGCGAGGGCCAGCGGCTCGGCGCACAGGGCCACCACCGCGTACACCGCCGCCGCGATGGCCAACGCCGTCAGCAGCGCCAGGCGCAGCACGGTGCGCAGATCGCGCCCGTCCCCCCGCGCGTACGCGTTGCTGGCCAGCGGCTGAATGCCCTGCGCGATGCCCACGAACAGGGCGTTCGCCACGAATGCGAAGTTCGCCACCACGCCGTAGGCCGCCACGCCGATGTTCCCCTCGAACGCGAGGATGATGAGGTTGAGCACGAGCAGCACGAGCCCGCCCGACAGCTCCACCACGAACGACGAGAACCCGAGCGCCGCGATGTGCCCCATGAGCCGCCGACGCAGGTGCGTGCGCACCGGCCGAAACGTCGCGCGCTTCTTGATGAAGTGCACCGACAGCACCGCCAGGCTCATGAGGGGCGCAAGCCCCGTGGCGAACGCCGCGCCGAACATGCCCCACCCGAACCCGAAGATGAACAGCGCGTCGAGCAGGATGTTGCCGAAGCTGCCCACCAGCATGGCCGCCATGGACAGCTGCGGGCTGCCGTCGTTGCGCACGAAGGGCAGCAGCACGTTGTTGAGCAGGAAGAACGGGGCGAACGCGAAGATGGTGCGCAGGTACGTCTCGGTGAGCGGCCGCGTGACGGCATCGGCGCCCAGCAGCGTTGACACGGGCGTGACGAACACCTCGACGGCAAGCATGAGCACCGCCGCGGCCATGCCCGCCATGGCGAGCGCCGTCGTGAACGTGCGGTTCGCCGCACGGGTGTCGCCGCGGGCCGCGCACACCTGGAACTCGGTGGCCGCGCCGATGCCCAGCATGAGGCCCGTGGCCTGCAGCACCGTGTACAGCACGATGGAGAAGTTGAGCGCCGCCAAGCCGTCCGATCCCACGCCGTTCGCGATGAAGAACGTATCGGCCAGAATGTACGCCGACAAGCCCACCATGCCCAGCACGTTGAGCGAAACGTAGCGCGCGAACGGACGCGCCATCGACGAGGACCCGACCATGCGCGCCGCCTTACGCCTTGAGCGCGATGTCGTACGCCGCGTTGCGCGCGATGCCGAACTCCTCGGCGATGGCGCGCGCGATGTCCTTCTTGCGCGCGCCGGCGGCCTTGAGCTCGGCGGCCCGCTCGCGCGCGGACGCCTGCGAGTCCTCGGTGGCCGCGGCGCCCTCGGCCTCGCTCGGCCCGTCGATGACGAGCACGATCTCGCCTTTCACGCCGCCGCCCTGCTCCACGCGCGCGGCAAACGTGTCGCGCACCGCGGGCAGCGGGCCGCGCACCACTTCCTCGTGGAGCTTCGTCAACTCGCGGCACACGGCGATCTCGCGATGCGGTAGCACGTCGGCCAGCACGTCGAGCGCGCTGACCAGGCGATTCGGACTCTCGTAGAACAGCAGCGTGGCATCGAGGGCGCGCAGGCCCTCCACCGTCGCGCGTCGCTCGGCGTCCTTGCGCGGGAAGAAGCCGCCGAAGTAGAAGCGGGGGTTCGCGCTGCCGCTGGCCACGTACGCCGTGGCGACCGCCGTGGCTCCCGGCAGCACCTCCACCGGGACGTCGGCCTCGCGCGCCGCGCGCACGAGGCGCAGCCCCGGGTCGGACACGCCCGGCATGCCGGCGTCCGAGCAGTACGCGATGACCTCGCCCGCCGTCACGCGATCGAGCAGCGCCGCCGTGCGATCGCCGATGAGCGCCTCGTCCAGGCGCTCCAACCGCTTCTCGATGCGATAGGCGGCCAGCAGCTTGCCCGTGACGCGCGTGTCTTCGGCGCACACGACGTCGGCCGAGCGCAGCGCCTCGAGCGCGCGCTCGGTCATGTCGCCCAGGTTGCCGATGGGCGTCGGGCATATGATGAGCTTGCCGGCCATGTGGTCACTTCCGCTTCTTCTGCGCACCGTTTTCGTGCTGCCGTTTTCGTCGTCCGTCCATTGTCGGCCATGAACGCCGCCTTGGCAAACAAAAGGGTCGCGTCCCCACGTCAACGCCATCGTCAACGCGGCCGACAACGCCGACCGCGGGGGCTCGACCGCCTGCGACGCTCTGGCGCAACGGGGACGTTTCCACTATGGTGGTGGGATACTGGAAAAGGAGGGGCATGAACGTTTGGAGAGCTCTGCTGGATTCCTGCATCGCGCTCTTGGTGATTGCGACGGGATTCTCGTCGGCCTTTTTCTCGGGCCCGAGCGCCGCCTCCGGCAGCTCGTCCATGATCACCGTGTCGCTGGTGGGAAGCTTCCTCATGCTGGCCGCGTTCCTCGTGCTTTCCTGGCGCCGCGCGGTGGGCATCGTGCAGGTGTACGCCGCCATGATGATTGTCGCGCTGCTGGGCATCCTGCTGTACGCCATGGGAAGCTTCGACGGCGCGCTGCCCACATTCGGGCTGGGACCCCTGTTCATCGGCCTCATGTTGGCGAACATGCCGTTCAAGCGGGCCACGGTGGTCACTATCATCGGCTTCGGCTGTTCGGCGCTCGTCTACCCGCTGTTTCACCTGTTCTCGGGCCTGTCGAACGCGATGATCGCGCAGATCGTATCCATCGCCTTCTCCATCGCGGCCACCGCGTTCATCCTGTTGAACGGCAAGACGGCCGCCGATTGGCTGCCGGTGAAAGACACGTGGAACGACCATAAGGCGCAGCGCTTCCCCCGGCTGCCGCTGGGCACGCAGAAGGCGTTCGTGGCCGTTTTCCTGGCGGCGCTCGTGCTGTTCTTCGCCAGCTTCGGCATGTACGAGGTGTTCGCGGAGCAGGAGGGCCTCGGCTACACGTACCTCGACAGCTCGCTCGTGCCCGTGGCCGTATCCATGGCGGTGCTGCTGGCGGTGGCCGTGAAGTTCGACTTCCGCACGTGGGCGGGCGCGGCGTTCGGCCTGGCGTGGATCGCGTTCGTGGCCTCGCTGCTCATCACGCTCGTCATTGCCGATGCGTTCCCCGTGGTGTTCAGCGTGCTGGGCACCGTGATGGTGGTGGTGCACATCGTGGTGTGGCTCGTGGTGCTGAGCGCGGCGCGCTCGTCGCAGATATCGCCCCTGTTCCTGTTTGCGGTGGTCACCGCCACCATGAAGCTGGCCCAGCACGTCGGGCGGCTCGCAAGCGACATGCTCATCGTGCAAACGGGGGCCAGCATCCAGACGATGTCCACCGTGGCCGCGTGCTTCTTGGCCGTGGCCTCCATCGTGGCGGGCGCGCTCGTGTTCGCCGGCTTCCGCGCGGTGGGAAAGCCGGCGCCCGTCGAGGCGGAGGGGTGCGCGACGGTTCGATCGGCCACGGCCGATGCCGAAACCGCCTGGGCGCGGGCGTTCGCAGAAGTGTGCCGCGCGCACGACTTCTCGCCGCGCGAAACCGAGATCATCAGCCTGTACTGCCAGGGGCGGAGCGCCGCCGCCATCAGCGAGCACATGCACCTGGCCGAACCCACCGTGCGCACGTACATCCGCCGCGCGTACGCGAAGCTCGACGTGCACAACAAGCAGGAGTTGTTCGACATCGTGGGCAAGGGCGGCTCGCAGGCCTAGCGGAGCCGCCCGATCGCCCGACGCGACGCGTCGCTTCGCTACTCGTTCTCCATGAGCCCTTCGCACGCCACGTAGCCGCTCACCCACGACAGCGCGTTGCCACCAAGGATGGACGTGTTGAAGTGCGCGCCGCCGCCCCAGCTGCCCTCGCCGCAGATGCCGCCGGCCGTGGTGTAGTTGGCGTACAGGCCCGAGATGACGTGGCCCTTCGTGTCGATGACCTGCAGGCTGTCGTTCACGCGCACCCCGCAGAGCGTCTTGCCGAAGTGCCCGCCGATCTTCGCGCCGTAGTACGGCGGATTC
The DNA here is from genome assembly GCF_003339815.1 of Eggerthella sinensis. Taxonomy (GTDB): domain Bacteria; phylum Actinomycetota; class Coriobacteriia; order Coriobacteriales; family Eggerthellaceae; genus Eggerthella; species Eggerthella sinensis. The sequence goes on from NZ_PPTT01000002.1 coordinate 113,828, forward strand.
TCCAAGCGGTTGAGCCACTCGGGCGGGTACGGGTACAGCAGCTCGTCGTCTTCGCCCTGGTCGCACATGCGATTCCAGTTCTTCACCGCAGCCGTCAGCACGTCGGGCTCGAGGCCCAGCTGCTCGGCCAGCTCCTCGATGGTGTCGGCGCGCTTGATCATGCCGTCCTCGATGGCGGGTTCGATGTCGTCGAGCCAGTTGTGCGAGATGATGCCGTCCGCCTCGGGGTTGAGCGGGTCTTCCGGCACGATGGGCTTGCGCAGCGCGGTCTGCCCGAGCTTGAAGATGTTCTCCTTGAAGTTTGAGTCGAAGATGGTGTAGCTGCGGCGTCCGGGCAGCGACGTGACCCGCTCCACCACCGCCCAGTCGCCCGTGCCGCCGATGAGGTTCGGCCCGCCCTCGCTTGCCGGCCAGGTGCGCGAGTTCGCGTAGTCGTAGCGGCGGCCGTCGCGATCGATGTTGAGCCAGGGGTTGCGGCATAGCTGCACTTCGCCGCCGTAGAAGAAGTTGAACTCCTTGGTGTCGTTGTCGGGCATGGATTCCCACATGCACCACGAGTCGTAGCCCGCCATGTCGGCGCCGAGACCGAGCGCCATGCGCGTGCACTCGCCCGTGTGCGTGAGCACGGGGCCGCCGCACACCATGCCGTCGTAGCCCGTGGGGATGTACTTCTGCAGCATGTCGTAGTTCATGCCGAAGCCGCCCGAGCAGAGGATGACGCCCTTCGCGCCCTTGAGGAACAGCTCCTTGTCGCCGCCGCGGGCCTTGACGCCCACCACGCGGTCACCGTCGAAGACGAGGCCCTCACATGCGGTGTCGAACAGGAATTCCGCACCGGCTTTCACGCCGGCGTTGTAGATGGTCTCGCACGCGGGCTGCATGCCGAGCACCGAGTCCTGCGTGCCGTCCAAGCAGTACGTGGGCACCACGAATGCGCCGGCGCACGTCCACTCGATGCCGTAGTCCTCCATCCAGTCGGCCACTTCGCCGCCCTTGCCGCCCAGCTTCATGATGAGGCGCGGGTCCACGCTGTGATCGTACTCGTCGTTGAGCACCTTCTTGGTGAATTCCTTGATGTCCACGGGGAACACGGGGTAGCCGTACCCCATCTCGTTCTGCTTGCGCGAGTTGCCGGCAATGTTGAGCCAGCCGCTGGCGTGCTTCGTGGCACCGCCGAACGTGCTGCTCTTCTCGATGGCCACGACGGACAGCCCGTTTTCCGCCGCGTGCAGGGCCGCCGCCAAACCGCCGCCGCCCGTGCCCACCACCACGACGTCGTATTCGGCGCTCCACGCATCGGGGACGTCGACGGGGGCAATAGGCTCCGCGTCGGGCAGGCTCGATGCCGCGCTGGCCGCGTCGGCGGATGCGGCGCCGCCCGTCGAGCCGGACCCGGCCGGCGCGCATCCTGCGAGCGCCGTCGCGCCTACGGCCATGGCCCCGAGCACCGCGCCGCCCTTGAGGAAGTCCCTCCGGCTGTATGCGGAGCGTTCCTCTGCTGCGTTCTCCTTCGATTTCATTCCCTCTCCTTTCGTCGTTGCTGAAGACGGGATCATCGTAGAAGGCACCAGGCCGCGCCGTCTGTCATCGAGTCGACTCGATTTGGGGAAAAGCGTGGATTTCCCTGTCATCGAACCTGAGTACACAGGGGTGGACGGAGCGGACCGGCGGGGCCGAGGGCCCCGCCGTTCGGGAGGGAGGGAGTGCGGACGAGGATCATGAGCGCCTGGGCAAACGGGCGGCCGTGCCCCCGTTTGACATGCTCGCGCTCTTACGCTCCAACCATGTCCTGCAGCTCGCGCTTGCTGTGCACGTCGAGCTTCGCATACAGATGCTTCGAATGACCCTTCACCGTGCTTTCGGCTATGAACAGCGTTTCCGCAATGTAGGCCTTCGACCGGCCCTTGCAGATCATCTGCATGATCTCGACCTCGCGGGGACTTAAGCCGTGCTGGCCTCCCAATGCCACGCATCGCTCATCGATGGACGAGAAATCTTCCGGTGCCGTGCTGATTGCGTTGAGATCCGAGAACAGGTAACGCAACCCCGAATCGCGATCGCCCAAGCACACCGCGATGACCGCCGCCATCGCGTACATGAGCACGAACGCCAGCTTAAGATCGTCGTAAGGCCCGAGTGCAAGCGACGCGGTGAGCAGCGCGCCGCCGAACAGCGGCACCGCATAGGCCAGCCATCCGCACGCGAACACGAGCATGGGGTCGAGGTCGCTGCGCCGGGCGACGTCGGCGCACGTCAGCCACACGAACAGCGTGATGAAATTAAAGGAGGCCGAAATGAGCGCGTCTTCGAAGCGCACGTCGCCCGCCAGCACGTTCAGCAGCAGCACCGTTCCCAAGGCGAACAGGATAAAGCGCCACAGCTGCGCGAAATCGAATGAACGCCCCCAACGAAACACCCATAACAGCACGAATAGCGAAAACACCACTTCCACCGCTCGCCCCACGGCGAACAGCGTAGGCGCCGTGGTTTCAGCCGGACCGGTGAACAGGGACAGCAGCACGGCGTTCGCCAAACTGAACGTCACGACGACCGCGACTACCTTCCCCAAGCTCGCATAGCTTTTCGAACGGTAGCGCACGCGCGGCGCTTCGCTTTTCGGCACCGCCGCAAGAGATCGGCGCAAGCACCATGCAGACAAGAACGGCAGGCACGCGATGGCGGCAACGGTAACGGGAAACGGTAGGAAAAACAGCAGCATCTTGACAATCGAAGCCACGATACCGCCCCCGAACAGGTACGCAACGGCCGCCTTGACGCTCACGCGCGAGAAAAACAAACCCCATTGCAGATACGCGCACGCGATGCCCATGCCGCCCATCACGAGCGACGCCGCAGCCAGCGCCTCCGCCGTCGCGCCCGGTAGCACTGCCGCGCCCGCGGCGCTGAACGTCGATAATGTCATGAGCAGTGCAGCCGCGCCCAGCGCCGTCGGCTTCGCCAGAAACCGCTCGCCGCACGAAACACGCACGCGGCGCCGAACGAACGCTGCCGCAATGGCGGCCGCAAACACGATCGACATCACACCGAACAGCCATTGCCACGTCACGCCGGACGGCAAAGGCCCGAAGTTGTTGCTTATCCACAACCGCCAGACATAGAGCGCCCACAGTCCGAAGTAGAACCAGCGAAGCGGCACGCATTCGGCATCGCCCGCCGGCTTCGCACCGCTCGCGCTGACCGCTTCGCACCCGTTCGTCCGCATCTCCCCTCCCCCTTTCCGATCGACGCGCCCAGTGTAGCGCTTTTGAATGCAAGCCACGCTGCCAGTTAGGCCCGAATCGAAAACACCCCTTTTCGGGGGAGGTACGCACCCCCTTCCGGAGCTGGCACGATGGCGTCGAACCACGCAAGATGGATCCACGTTCCATCATGCAATTCACACCAGGGAAAGGGGAAGCACCATGCAGTACAATCCCAGCAGGCGCACGTTCTTGAAATCGACCGGCATCGTCGCCGCAGGAGCGGCGGGCGCCGCAGCCTTCGGACTGTCCGGCTGCTCGGCGAGCGCCACGGCGAAAGAGGCTGCGAGCGACGAAACGTATCCCGAGGGGTTCTCGGCTAAGGACTACGCCGACTCGAGCGTCGTCTTCGAGCCCATCGACGACATCGCGGAAGAAAAGACCTACGACATCGTCGTAGTAGGCGCTGGAACCTCGGGTCTGCCGGCCGTGCTGACAGCGCTCGAGGAGGGCGCGAGCGTCGCCTGCCTGCAAAAAGAACCTACCGCGATCGCGCAAGGCGGTGGAGACGGAGGCATCTGCCTGGAAGAGTCGACCGAAGCCGGCGTGCTCATATGGCTCCAGGCATGGCGCGAATCATGCAACTATCGCGTGAACATGGATCTCGCACGATTCTTCGCCTACCACTCGGGCGAAACGTCCATGTGGATGGCGAAGCAGTCAAAGGCCGCCGGCTATCCCCCCGCCGATTCGTGGTCGCTGCATTTCGACTTCGCAGACGGGCAGTACGTGACGCAGACGAAGAACGCGTTCGGCGTCAAGCCCGAGAACAACGGCAACCTCGTTCGAGCGTTGGCCGACTACGCCGCGTCGTTGGGTGCCGATATGTACTACAGCACGCCGGGCGTGCAGCTCGTACAGGACGGCGAACGCGTTACGGGAGTCATCGGCAAGGCAAAAGACGGCTCCTTCATTCGCTTCAACGCCGAGAAAGCCGTCATCTTGGCGACGGGCGATTACCAGAACAACGGGAGCATGATCGCCAAATTCGCTCCCGACCTGGCTCGCTTCACCTGCAAGCAAACGAACAAAACCGGCGACGGCATCCTCATGTCGGCTGCGGCAGGCGGCTACATGACGCCCGTCGGCCACAGCAAGCAGATGCACGACATGGACGCCGGCCCCTACATGATGATCGACATCCCGTTCCTTGCCGTCAATGAGAACGGCGAACGCTTCATGAACGAAGAGGTTCCCATGCACTACTGGGACGAGGCGCTGCGCTTCCAGGACGCCGAGGACCCCGGCAAGTTCTGCCGCATCTTCGACAACAACTACGTCGAAACCGCTACGAGCTGGGGATTCAAGCCCACCGATCGCGATTCGCTGCTCAAGTACGTGCCCGGCGCGGTCGAGAACCCCACGGGCGTCATCAAGGATCTCATCGACACGCACCGCTGCGACACGCTCGACGAGCTTGCCGACGAACTGGGCATTCCCGCCGACAACCTCAAAAAGAGCGTCGAGCGCTACAACGAACTGTGCGCGCAGGGTGCCGACACGGACTTCGGCAAGCAGCAGCAGTACCTCGCGCCCATCATCGAACCGCCGTTCTGGGGCATCCACCAGTGGATCCGCCTTACCGCCATGTGCTGCGGCATCGCCGTCAATGGCACGTATCAAGTGGTCGATCGCGAGAACGACCCCATACCCGGCCTATACGCCGTGGGCTTCGGTGCGGGCGATCTGTGCGGCGACGGCGACTGGTCGCTGTACATGGGCAACATGTCGTGCGGCTCCTGCATGACGTCGGGCCGCTACGCCGTTATCCACGCCCTCACCGGAGACCTCGTGCCCAGCCACCCGGCCACCTGGGAGGAGACGAAGAACGCAGAGGGCTACCGTAAGGACGAATGGCTCGCCGCACGCGACGCGTAACACGACGCGACCCTTCGCACCCCGCGCTTCCCTGCTCGTCGACGGTGCCCCCACGACCCACCGTGGGGGCACCGAGCGGCCAGCGTGTCGAAGCCGCAACCGTTCTCTGACGGCACGACGCGGGAAACGAAACCCTGTTCAGGCGTTTCTATACTGAGCATAGAAACGAAATCGAGGGCGCGCCCAGCGGCACGCCCCAGAACAGGAGACGCCCATGAAGCCCGATCAGCACGCTTCCACCGCACCCGCCCCCTACGACCACCTCGATAAGCTCTTCATTGCCGGCGCGTGGCGCGACGGCGGCAGCGGCACGACGCTTGAGGACGTGAACCCCTACAACCAGGACGTTCTCGCGTCGCACGCGCTTGCCAACCGCGCCGACGTCGACAAGGCGTACGCCGCCGCGGCGCAGGCGCAGCGGGAATGGGCGGCCGCCGCGCCGCGCGAGCGGGCCGGGGTGCTCATGCGCGCCGTGCAGCTGTTCGACCAGCGCCACGACGAGCTGGTGCGCTGGTGCCAGCTCGAGTCCGGCAGCATCCGCGCGAAGGCCGAGTTCGAGGTGGGCGCCGCACGCGACATCACCGAGGAGGCCGCGTCGTTCCCCTACCGCATGCACGGCGGCATCTTCGCCTCCGACACGCCGCACAAGGAGAACCGCGTATACCGCCAACCGCTGGGCGTGGTGGGCGTCATCAGCCCGTGGAACTTCCCCATGAACCTGTCGAACCGCTCGGTTGCCACGGCGCTGGGCTGCGGCAACGCCGTGGTGCTCAAGCCGGCCAGCGACACGCCCCTCACGGGCGGCCTGCTGCTTGCGAAGATCTACGAGGAAGCGGGGTTGCCGAAGGGCCTGCTGTCGGTGCTCATCGGGCGCGGCAGCGACATCGGCGACTACTTCGTGGAGCATCCCGTGCCGAAGCTCATCACGTTCACCGGCTCCACCGCCGTCGGACGCGGCATCGGCGCCAAAACCACCGGCGGCCAGCACATCAAGCGCGTGGCCCTCGAGCTGGGCGGCAACTGCCCGCTCGTCGTGCTCGACGACGCCGACGTGGCGCACGCCGTGGACATCGCCATCATCGGGCGCTTCCTGCATCAGGGGCAAATCTGCATGAGCACGAACCGCATCATCGTGGATGCCTCGCTCGCCGACGACTTCACCGAGCGCTTCGTGGACCGCACGAGCAAGCTCGTGTGCGGCGACCCCCTCGACCCCGCCACCGATATCGGCCCCATCATCAACGAGGCGCAGCTCACCGGCCTGCTGGAAAAGATCGAGCGCGCGCAGCAACAGGGCGCCGAGGTGCTGCTGGGCGGCGAGCCCGACGGCCTCGTGCTGCCGCCCGCCGTGTTCGGGGGCGTCGATCCCACCTGGGATATCGCCATACAGGAGAGCTTCGGCCCGCTTGCGCCCATCATCGTGGCGCACGGCGAGGACGAGGCGCTACGCTTCGCGAACATGAGCGACTACGGCCTGTCCTCGGCCGTCGTGGGCACCGACGTGGAGCGCGCCACCGCGTTCGCCCTCAAGATCGACGCCGGCATGACGCACGTGAACGACATGACCGTGGCCGACGAGCGCAACGTGCCCTTCGGCGGCGAGAAGAACTCGGGGCTGGGCCGCTTCAACGGCGAATGGATACTCGAGGAGATGACGCGCACGCACTGGACGAGCGTGCAGCACGAAGCGCATCCCTACCCGTTCTAAGGACGTACGTTGCCACATTCGTTCTCCATGGCAAAAACACCTTTTCACCAGCCCTAAACGGAAAACTATGTATAGCTTTGCACCCCTCGTCATGCTATGCTCTGAGCCGTCACATCGGCCCCGTTGTAAGTGGCAGCCTTGGAGCACATGAACGATATCGAATTTGAACGCGTGCGCTCCTATGCAGCCCGAACACATGCGCTCGACCTCAGTGCGAAACGCATTCTTCTCGAGTGCCGGCTTTCGCGCGAGCGTCAGCGGTTCGGCGCCGCGTCGTTCTCCGCCTATTTCGACCTCGTCGAGCGGGGCGACAACCCCGAAGCGCAGGCGCGGTTCGTCGATCTCATCACGACGCACTACACGTACTTCATGCGCGAGAGCAGCCAATTCGCCTTCCTCACGGAAACGGCGTTTCCCGAACTGGAACGTCGCCGCCCCGATCGCACCTGGAACATCCTGTGCGCCGGCTGCTCGACGGGCGAGGAATGCTATACGCTGGCCATGCTCGCGGAAGACTTTGCAGTAAAACGTCGTACCCCCCCCCAGTCCGAATAACGGGCATCGACCTCTCTGAACCGGCGCTTGCACAGGCGCGCCGCGCAGGCTATCCGCCCGCACATGTGGAGAAGGTACCGCAGCGGTGGCTGAACGCGTACTTCACCTACCGCGACGGGGAATACTTCGTCAACGACGCCCTGCGCAATCGTGTGACGTTCCACCGCGGCAACCTGGACGACCCAGCCCTGCTCTTCCGCACGTACGACCTCGTCCTCTGCCGCAACGTGATCATCTACCTGGAGAAGGACGCGCGCGAACGCGTGATCAACCTGCTGGAACAGCATCTTGCAACCCAAGGATACCTGCTGCTCGGGCACGCCGAAATCGTGCGCGACAACCCTTGTCTGGCCTATCGGGGAAATTCCATCTACCAAAAGCACAAGAGAGCGACCGCCCTATGAAAAGCCATTCGGGATTCTTCGCACGTATGCGCATTGGCACGACGTTGGGCGTATCTTACGTCGTGGTCATCGTGCTCCTGCTCATATCCATTGCGGTGTCGTTCGTCGCCGTCCAGCAGAATGCCGCCGCAACCGCCGAGTTCTATCGACGGCCGTTTCACGTGACGAAAAGCGCCCTGACGCTGCACGGCACGTTCGAGCAGACGGCTCTCTACCTTCGCGAGCTGGTCAACGAGCCCGACGCGGAACAACGCGCCGAGTTGCTGAGCAGCATCAAAGAGCTGGCGAACGTCCGCACCGAGGAGTTCGAGTTCATCTCCTCGACGTTCGTCGCCGACCTCGATCTGCTCGACAAGTTCAAAACGGCGAACGACGACCTCGTTGCCACTCGCGATCGCGTGGTCGACGTCGCAACATCCGGCGATCTCGACAAGGCGCGGGAGCTGTTCCAAACCGAGTACGTGCCCAAGAAGGAAAACGCCATGGCGCTTGCCTCGGATATCGTGGACACCGCCGACGGCGTGGCATCCGACTTCGTCGATCAGACCGTTACCACGAAATACCAGACCTACATCATCCTCAGCATCGTCGCCGTCATCTTCATCGGCATCGCCGTCTTCACCTGGAGAAGGATCTCGCTCGCCATCGCCGCCCCCATCTCGGAGATCGAAAAGGGAGCGCGCCGTTTGGCGGAAGGCGACCTCACCACCTCCATCGACTACACGTCGGGCAACGAGCTGGGCATGTTGGCCTCGTCGCTGAACTCGTCGGTGGCATCGCTGAAAAGCTACATCCATGAAACTGACCGTGTGCTCACGCGCCTCGGCGACGGACAGCTGAATGCGGTGCCGCGCATCGAGTACGCCGGGGACTTTTCAGCCATCGGGGCATCGCTCGAGCGCGTGACCGTCTCGCTGCGCGATACCGTGGAGCGCCTGAGCGCAGCGGCCGAGCAGGTGGCGCGTTCGTCAGCGCAAATGTCCGACGGTTCGCAAATCATCGCGCAGGGTTCCGCCGAGCAGGCCATGGCCATCGAGGAGCTTGCGACCAGCATCCAGAGCATCACCCGCGTGGTGGGCGAGAACACCGAGAGCGTGTTCGTGGCCAACAACGGAGCCATCGAAGTGCTGTCCTCCGTCGAAAGCGGCAACGACCAGGTAACCAAAACCGCCCAGATCATCGGCGAGATCAAGCGCAACTCGCTCAACATCTCCCAGCTGGCGAACGCCATCGAAGACATCGCCTTCCAAACGAACATCCTCGCGCTGAACGCCTCGGTGGAGGCCGCCCGCGCCGGGGACGCGGGGCGCGGCTTCGCCATCGTTGCCGAAGAGGTGCGGCGCCTCGCCGCTCAGGCGAGCGAAGCGTCGAAGGACGCCGACGGGCTGGTGGCACGGACGCTGTCGAGCGTTGAGGAGGGCGACGCCATGATCGAGGTGGCGTCGAACAACATGGGAGAAGCGGTCGCTTCGGCCGAGAGCGTGCGCAAGATGATGGCCACCATCACCCAAACCTCGACGCAGCAGCTTGACGCCATCGCGCAGATTCGCGAGAGCATGGATCGCCTGTCGGAGGTTGTGCAGGAGAATTCGGCCGCGTCGCGCGAAAGCGCGGCGGTGAGCGAAGAGCTTGCCGACCAGGCCATCGACCTCAAGCACCTGCTCGACCGGTTCAGCCACGACGACCAGCCGCGCGCCGAAAGCGACCGATAAGCAATGGAGCAGTCTTCCCTCGCAGCCCCCGAGCTCGCCGAGCCCACCGCGCTTGCGGCGCTCGTCGCGCAGCTGCGCAACGACAACGACACGCTGCGCGAGGAGCTGGGGTTCATGCGGGGGCAGGCGTTCCGCGATCAGCTGACGGGCCTGTTCAGCCGCCGCTACCTGACCGACCACCTCATCCAGGAGATCATCGACACAAGCAAGGACGCCAACGTGGTGCTGGCGCTGTGCGACATCGACGACTTCAAGGCCATCAACGACATCCGCGGGCACCAGTCGGGCGACATCGCCATCGTCTGCATCGCCGATATGCTGGACGACCTTGCCGGCGGACACCCCGTCATACGGTGGGGCGGCGAAGAGATGCTCGTGGTGTTCCTGTCCACTCCCGACCATGAGGCGCTGCGCACCTGCGAGGACATGCGGGCGCAGATTGCCGCGTATCGTATTGACGATGGCATGGGCGAGGTGTCGTGCACCGTCACCTTCGGCATGGGCACGTACGACCCCCGCCTCACGTTCGACGAGAACTTCGTGCGCGTCGATCAGGCGCTGTACCGCGGCAAGGAAACCGGCAAGAACTGCTGCGTGTTCCCGCATTTCGGCGCGACCGGGCAGACGGCGTAGCATGAAGCAGCCCGAGACCATCGTCCGCGTGCTGTTCAAGCCGAACTGCGGTTTGGAGAACACGCGCGCCTCCCTCATCGTGCGACGCATCGCGCCCTTGTGCAGCGTCGTTTCAACGTATCCCGAACACGTGAAGAGCGATCCCAGCACCATCCCCTACCTGCGGGACAACGGCCTGTTCGTGCGGTTCACCTGCACGACGCCCGAATGGGTGCTGCTCTCCATCAAGAACTCGTTTTTCGTCGAGCAGTGCACGCTCGTTGACGACCCGAACAGCATCCCGCCCTTCGTGCAATCCGATGATCAGGCGAAACGTCGTACGAGGAACCAGGAACACGAGGGCGGACTCTCGCCGTTCGCCAATGCGGACGAACGAGACGACGAGCTGAGCGACCTGCTGAACCGGCTGTGCGAGAACCGGCGAGCGTTGGGCGCGTACGCATCCGAACACGAGCGCAGCTTCGAGTTCGACGCCATCATGTTCGAGCAGGACCGCGTCATCGACGATCTGCGCAGTGCGGTTGCCCGCGCGCGCATCGAGCAATTCGGCAGCATCGCCGCCACCCTGCATGCCGTGGTGGTGGACCACGCCTCGCGCGCGAACGTGCAGGTGGCGCTCGAGCTGGAGGACAGCCGCATCGCCATCGACCGGGCGTCCCTCATCTCGCTCGAGGAGGCCATCAAGCGCACGTTGCGCGCGTGCATCCGCGGCAGCATCGAGCGTCCCGACGAGCGCATCGCTGCCGGCAAGCCGCCGTGCGCAACCATTCGTCTCGGGGTCGAGAACGACGGCCCGAGCGTCGCCTGCCACATCGAGCACGACGGCCGCCCTTTCGACGTGCGCATCATCGGCGAGCTGGCCGAAGAGCACGGCTTGCTCACCCACCCGTTGAGCCGCTACACCGACGACGAACTGAGCACCATGCTTCCCCTGCTCAGGGCTTCGTTCGCCGACATTCAGGAAGAGGAGCAAAGCTCTACGTTCGAGATTTGCGAGATATGCGCGGCCCTGCAGCGCATCGGGGGCAGCGGCGAAACGCGCAACACGGGCCGCGGCACGGTCGAGATCTGCCTGCACGTTCCCGTGCCGCTCACCGCGTTCGAGATTGCGCAGGTGAGCGCCGGCGGCGCGCGGCTTGCGCTGCCGGCTCAGCACATCGAGCGGTTCATGGCGTACCGCGACGCGGCCGAGCCGGAAAGCGGGCGCGTCGTCATCGACGGAACGTCCTACCGCATCGCGAACGGGCCGGGGTCGGGGTCCCCTTTCGAAACGCAGCACCCGGCGCTCATCGTGCTGCTGAACGCGTACGAGCAACACGTGGCGCTCGCCCTCGACTCCGCCGACGGATACGAGTACGTCCCGGTTCGCCACCTGCCCCGCCTGCTCGACGGCTCCACCATGCGCCGCGCTGGCTGCCGAGGATACGCCACCATGTCCGACGGTACGCTGCGGCCCGTGCTGAACGTGCGCCACCTCAACCCAACCACGCGCGAGGAGGCGTCCCATGCGTAATCGAGCGGAGCGGCTGGCATGGATCGAAGACCTGTTCGGCGAGGTCGCTGCCGGAGAGGCGCAGGCGCTCGTTGCCCGGGGCATCGTGGTGCCATCGGCGTGGGGGCTGCTGTGCGTCGCGTTCCCCTCGGTGGTAGAGGTCATGGCGGCGAAGAACCTCAAAACGCTCTCGTTTCTGCCCGAGGAGTTCTGCGGCGTCATCGACCGCGGCAGCTCCCTCGCGCCCGTCATCGACGTGTGCGACGGGGCCGAGGCAACCGTGCCGAAGGTGCTGCTCATGCGCGGCGGCGAGCACGAGCTGGGATTGCGCTACACGGGCACGCCCCAGGTGATCGACCTCGACGAATGCCCGGCGGAACCCGGGCGCGACCTGGCGATGCCCTTCCCCTTCGTGGCCGCAGCGCGCCTCGTCACCCCGCACGGCTCCGCCGCGCTGCTGGACGCAACCGCCACCACGGAGCGCTTGCTGGAACGCTAGCCGCGCACTCGTGGTAAGCTTTCGATCAGCAGGTTTCCCAAGCGAAAGGAACGCCCATGCAGATCAACGAGCACTCGTACACCTTGCAGGCCGCCGATGGCATCCAGCTGGTCGGCCGCGTCGACGCGCCGGACGAGCCGAAGGCCGCCGTGGTCATCGTGCACGGCCTGTGCGAGCACTTCGGCCGCTACGACTACGTGGTGGAACAGTTGATGGCGGCCGGATACGCCGTCGTGCGGTTCGACCACCGCGGGCACGGGCGCTCCATGGGCAAGCTCACGTACTTCGCCGACCGCACGCAAATCGTCGACGACACCCACCTGTTCGTGGAAGATGCGCGCGCCCGCTTCCCCGAACTGCCGCTGTTCATGATCGGCCACTCCATGGGCGGGTTCGGCGCGGCCAGCTACGGCACGGCGCACCCCGGCGAGCTTGACGGCTACGTGCTGTCCGGCGCCTGGACGCGCGACCACCGCGGCCTCGCCCTCGTGGACGACGCGCTGCCCGCCGACGAATACGTGCCCAACGCGTTGGGAGCGGGCGTGTGCTCCGACCCGGCCGTCGGCGAGGCGTACGCGGCCGACCCGCTCGTGGCCAAGGAGTTCTCGGTGGGCCTGCTGCGCGCCGTGCACGACGGCCACGACTGGCTGCGCGCGAACGCCGCCGCCTTCGTCGATCCCGTCAGCATCATGCACGGGGGCGATGACGGCCTGGTGGACCCGCAGGACAGCATCGACTTCTTCGAGGAAATCGGCTCCACCGACAAGTCGCTGCGCATCTACGCGGGCCTCTGCCACGAGATATTCAACGAGTTCAAGCGCGACCTCGTCATCCGCGACGCCATCGACTGGCTCGACGACCACGCGGTGCGCGGCTAGCGAACGTTGGATCCCCGCCCTCACAAACCGGCGCGGGCGGAAGGTCACGCGATGCGGTTGAGGGCGGCGGCGAACTCCTTGGGATGCTCGTAATGAACGTCGTGGCCGCCCTCGATGCGCTCGGTTTCGCAATCGGGCACCAGCTGCTGCACGCGCGCGGCATCCTCGTCGGAGTTCGCCGCGTACAGCAGGCCGTCGTCGCCGTAGCGCGTCTCCACCTTCAGATAGATCGTCGGGCATTGGATGCGGCTGAGGATGTCCGCCTGGTCGACGCCTTCGAAGAACGCGCCCGTGTAGAACGCCTCGCTGAAGCGCGGGTCGAAATCGTCGAAGAAGTACATGCCGCGCACCCAGTCGTGCGGCACCCAGGTCAACGCGACGTGGCCGTCGGGGTTGGCCGCGCGCTCGGCCGCCGTCCACTCCGCAATCTTCGGCTGCAAGCCTCCGAACAGGCCGAACAGGTAGCTGTGCTGCGCGTAGAACACGGCGTAGTCATCCACTTCATCCTGATTGAGAAAGGCGTGCGTCACCTCGAAGCCGTCCTTCCACACGAAGCTGCCGGGCGCGGCCTGCATCTCGGCAGGCGTCACGCGGAAGAAGGGCGGGTCCTCCAACAGGCACGCGGTCACGCGCTCGGCGTCGTTCGCCGCGAGCCAGGCGGCGATGATGCCGCCCGACGAGTGGCCCGACACCGCGTACGGGCCGCCCACAACCTGCGCGGCGAACGCCTTGAGGGCATCGCCCTGCGCAGTGAGGGAGTACCGCGCGGGATCGTGCGTCGATTCGCCGTGCCCAAAGCAGTCGACGGCGAACACGTGGTATCGTTTTGCCAGGTCGGGCAGCACGCGGGCGTAGTCTTCCCACTGCATGCCCTGCCCGTGCACAAGCAGCAGCGCCGGGCCGTTGTCGGGGCCTTCGCCGTAATTGACCGTCGCGCCGCCAATGGCAACCTGCCGCTCGACGAAGCCCGCGGCCTGGGCTTTCGCGTTGTCGCGCTCCTCGCCGTGCCGATTGTTGTCCACGTACACCGCCAACGCGACGCCGGCCGCCACGAGCACCGCCACGAGCACGATTCCCACGATCATGAGCACCCTCTTCTTTCCCCGCATCTTCGTGCGGCTTCCGCCTCGGTCCATGCCGGCCTCCGTTCCGCCCGCATCGTCCGAGGAAGCGGGCTCAAGAATCGATCATCGTACGGAGTAGCGCCACGCGATCCATGAAGTCGTCGGCTTTGAGCACGGCCAGGCCCTGCTCTTCGTCGCCCAGCACCAGCATGGTGTCGCCCGGCTCGATGCCGAACAGCTCGCGCGCCTGCTTCGGGATGACGATTTGCCCGCGCTCCCCCACGGTGACGGCGCCGAACAGGTGCTTTCCGCGCGGGGGCATGGGCAGCACGGTGCCCTGCGGATCGTAGGACACAAGGTCGTCCAGCGACACGTCCAGCACGTCCACCAGCGCGGCCGCGTTCGCCAAGTCCGGCGTCGACTCGCCGGCCTCCCACTTCGCCACGGTCTGCCGCGAGACGCCCAGACGCTCGGCCACCTGCTCCTGCGTGAGCCCGATCATCTTGCGCCTGCTCTGAATGTTTGCACCGATCATGTTTTTCATACTCCTTGGCCGTTATCGTACCCCGCCCACCAGCGACGTTCCACCAACCGATGATGACAGTTCCCGGAGCATTTGTCGCGTTTCGTTGACATGCAGGCAAAAGCACGCAGAAGCGCCCAGGCATCACGCCTTCGAACTCAGCGCCTCGTTGTCGGGCGCTTGCACCTCGTCCGGTGCCGGGCGCGGTGCGGGCTTGCGCAGGACGACGAGCGAGACGACGAAGGCCACCACGCTGAGGCCGGCCATCGTCCAGAAAGCGGCGTCCACGCCTGCGAACGGGGCGTTCGCGTCGCCCGCCGCCGCAGCCGACGAGGTGACGCCGGCCATGATGGCCACGAACACCGCCGTGCCCAGCGCGCCCACGATGGAGCGCATCGTGTTGTTCATGGCCGTGCCGTGCGGAATCATCGCCATGGGCAGGCTGTTGAGCGCCGCGGTGGTCAGCGGCATGGATACCATCGACTGGCCCGCCATGAGCAGCGCGTAGGCCAGGCCGATGAACAGCGGCCCCGTTTCGGCACTCACCTGCGCCAACATGAGCGTGGCGGCCACCACGAGCGCGAGGCCCGCCGGCGCCAGCACGCGCGCGCCGAAGCGGTCGAACACGCGCCCGTTGATGGGCGACAGCACGCCCATGACGATGCCGCCGGCCATGAGCGTCATGCCGGACGTGAGCGCCGAGAAGCCCGCCGCGTTCTGCATGTACATGGGCAGCATGGTGGACGCGCCCATGAACGAGGCCCAGGCCAGCACCACGAGCAGCAGCGACACGGTGAACGTGCGGTGCTTGAACACGCGGAATTCCAGCATGGGCGTCTCGAGGTGCAGCTGCCGCACGATGAACCAGACCACGGCGCACACGGCCACGGCCAGCACGATGAGCACCTCGGGATTCGTCCAGCTGAGGGTCCCCGCCACGCTCAGCCCGTACAGAAGGCCGCCGAACCCGACGGACGACAGCACCACCGACAGCAGGTCGAACGCGGGGTTCGAGCGCTCCGTCACGTTCTTCACCACGAAGAACGCCACCACGAGGTCCAGCGCGATGATGGGCAGCAACAGCAAGAACAGCGCCTGCCAAGGGAAGAAGTCGACGATCCACCCCGACAGCGTGGGGCCGATGGCCGGCGCGAACGCGATGACGAGGCCGAAGAAGCCCATCGCCGTGCCGCGCTTGTCGGGCGGGAACACCACGAACAGCACCGTCTGCATGAGCGGCATGGTGATGCCCGCACCCAGCGCCTGCACCACGCGCCCGGCCAGCAGCATCTCGAAGCTGAACGCAGCCGCGCACAGCGCCGTGCCCGCGCCGAACAGCCCCATGGCCAGGAAGAACAGCGCGCGGGTGGAAAAGCGCCGCAGCAGGAACGCCGTGACGGGAATCATGATGCCGTTCGCCAGCATGAACGCCGTGGTAAGCCACTGCGCCGTGCTGCTGGGAACGTCGAACACCACCATGAGGCTGGGGATGGCCGTGGTCATGAGGTTCTGATTGAGAATGGAGACGAAGGACCCCACCATCATCACCGCCACGATGGCGATGGACGTGCGGGAGACGTTCGCGGTGTCGAGCTGTGCTTGCTGCATGGTGCCGCCCCTCAGCGTTGCGCTTCGCGTGTGCATACGGTATCATATCCGGAGAACTCTCCGGATATAGTAAACGGAGTGCTCTCCGCTTGTCAAGCAGCAAACCGTGCAGGGAGGAAGGATCGCCGATGACCGAAGCACCGCAGCGCCGCGAGCGTCAAGACGCCGTGAAGAACCGCGGCCACATCCTCAGGGTTGCCCAGGAGCTGTTCGACCGCTTCGGGGTGGAAACCGTCAGCATGAACCGCATCGCGCAGGAGGCGGGCGTCGGCGCCGGCACGCTGTACCGCCACTTCGGCAACAAGAGCGAGCTGTGCTTCGCGCTCATCCAGGATCGCATCGCCACGTTCTCGGAGGAGCTCGCCGCGCTCGTGGCGGCCGACGAGGACCCGCGCGTGACGTTCGGGCGCATGGTGCGCAGCTACCTGCGCTTCAAGGAGAGCAAGGCTCTCCTGTTCAAGGGTATGGAGGAAGCCGCCGCGCACACGGGCGGCCCCAAGCAGAGCCCGGCGTACCACATCATGCGCCAGCCGTTCGTCGAGCTGTTCGAGCGGGCGGCGCGCGTCGAGGGCATCGAAACGCCCGTGAACCCCGTGTTCCACGCCGATCTGCTGCTGTCGGCCCTCATCGGCGACGCGCTGCGCTACCAGCAGGAGGAGCACCACCTCACCACCGAGGAATTCGCCGAGGGCGTCTGCCGCGTGTTCTACCCGCACGGGTAGGGCGCCGCGCGGGGTGCCGCGCCCGCACGCCCCGGATGTTTCACGTGAAACATCCGTTCCCTTTTCCGCATCGCGAAAGGATTGCTATGTCGCTCACACACCAGCAAAAAGCTGCGACCATCAACGAGTTCGCCCGGAACATCGAGCTCCTCGGGCTGTCGCCCGCGCAGATCGCGCACGACCTCGACACCACCGAGCAGCACGTCAACGAAGTGGCGCGCCTGCGAAGCGGCGTGCTCGAAGAGCCGTGGGTCCTGCGCAACTACCTGCTGAGCCAGGCCGCACGCGCCGGCATCGAGCCCGTGCCCTTCACTGCGCTCGTCGGCGACCACCACACCTACTGGTTCCTCGACGCCGACGCCATCGACCGCGGCCTGCTCGGCTAGGGGCGCCGCCGCTCCATGCGCCAGCACCCCTCCCCGCCTCGCCCCGCCGCTCCGCTACGCGTGGCACGTGTTGCACTGGTAGACGCCGGCGTGGTGGCACGAGATGCAGAACGCGGGCGCGCTTTCGGTGACGGGCTCATCGCTGTGCATGACGTGGCAGTCGGCGCAGGTTTGATCGGCATGGCCCTCGCCGTCGGGGCGCGCGTGCGGGTTGACCACCGTGCCCTGCGAGTCCGTCAGCAGGGTTGACGAGGCGGTTTTCTCGGCCAGCTCGTCATAGCTGCCGTGGCACGAGAAGCATGCGTCCTCGTCGATGGTGGTGTCGCGCAGCTTCGTCGCCTTCTTGACGGCATCCTCCGGCGTGGCGCCTTCGTGCGCCTTCGTCAAACCCTGCACGTCGGTATGACAGGTGCTGCAGGTGTTTCCCTCCTGCTCGTGCGTTGCGGCCAGGCACGACGCATCCGTCATCGACGCGTCCTCCTTCGCGTGGCACATCGCGCAGTCTGCCTCGGCCGACCACGTGAACGCAACGGCCACCGGCTGATCGCCCGCGTCCCCGTTGCTGCCCTCGGTTGAGGACGGCGCTTGCGGCGCGCACCCCGCTGCAGCGAGCGCCGCCACAAGGCACCCCGCGCACACGAAGGCCGCCATTCCGATTTTCGCGCTTCTCATAGTGCTCCTTCGATGATTCGGACGCGAAGCCAGCCGCGCGGCGGGAAGAGGGAGGGAGGGTTCCCCGCCGGCGGCATGGCTCGCACGCGTATGTTCCGCGCGTCCACCTGCGTGGACGGCTTCAAGGGGTCGAGTTCGGTGCTACTTGGCGTCCCAGGCCGTTTCGGCTGCGGCGTTCTCGCCCGCGATGCGGCCGCACACGATGCATTCCGTCACGTTGCCGCCGCCCTGGTACACGAACTTGAAGCACGACGAGATCTCGCCGGCCGTATACAGGCGCGGAATCACCTCGTTGTTCCAGTCGATGACGTGGCGGTCGCCGTCGGCCTGCAAGCCGCCCTTCGTGTTCGGACCGCCCGCCACAAGCGGCATGGCGTAGAACGGCGGCGTGTTGATGGACTGGAAGCCGGGGTCGGTCACCTCGCCCGTGAGCGAGTTCTTGATGGCGCTCACGCGGCCGAATTCCTCGTCGACGCCCGTGTCCACCATCGTCTGGTACTGCTCCATCGTGGCGGCGAGGACGGGGGGGTCCATGCGTCCCTTGTTCAGGTCGTGCGAATCGCGAATCTTCGCAGCCAGCTCTTCGATGGTGTCGGCCTTGATGAGCCATCCCTTGTCGATGGCGTTCTGGTTGTCCTTGTCCCAGTCGATGATGCCGAATCCGCAGGTGGACAGCGTGGTGTTCACGAGCGCGCCCTGCGTGCGCTTCGTCTCGTCGATGATCATGTACGCCGGATCGTTCGGGAACTCGAGCGAGATGATGTCCATGTGCACGGCGTTCTTGTACGAGAAGTAGCGGCTCGGGTCCTTCGTGATAAGCGTTTCGTCCATGAAGCGCTTGCCCTCGGCGTTCACCACCACGGTGCCGGCGCCGCCCACGGAGTCGGTGATGGACCCCACGTTCATCGGCCCCACCTGCACGTCGGGGCACGACCAGATGAGGCGCGAGGCGGCCTTGCCCACCTTCGCCAGCTGCGCGCCCACTTCGCAGCCCATGCGAATGCCGTCGCCCTCGTTCGACAGCGTACCGTAGAACGCCCAGCCCGTGATGCCCTGGCCTTCGAGGAACGCGCGGCGCATCTCCTCGTTGTACTCGTAGCCGCCCGTTGTGAGGATGACGCCCTTGCTGGCCTTGATGCGGATGTCCTTGCCGTCCTGCGTGGCCACCACGCCGATGATTTCGCCCGCCTCGTTCGTGATCAGGCTCTTGCCCGGCGTTTCGTAGGCGAGGGTGATCTTGTCGGCGCGATCGGCAACGCCCGTCTTCAGGCAGTTGAAGAACGCGAGGCCCGCAGCCGTGTCCTCCTTCGGCAGGTCGAGCGTGGGGTAATCGGGGCCCGTCGCCGACTTGCCGTACGTGGAGTTGTAGCTCTTGTACTTGCTCGCCTCAGCGCCGGGGAAGGTGGGGAATGCCGCGCCGCCGCGCTCGATCACCTTGAAGTCGGGGTCGAGACTCTGCATGAACTCGACGTTCTGCGGCTCGTATTCGGCGAACTTGTCAACGATGCCGTCCACGAACAGCGGAGACTGCTCGCCTTCGGACTTCGTCGGCAGATCCTCGCCGCTGAACATGGCCAGCAGGTACTGCTTGAGCGCCGCCTTGTCGCCGTCCTTGTCGGGGCTGTGGAAGATGCCGCCGGACATGACCGTGTTGCTGAGATGCTCCGCCTCGGGGTTCTTCTCGAGCACGAGCACCTGCGCGCCCGCGTCCGCCGCCGCGATGGCCGCGCACGCACCCGCGCCGCCGAAACCGACGATGACCACTTCGGATTCCTGATCCCAGGTCTCCCCCGATGCCGCTTTGGCATCGGTGCCGCTCGAACACCCCACAAGGCCCATGCCGGCCGTCGCCATGGCGGCACCCGCCGCGGCAACGCCCGCGCCCTTGAAGAAATCTCGACGCGATACTCCCTCATGCTGCGCCATACTACTCCCCTTCCTCCTTGCTCGTTCGGATACGCGGCTCCCCTCGCGTTATCCGCATCCTCCGCTAAAGGAGCCTGCGTGGCGCAGTATACGCAGGTTGACCTGCATAGATGAAATACGAGTGTGACATAGGGGTATACGCGGGGCGTATGCGGCCCGCTCAGAAGTAGTCGGAGGCGAAGAATTCCTCGAGGGATACGCCGAGGCCCGTGACGATTTTTTCCAGGTTGAGCACGGCCACGTTGCGCTTGCCGGTTTCCACTTCGCCGAAGTACGAGCGGGACATGTTGATGTGGTTCGCGAACTCTTCCTGACTGAGATCGCGCTCCATCCGCAGCTCTTTGATGCGCAGGCCGATCTTGACGCGTATGTCGTATGTGCTCATGCAGCCCTCCCTTTTCCCACATGATTTACTTCATGCCGAAATAAGTTGACCCGCTATAAGTGGCATTTGATGGTAGGATGCAAGGGAGAGAACGCAATCGTACGATTACAGGGAGGGGCATGGATTTTAGGATATTCCACGAGTTCGTCGAACTCGTGCTGCAAGGAAGCTATTCTTCGGCAGCGCGCACGCTCAACGTGTCGCAACCGACGCTGAGCCGCCACGTCAGCACGATGGAGAAGGAATTGGGGACGAAGCTCATCGCCGACGTCGTACCGGTGCGGCTGACCCCGGCGGGCAGCGCCGTGTTCCAGGCCGCGCTGCAAATGGACGATCTGTACAGCGGCCTGCGCGACGACCTGGCCGCCCTGCGGCGCGTGCAGCCGACGCGCGTGCGCATCCACGACACGCTGTCCCTCAAGCCGCTCTCGTCGCGCATCGTGTCGGCCTCAAGCCGCATGGCGCACGCGAACCCGTCCATCAAGTTCGAGTACACCAGCCCGCCACCGGGCCTGATGCCGGCGGAAGCCATCGCCCAACGCGCCTGCGACCTGTCGTTCGTCCAGCTGTTCGGGGCGCATGAGCACCCGCTGCTGCCCGCCGGGGTGCAAGCGCGCCAGCTGGGAGCATTCGCGGGCCGGGCGCTGGTCGGCGTGCCGAAGGGGTTGCCGCTCGCGGGGCGCGCCGCCGTGCAGCTTGACGACCTGAAGCACGAGCCCGTGCTCATGCTGGCGTTGAAATCGAACGCGCCCTTCAAGGCAACCTTCGTGGACGCGTGCCTCGCGCACGGCTTCCGCCCGTCCATCAAGATGATTCCCTGTCGCCTGTTCGAGGAGTTCTACCTGGTCGATCACGGGGAGGGCCTCTACGTGCTGTCGGAGCGCGACCTCGCGGCGAACGCGTCGCTGCGCGAGAGCCTCAGCGAGCGGCTTGCCCTCATCCCCCTCGCCGCCGAGGGCGCCGTCATCACCTGGCACGCCCTCTACCGCACCCCCGACCGCGCCCTCGCCACCCAATTCGCAGCGGCCATGGGGGAAGAGTAAACCACGAGGGGAGCCGGCGGTGCCGGCTCCCCTCGTGGACGTTCGCGTTACAGCAGCTCTTCCACGGCCGGGGCTACCACGTCGGGGATGCTGGCGGTGGGTTCGAAGCGGCGGATGACGGCGCCGTTGCGGTCGACGAGGAACTTCGTGAAGTTCCACTTGATGTCCGGCTTCGACGCGAAGTCGGGGTCGTTCTTCGACAGGAGATCCTCGAGCACGGGCGTCAGCTCATGGCCCTCGTCAAAGCCCTCGAAACCCTTCTCCTGCTGCAGGTAGGCGAACAGCGGGTCGGCGTTCGGGCCGTTCACCTCGATCTTCGCGAACTGCGGGAACGTCACGCCGAAGCGGGACGTGCAGAACGCGGCAATCTCCTCGTTCGTGCCCGGCGCCTGATGGCCGAACTGGTCGCACGGGAAGTCGAGGATGTCGAGGCCGCGCTCGTGCAGGTCGCGGTACAGCTCCTCGAGCTGGGCGTACGTCGGCGTGAAGCCGCATTCCGTGGCGGTGTTGACAATCAGCAGCACGCGGCCCTCGTAGTCGGCGAGCGCGGCTTCGTTGCCCTGCTGGTCCTCGACGGTGTAGTCGTACAGGCTCATGGGTTCCTTCTTCCATCATCGGTTTCGTTTCATGGTCCCATTGTACGACATAATGTTATTGGTTTAGTATCAATTAGGTAACCGGCCGGCAACTAGGGCCCGTGCGCAATTTTTGCGAAGGTGGAGCCGGAAAGCCCGTTTCTCGCTCCGACGGCGGCCCGCCGTCCGCGCATCCCTCAATGCGACAAACTCATCGCTTGCGGGGCGCATGTTTCACGTAAAACATTTGTTCGTTAGGCGGGGACGGGATATATCGCGCCGGGCTCGCCGAGCATGACGAAGATGTCGTAGTCCATGCTCCAGCCGCCCGTCCAGGCGTCTTCGTAGCAATAGGGGTCGTAGGGCGGAAGCGAGTCGAACAGCGCCGCGACCTCGTCCACCTCCGCGCGATGCTCCTCGTGGTGGTACGACACGCGATTCCCCTTTTGGTGATGCGTGGCGTTGTCAACCGTAACGCGCTCGAAGCCGAGCGCTTCGATGTCCTCGGCAGCTTCGCCCGCCGCGCCCTCTTCGCCGCTTGCGTTCAGCACGAGCACGGTGATGTCGGCTTTCCCCGCGCGAAGCTCCTGCTCTTTGACGGGTGCCGCCGTGGGCGGATTCGGCTTCGCCTGCTCAGCCGGCGCCTCCTTGGCAGCCTGTTCGCTCGCTACGGAGTCCTTCGCGGAGTTTTGCGGCTCATTGCCCGAAGCGCATCCGGCCAATGCCGCGCATATCGCGCCAACGACGACGATCCCGATCATTCGCTTCAGCATCTCGCGCCCCCTCGTTTCGATGGTTCTGCAAGTATACCTCACGCAGCACGTGCCGCGCTCGACTCCGCATGCAACGGGGGGCGACCCATGGCCGCCCCCCGCGTAATCGTTATGCTTGCTTGGTCTCGATTTCCAGCTCGCCGGCTTGTTCTTGCTTCGCGTGCGGACGGCCCGCGTCGACGAAGCGGTCGCGCTGCTTCTTCGCTTCGGCCTCCTTGTCGGCCAGGTTCGCCTTCGCCACCGAAATCATGAGCTTGATGCGGTTCAGCTGGTTCACCTCGGACGCGCCGGGGTCGTAGTCAACCGCCACGATGTTGCTGTCGGGGTAGCGGCGGCGCAGCTCCTTGATGACGGCCTTGCCCACCACGTGGTTCGGCAGGCATGCGAAGGGCTGCGTGCACACCACGTTCGGCGCACCAGTTTTGATGAGCTCCACCATCTCGGCCGTGAGCAGCCATCCCTCGCCCATCGAGTTGCACAGCGACAGAATCTCGCTCGCGTACTCAGCCAGCTCGAAGATGTCGGCCGGCGCCTCGAAGCGGCTCGAAGCCTTGAGCGCGTTCGTGATGGGCGCGCGCAGCTTCGCGACGGCCCACAACCCGATGCGCGAACCGACCGCGCCCTTCGCCGAGCGGCCGAGCGGGTCCTTCTGGAAGATGCCGCCCGCGATGCCGAACAGGAAGAACTCGGCCAGACCGGGCACGACGGCCTCGCAGCCCTCGCGCTCGATGACGTCGACGATCTGGTTGTTCGCCGTCGGGTGGAACTTCACGAGGATCTCGCCCACCACGCCCACGCGCGGCTTCGTCCCCTCGCCCTTCAAGGGCAGCGTGTCGAAATCCTCCACGATGCGGCGCACCGTGTCCTTGAAGTCGCGGCGCTTGATGCCGCGCAACAGCTGCGCCTTGCAGGTGGCCATCCAATGATCGTACAGGCGATTCGCGCTGCCCGGCTCCGCCTCGTAGGGACGCGTGCGGTACAGGGTCATCATGAGCAGGTCGCCGTAGAAGATGGCGTAGGCCGCCTGCAGCAGCATGGCGGGCGTCACCTTGAAACCCGGGTTGTCCTCGCCGAGGTCCTTGAACGACAGCGCGATGACCGGGATGTGCGGCAAGCCGACGGCGGCAAGCGCCTTGCGGATGAGCGAGATGTAGTTCGTGGCGCGGCAGCCGCCGCCCGTCTGCGTGATGATGACGGCCAGCTTGTCGGTGTCGTAGCGACCCGACATGACGGCCTCCATGATCTGGCCGGTGACCAGGATGGACGGATAGCAGATATCGTTGTTGACGTACTTGAGGCCCGCGTCCACCGCACCGTGGTCGACCGACGGCAGCAGCTCCAGGTTGTAGTCGTTCTTCTTGAAGATTTCCACGAGCAGCTCGAAGTGGATGGGCGCCATCTGCGGGCACAGGATAGTGTAGCCCGCGTCCTTCATCTCCTGCGTGAACACGGCGCGCGGGAACTCGGTGGTGGCGCCTTCGCGCTGCTTGAAGCGCTCGGCCACCTCGGGCGCCGCCTTCTCGGTGAACGTCTCGGGCGTGGCGCCGGTGAGCTTCGACGCGATGGCGGCCTCGGTCCGGCCCGTCTTCGCCTCGATGGCGGCCTCCGGCGAGGCTTCGAACGTGTCGGGGTCGAACGTCACCGCCGGGCAGCCGCGCGGCATGCGCTCGGCTTCGGCGCGCTCGTCGGCCTGGTCCTTGAGCGCGGCCAAGAGCGAGCGTACGCGGATGCGCGCCGCGCCGAGGTTGGACACCTCGTCGATTTTGAGCACGGTGTACACCTTGCCCGCCTGCTCGAGGATCTCCTGCACCTGGTCGGTGGTGAGCGCGTCGAGGCCGCAGCCGAAGCTGTTGAGCTGGATGAGGTCGAGGTCGCGTCGCTCGGTGGCCACCTTCGCCGCCGCGTACAGGCGCGTGTGGTACATCCACTGGTCCACGAGGCGGATGGGGCGCTCGAGCGTGCCGAGGTGCGCAATGGAGTCTTCGGTGAGCACCGCCAGGCCGAAGCTGGTCAGCAGCTCGGGGATGGCGTGGTTGATCTCGGGGTCGTTGTGGTACGGACGGCCGGCCAGCACGATGCCGTGCGTGCCCGTGGCCTCCATCCAGGCGAGCGTCTCCTCGCCCTTCGCGCGGATGTCGCGCTTGAAGGCCTCGTCCTCGGCCCATGCGGCGTCCACGGCAGCGTCCACGTCGGCCTGCGTCGGCGCGCCGGCCGCCCCCATGAGCTCGGGGTGCGCCTCGATCAGCTCCACGAACAGGCGCTTCTTGAGGTGCTCCTTCTGGTCGTACGGCAGCCACGGCGTGAGCAGCTCCACGTCGGACGTGCGCAGCTCGTCGATGTTGAGGCGCAGCGCCTCGGGGTAGCTGGCCACGATGGGGCAGTTGAAGTGGTTGCCCGCGCCCTCGTCTTCCTGGCGCTCCCACTTGCTGCACGGGAACCAGATGAAGTCGGGCTTCTTGTCCAGCAGGTTCATGATGTGGCCGTGCGACAGCTTCGCCGGATAGCACACGCTCTCCGACGGCATGGACTCGATGCCCGCCTCGTAGGTTTTCTTCGTCGAGGGATCGCTCAGCACGACGCGCCAACCGAGCTTCGTGAAGAAGGTGAACCAGAACGGGTAGTTCTCGTACTGGTTGAGCGCGCGCGGGATGCCCACGGTGCCGCGCGGCGCGTCCTCGGGCGCGAGCGGCTCGTAGCCGAACAGGCGCTGGCTCTTGTACTCGTAGAGGTTCGGCACGGCGCTCTTGCTCTCGTCGAACGTGCCGGCACCCTTCTCGCACCGGTTGCCCGTGATGAAGCGGCGGTGCTTGCCGGTGGTCTCGTCCACGCCGAAGTCGTTGACGGTGAGCAGGCAGTGGTTCGAGCACGCCTTGCAGTGCACGGTCTTGTGCGTGGGCGACAGCGCGGCAAGCTGCTCGATGGACAGCAGCTTCGTGCCCACCTCAACCGGCGCCGGCGCGTCCTCGAACTCCGAGCTCCACGCCGAGCCCGCCTCGGCCTTGCGCGCCTCCAACGCCACGGCCGAATGGTAGCGGTCGCGCGCGAGCAGGGCCGCGCCGAACGCGCCCATGTTGCCGGCGATGTCGGGACGCACGGCCTGCACTTCGGACAGCTGCTCGAACGCGCGCAGCACGGCGTCGTTCAAGAACGTGCCGCCCTGCACGATCACCTTCGTGCCCACGTCGTGCGGGTCGCGGATTTTGATAACCTTGAACAGGGCGTTCTTGATGACGGAAATGGCCAGGCCCGCGGCGATGTCGCCCACGGTGGCGCCTTCCTTCTGCGCCTGCTTCACGCGGCTGTTCATGAACACGGTGCAGCGGCTGCCCAGGTCGACGGGGCGCTCGGCCTTGATGGCGGTCTGCGCGAACTCGGCCACGTCCAAATTGAGGCCCGTGGCGAAGCTCTCGATGAAGCTGCCGCAGCCCGAGGAGCACGCCTCGTTCAGCATGATGTGGTCGATGACGCCGTCCTTCACGCGCAGGCACTTCATGTCCTGCCCGCCGATGTCGAGGATGAACTCCACGCCCGGCAGCATTTCTTGCGCGCCGCGCAGGTGCGCCACGGTCTCGATCTCGCCCGAGTCCACGCGCAGCGCCTCGAGCAGCAGGTGCTCGCCGTAGCCCGTTACCGTGGAGTGGCCGATGTGCACGAGCGGCGCCCCCGTGTCGGCGTCCACCGGCATCTCGTTGTACAGGTTGCTGAGCGCGGCGCGGGCGCAGCCCAGCACGTCGCCCTTGTTGCTGGCGTAGTGCGACCACAAAAGCGCACCGTCCTCGCCGATGAGCGCGGCCTTGAACGTGGTGGAGCCGGCGTCGATGCCCAGGTACGCCGTGCCCTCGTAGTCGATGAGGCTGCCGCGGCGCACGCATTCGGCATCGTGGCGGCTCTTGAACTGGGCAAGCTCGTCGTCGTTGGCGAACAGCGGGGGCAGGCGCACCACTTCGGAGCCCTGGATGTCGCCGAGGTTCTTCAGGCGGTCCACCACGTCGGACAGCAGCTCGGCCTTCACCGTCTCGCTTGCGGCGCCCGCGATGGCGCAGCCGCTCGCCACGAACAGGTGGGCGTTCTCGGGCACGATGGTGTGCTCGTCGTCCAACTCGAGCGTCTCGTAGAAGCGCTTGCGCAGCTCGGGCAGGTACTGCAGCGGGCCGCCGAGGAAGGCCACGTAGCCGCGAATGGGGCGGCCGCACGCCAGGCCGGAGATGGTCTGCGTCACGACGGACTGGAAGATGGACGCGGCGATGTCCTCCTTGCGCGCGCCTTCGTTGATGAGGGGCTGCACGTCGGTTTTCGCGAACACGCCGCAGCGGCTGGCGATGGGGTAGATGGTGGTCGCCCCCTGCGCAAGCACGTTGAGGCCGCCCGCATCGGTGTTGAGCAGCGCGGCCATCTGGTCGATGAACGCGCCCGTGCCACCGGCGCACGTGCCGTTCATGCGCTGCTCGATGCCCTGGTCGAAGTAGATGATCTTCGCGTCCTCGCCGCCTAGCTCGATAGCCACGTCGGTTTTCGGGATGAACGTTTCCACGGCCGTTTTGGAGGCGATGACCTCCTGCACGAATTCGATGCCCAGCCACTGCGCCAGCAAGAGCCCGCCCGAGCCCGTGATGGCGATGGTCATGCGCTCGCCTCCGAAGTCGGCCGCGGCCTCGTCGAGCACCTCCACGATGGTGGCGCGCACGTCGGCGTGGTGGCGGCGGTACACCGAGAACTTGACGTTGTTCGCCTCGTCGAGGATGGCCAGCTTGACCGTGGTCGATCCCACGTCGATGCCGATATGGAGGCTTCCCTGGATGCCCTGTTCGTTCGCCATGACGACTTCCTTCGTATCTTCGCTCATACTTTTGAACTCCTACAATTCAATCGGCTTGCCCGGCTTGATGAACAGCAGCCTCATTGCGATGAGGGCCATCTCCTCCGAGCTCTCGTGCATGCCGGTTTCAATCCAACGCTCGATCACCCCGAGGTACGCCGACGCGTAAAACGCCACGTAGTACCTCACGAACGGCTCGGGGTCGTTGCGGTAGCGCTCGTGGAGGATGGACTGGATGAGGTTCGTGCACACCGAGTCGCGCAGCCGCGGGCCGAAACGGATGTCGCCGCCGGGGCCCAGCACCGCGTGCATGAAGTCGCCCTGCTCGCGCAGGTAGTCGAACAGCTCCACGAGAAACGGCAACGGGCGCTTGCGGGCGCGGTACTTCAGCAGCTCGCGCACGGTGAGGTTCTGCATCTGCGCCTGGAAGCACTCGAGGTGGCACATGACCTCGTCCTCGAGCGTGGCAAGAAGCGCTTCCTTGTCATGGAAGTGGTTGTAGAACGTGCCGCGGTTGAGGTCCGCGCGCTCGCACAGGTCGTTCACCGAGAAGCCGTCGAAACCGCGCTCCTCCATGAGCTCGATGAGCGCCGCACGCAGGGCGCGCTTCGACCGCGTGATGCGGCGGTCCTGCGGCGCGGCTGGAGCCGTGGTGACAGCCATACTCCTCCAATTGAACGCTTCGATCAATAATCAACAAGTTGTTCATTAACGCATTGTACCGGGAATCCGCCCCGCTGACAACCGAGCGACCCCCTCGTCTCCGCAAAAAAGCCGCACGCGTTTCCGCGTGCGGCTCCGTCCGCTCTTCGTAGGTTCGCGACGCGCTTGCCGCGTCAGACGCCCTGCGCCCCACCCCCTTCAAGCGCGGGCGCGCGCTCGGCAACCGCCGCATCCTCGCCGCGCTTCCACGACAGGCCGCGCCCCGAGCGCATGGCCACGATTGCCAGCACCGCAATGGCCACGTCGCACACGATGCAGAACACCCACACCGAGGAGAACCCGCCGGTCTGCTCGTAAATAGCCGTGAGCAGCGGTGCGCCGATGCTTCCCACCACGTAGCCGATGGCGGGCACGAGCGAGTAGATGCGGCCGTAGTCCTTGCGTCCGAATATGGCCATCGTGAGTGTTGCCATGCCCGTGCCGAACACCGCGTACATCGAATCGTTCAGCCCCGCGCCCAGGCACGCAAGCGCCGGCGACGACGGGCTTGCCAACAGGCATCCGAACGACACCACGGTCACGCACGCCCACAGCAGAATGGCCTTCGCCGGACCGAACTTGTCGCACGTGATGCCGATGAGCGGGTTCCACGCGATGTCGCACAGCATGGCCGCCGACACCATGAGGCTGCCCACCGTCGGGTCGAACCCAACCGAAGACCCGTACATCGGAAACAGCTGATTCGTCACCGTCGTCATGACGATGAGGCACATGGCTCCCACGAGCGCAAAGAACGCGGGCGACCTCACCGCCGAGCGGAAATCCACGCCCTCAGTCTCGGCAGCACTCCCCTCCCCTTCGCCTGCCGCGAGCGCCTCTTCGTACCCATAGGGTTTCATGCCCTTGTCGGCCGGCGACAGCCGCAGCAGAAACACCGTCGAGGACAGCATGATGCACGCGCTGACCGCCGCCAGGGCAAGGTAGCCCGCCCTCCAGCCGATGGCCCCGATGACCTGCGTCACGATGGGGCTCATGATGGCGTTGCACACGCTTGCGATGGCCCATGCCATGCCGATGGCGAACCCGGCGCGGCGCACGAACCAGTTGTTCAGGATGATGGCGATGCCCACCGACGTGTTGAAACCCATGCAGAAGCCGATCACCGCACCCGACACGTACCACATGGACACGTCGGTGTAGAACGCCATAGCCGCCCCGGCCAACGCCTCGACGGCGCAGATGAGGGTCATGTGCACGGGGATGTTCATCCGCGGCACCAACCGCCCCGCAAGGGGCATCGAAATCGCCTGACCTAGGGACACGATGGTCATGTACCAGGCCAGCGTTGATTCCTCGACGCCCAAACTCTGGCTCACCGGCACGTAGAAACTGCCGGCAACCACGGTGAAGAAGCCAATCGATCCGGAGATCATCAACCCGCAGCCAATCATCACGATCCACGCATAGTGCCTGTTCTTATGCTTTGTTCCGTTCATATCATCGCCCGTCTCAGGTCGAACCTACCTGGTTAGAATGCGCCCTCGCGCTCCAAGCTTCCTTCGCTCACCGGCACCGCCGTGGCGTGCGTCACGGCGTCGGGTGCGCCAATCCACCCCAGCTTCTTCCCGAACAACACGCCCGCCACCACGATGACCAGCGGATACAGGTAGCAGAAGAAGGCGTAGGGAGCGTAGGAGACACAGCTCACGCCCAGCACCGTCACCATGTACACGGCACAGGTGTTCCACGGCACGAGAACCGAGGTGATGCCGGCGCTCGAGTTGACGATGTTGCCCCACACGTCGTTCTTCACGCCGAGTCGCCGGAACTCGTTGCGGTACATCTGGGTGGACAGCGTGATGGCGGGATACTGATCGGGAAGCAGCACGTTGAACAGCGCGCCCGAGAACACCGTCACCGAAACCAGCTGCCCGAAGCTCTTGAGCTTGCTGACGATGGGTTCAACCATCGAATCCATGAGCTTGGTGTGCTGCATGATGCCGCCGTACGCCATGACCAGCACCACGATGGAGATGGTGCTCATCATTTCCTGGATGCCGCCGTTGCTCAGCAGGGTGTCGAGGCTCTCGAAGCCAGTCGCGCTCACCACGCCCACGTTCGCCACTTCCACCACCTGAGCGAGATCGGACCCTTGCAGCAGGACGGCCTCTCCCATGCCGATGGCGATTGCCACGAGAAACGAGGGCAGCGCCGGAACCTTGAGCACGACGCAGACGATCATGACGCCGAGGGGAATGAGCGTGATGGGACCGATGTTGTACGCCTCATCGAGCGAGACGAGCAGCGCATCCACCTGGCTCGCACCCGTCGCCGTGGAGGCCACGTCGAGGTTCATGCCCATCAACAGGTAGATGCCGGCGCAGGCGCCGCACGTGACGAGGCACAACACGAGGAAGCGCTTGCACAGGTCGAACACGCTGCAGTCGGCGATGGCGGCGGCGAGATTGGGACCGTCCACCAGCGGCGAGATGATCTCGCTGACGTAAGCGCCCGCAACCACGGCGCCCGCCGCCATGCCGAGAGGGATGTTGAGCGCTGCGGCGATGCCCAAAAAGGCGATGCCGATGGTGCCCGCCGCGCCCCATGAACCCAGCACGATGCCCACCGCACACGTCACCAGAAACGTGATGGGCAAGAACAGCTGCGGGCTGACCACCTTGAGGCCGTAGTAAATCATGGTGGGCACGGTGCCCGACTGAATCCACACGCCCACCAGCATGCCGATGGCCATGAGGATGAGCACGGCCTCGAGGGAGTCGGTGATGCCCTTCACCATGCCCTCGAGCACCGCATCCCACGTGTAGCCGAGGTACATCGCGATGCCACCGGCAATGGCGCACCCAATGACCAGCGGAATTTGCGGCTCGGCGCCAAGCCCTACCACGCAGGCGAACATCACAACCGCGAGCAAGCCGAGAGCCAGCACCCCGTGGCGGAACTTCACCTCTTTCATCGCTTTTTCCTGCATGATCGTACTCCTTTCGCTCGACGCGCGTCCGCGTTCCTCCTCGTTAGCCGATCTTGCTCAGCACCGCGTTCATGCGGGCCTCGGCCTCGTCGGCGACGGCGGCGTCCTCCTTCGTCTTGGGGCACAGGTAGGCGAGGATCGCGCGGATGGAGTGCTTGCGGTTCTCGGCCTCGACCCAGCACAGCGAGCGCTCGGGATGGTCCATGACCTCGTCGACCACTTCCTCGCCGCGGGTGGCCGGCAGGCAGTGCATGAACTTGGAGTCCGGGCCGGCATAGTCCATCATCTCCATGTCCACCTGGTACGTGGGGTAGAAGACGTCCATGTAGGAGGCGCCGCCCTCCTCCTCGTCGTAGAGGCCGTACCACACGTCGGTGTAGACGAAGTCGGCGCCCTTGATGGACTCGACGTCGTCGGACACGGTGACCGTGCCGCCGGACACCTTGCAGTTCTCCTCGGCGATCGCCATGATGTCCACCGTCTTGTCCACGACGAGGCCGCCGTCGGTCACCTGGTGGCCCTTCGGGCCGTAGTGCACGAAGTCCATGCCCATCTTCGAGGCGATGAACATGAGGGAGACGCACACCTGCGTGGCGTCGCCGACGAAGGCGAGCTTGCAGTCCTCGATCTTCTTGCCCTCGGGCAGGTTCTCGATCATCGTGAGCAGGTCGCCGAGCTCCTGGGTGGGGTGGTTGTAGTCGGACATGCCGTTGATGACGGGCGCGGCGGAGTTCTTCGCCAGCCCGACGACGTCGGGGTGGCGGTTCACGCGGGCCATGAGGACGTCGACGAGCGAGCCCATGACGCGGGCGGTGTCCTCGAGGGTCTCGTGGCCGCCGAGCTGGATGGTGCCCGGGCCGAAGAACTGCGCGTGGCCGCCCAGGTCGGTCATGGCCGTCTCGAAGGAGATGCGGGTGCGGGTGGACACCTGCTGGAAGATCATGCCGAGCGTCCGGTCCTTCAAGATGAGCGGGTAGCGGCCGCCCTCCTTGATCATGGTCTTCATGGAGCGGGCCAGCTCGATCATGTCGAGCAGCTCTTCTTTGGTGAAGTCGTTGGTGTCGATGTAGTCCTTGGTTGCCATGGTGAACCCCTTCCGATAGGTGCGTTACCGTGCAGCCGAGCCAGGTGGCCGGCTGCGTTCTGAGGTGCACCATGGCGGGAGGGCCGGGGGTTGAGAAGGAGGAAAGGGGTTCATGTTCGCAGCCGCGCGGGCTCTACCGAAACCAAACCGCGCGCACCGTGCCCCCATCTGGCCCGACACAGAAGCGTCACGCGATCATAAAACCTTGCATGAACCTTTTTAAACTACCTGAAACGCGTTCCTAAACACGCATCGGCGCCATCGGTATAGTATGATGTGCCGCGTTCGGGGAGACTTCGCACGCCGAGGAGATGCGTATTTCAATGGAAGCTGCCTTCTATTTCTACACCATCGTCGTCATGTTCCTCTGTATCGCCGCGGCGGTATCCTCGGCCTCTTCCTACCTCGTCACGCACAACCATCTGTATCTCCCCATCGTCATGTTCTTCTTCCTGTACTTCGTCGACCTGATGTTCATCTTCCAAAACGAATACTTCAATCGCGGCGAAGTGCTCACCCAGCAGATGTTCTACGGCATCAACTACCCCTTCGCGAAAACCTTGCTCGCCGCGGGAATCCTCGAGTCGCTCTGGCTCACCGTGTGCACGTACATCGGAACGACCAAACTCGCCCTCAAGGTGATCCCCGCCGTGGTGTTCGTGGCAACGGGGTGCGCCATCATCGTGCTCATGCCCGAGGGCGCATGGCGCCAGTGGTGCTTTTACAGCATCCGGGAGGCGTTTCTCATCTGGGTGCTCGCCTACACGCTCGCGCGCTATCTGAGGGCGAAGAAACTCTCCTTCCGCACGCGGCTGCTGCGCCATCGTGCGCTGTTCGTGGCCACCGCGGTGCTGTGCCTCTGCATCACCGTCGAGAACACCATCATGATTCTCATGTGGAACCCGTCCGATCAGATCATGCCGTCGGTGGCGGTGCTGTACATCTCCGAGCGCAACTTCTCGGAGAACATCCTCATCGCGGCGTTCGCCCTGCTGGCGCTGCGCCACGGGCTCGACCTGCTCCGGCTGCGCCGCACGAATCCGCCCCATGCAGACCAGCCCGACTACGAGCAGCACATCGAGCTCATTTTGGACTCGTACTGCGAGAAGCACCGGATCACCAACCGCGAGCGCGACGTGCTGCGGCTCATCCTCATGGAGAAGGACTACCAAAACGTGGCAACCGAGCTGCAGCTTGCAGTGGGCACGGTGAAGTCGCACACGCACAACATCCTTCAGAAGACCGAGCAGAAAACGCGCAAGGATCTCATCCGAGACGTCTGGCAAAGCTGAGCGGCCTCGCTCGATTGTCACCCGCGGATGCTTCGATTGTTGACACGAGCGGGGGCGCTCTCCTACCATGCGAGGGATGGGAACGAAGGAACAACTGCTGCGCTTGCTGGAGGAGAACCGCGAGCGCTACGTGTCGGGCGCGAAGCTTGCGCAGGCCATCGGCGTGAGCCGCAACGCGGTGTGGAAGGGCGTCGAGGCGCTGCGCGCCGAGGGGTACGCCATCGACGCCGTCACGAACAAGGGCTACGCGCTGTCGCAGGAGAACGACCTGCTGTCGCCGCAGGGCATCGAGCGGTTTCTGCCGCAGGAGCACCCCTTCGGCATCGTGGTGCGCAAGCGCGTTGATTCCACGAACGCCGAAGCGCGCCGCCGCGCGCTCGAGGGCGCGCCCGAAGGCACCGTCATCGTGGCCGAAGAGCAGACCGCCGGCAAGGGGCGTCCTGGCAAGTCGTTCTTCTCGCCGTCCGCAACCGGGCTTTACCTGAGCATCGTGCTGCGGCCGTCGCTCGCCGCCGACCGCGCGCAGTTCATCACGTGCGCCGCCGCCGTGGCCGGAGCGCAGGCCATCGAGCAGGTGACCGGCAAGACCGCGCTCATCAAGTGGGTGAACGACATCTACTGCGACGAGCGCAAGGTGGCGGGCATCCTCACCGAGGGCGTCGTGGACATGGAGTCGGGGCGCTTCGAGCACGCGGTGCTGGGCATCGGGGTGAACGTGAAACCGCCGGCCGACGGGTTTCCGTCCGAGATCGCCGACGTGGCGGGCGCCGTGCTCGACGACCGCACGGGTGCCGTGCGCTGCGAGCTGGCCGCCGCCATCCTCACGCGCTTCTGGGACCGGTACCGGCACATGGACGACGCGCCGTTTTACGACGAGTACCGCCGCCGCTGCTTTTTGCTGGGACAGCCGCTCGTGGTGCGGCAGGGCTCCTCGCGCGTGCGAGCGCGCGCCGTCGACCTCACCGAGGACTTCAAGCTGGTCATCGAGCTGCCGGACAAAACGCGCCGCGCGCTGCCCTACGGCGAAGTGAGCACGGGCCGCGCGTAGCGCCCCCGTGCCGCCGAACGAATGTTTCACGTGAAACATTCGTTCTCTTTTCCGTGCATCCCCTGAGAAGATACGCCGAAAATGGACGAACCGCGCGGTTGCCGCCCGCGCGGTTTGCTATGCTGGTTCGACACGTTTCACCGCACGACAATCCGAGAGAAAGATGGGGCATCATGCAGATCACGCCTGCTGAAATCGCCGAGACGCTTGCCATGGTGAGCAAGCAGCACCTCGACATCCGCACGATCACGCTGGGGCTCAACCTGCGAGGTTGCACGGATGCCGACATCGACGTCATGGCGCGCAAGGTGTACGACCGCATGACGAGCGCCGCCGAGCGCCTCGTGCCCACGGCCGAGCAGCTCGAGCGCGAGTTCGGCATTCCCATTGTGAACAAGCGCATCTCCGTCACGCCCATCGCCGAAATCTGCGCCGCCACGAGCGCCGCCGACCTCACGCCCATCGCCGTGGCCATGGACAAGGCCGGCAAGGAAGTGGGCGTCGACTTCGTGGGCGGCTTCAGCGCGCTCGTGCACAAGGGCGCTTCGACCGCCGACCACAAGCTCATGGACTCCATCCCCCATGCGCTGTCCGTCACCGACAACGTGTGCTCGTCGGTGAACGTGGGCTCCACGCGCGCGGGCATCAACATGGACGCCGTGCTCAAGATGGCCGGCATCATCAAGGCCACCGCCGAGGCCACCGCCGACCGCCAGTGCATCGGCGCGGGCAAGCTCGTGGTGTTCTGCAACGCCGTGGAGGACAACCCCTTCATGGCCGGCGCGTTCCACGGCTCGGGCGAGGCTGACGAAGTGGTGAACGTGGGCGTGTCCGGCCCCGGCGTGGTGCGCGCCGTGCTGGCCGACCTGCCGAAGGACGCCGACATCACCTCCGTCGCCGAGGCCATCAAGGCCACCGCGTTCAAAATCACGCGTGCGGGCGAACTCATGGCGCGCGAGGCCTCGCAGCGCCTGGGCGTGCAGCAGGGCATTCTCGACCTGTCGCTGGCGCCGACGCCGGCCGAGGGCGACTCCGTGGCCGAGATCCTCGAGGCCATCGGCGTGGGCCAGTGCGGCGGCCCCGGCACCACCGCGGCGCTCGCCATGCTCAACGACGCGGTGAAGAAGGGCGGCGTCATGGCCTCGTCGTCCGTCGGCGGCCTGTCCGGCGCGTTCATTCCCGTGTCCGAGGATGCCGGCATGATTCGCGCGGCCGAGGACGGCGCGCTGTCCATCGAGAAGCTGGAAGCCATGACCTGCGTGTGCTCGGTGGGCCTCGACATGATCGCCGTGCCCGGCGACACGTCGGTCGAGACGCTGTTCGGCATCATCGCCGACGAGTGCGCCATCGGCATGATCAACTCGAAGACCACCGCCGTGCGCATCATCCCCGCCATCGGCAAGCAGGTGGGAGACCAGCTCGACTTCGGCGGCCTGCTGGGCTACGCCCCGGTCATGCCCGTCAACCAGTACGCCGGCACCACCTTCGCCCACCGAGGCGGCCGCATGCCCGCCCCCCTAAACTCGCTGAAGAACTAGGAACGCGCACCGAAGCAACGAACAAGCGGCAACCGCCCTACTCGTTGCCCAAAAAGGAGCCGGACTGGCGGTCCCAGAGGTGGGCGTACTCGCCGCCGGCTTGCACGAGGTCGGCGTGGGTGCCGTCCTCGATGAGCTTGCCGTCGCCCAGCACCACGATGCGGTCGAGGCTTGCCACGGTGGACAGGCGGTGCGCGATGACGATGGACGTGCGGCCGCGCATGAGGTTCTCCAGCGCGTCTTGGATGAGCCGCTCGCTCTCGGAGTCGAGCGCCGACGTGGCCTCGTCCAGCACGAGGATGGGCGCGTCGGTGAGGATGGCGCGGGCGATGGCGATGCGCTGCCGCTGCCCGCCCGACAGCTTCACGCCGCGCTCGCCCGTGAGCGTGTCGAAGCCGTGCGGAAGCTTCTCGATGAACTCGAGCGCGTTCGCCTGACGGGCGGCTTCGACGATGTCCGCATCGGAGGCGTGCGCGCGGCCGTAGGCGATGTTGTCGCGGATGGTGCGGTGAAACAGCAGCGGCTCCTGCGGCACGTAGGCAATTTGGCGGCGCAAGCTCGTCTGCGCCACATGCGCGATGTTCTGCCCGTCGATGAGGATGCTGCCTTCCTGAATGTCGGCCAAACGCAGCAGCAACGTGGTGAGCGTCGTCTTGCCCGAGCCCGACTTCCCCACAAGACCCACCCGCTGACCGGCGGGGATGTACAGCGAGAAGTCGTCGAACACGAGGTCGTGCTCGTCGGCGTCGGCGTAGCGAAACGTCAGGTCGTGGAAGTCGATGGCACCGCGCTTCACGTGCAGCTCGGGCGCGCCGGGGTCGTCGGCCACGAGGCGCGGCTCGTCGAGCACCACCGTCATGTCGTGCGCGTCGCCGAAGGCGCGGTTGATGGTTTGGAACGTCTGATTCAGCCGGTTGAACTGCATCGTGAGCGAGTAGGTGTACGTGAACATCATGACGAGCGTGCCCGCGCTGATGCCGAACCACGCGTTGCCGCCCGACACGAACACCACCAGCAGCCCCATGATGAGCACGGTGATGGAGCTCGTGGCCACGCCGCGCAGGATGGTGGCGCGCATGCGGCGGGTGTCGGCGGCCTTCACCTGGAGGTTCGCCCGGTCGTACAGCTCGCGCTCGTACGACTCGCGCCCCGACGTCTTCACCGCAAGGATGTTCGTGATGCTGTCGGACAGCTCGCCCGACAGCGCGTTCTGCGCCGCGGCGGTCTGCTCGTTGAGGGGCAGGATGCGCTTGTACAGCTTGTACGCCACCAGCACGTACACCGCCAGCAGGCACACGAGCAGCGCCACGTACGCCGGCACGAGCGGCGTGAGCAGCACCACCGTGTACACCGCGCCGCACACGATGGGGATGACCGCATACACGAAACTGTCCATGAGCAGGGTGTACGCGCTGAGGAACTTCTGCGCCTGGCTGACGAGCGAGCCGCCGAAGCGGTTCGAATGGAACGTCATCGACTGGTTCGACAGCGTGTCGAACGTGCGCGTGGCCAGTTCGTACGACGCACGGATTTCCACCTTCGAGGCGAAGTAATCCTGCAGCTTGCTGCACGCCTGCCCCAGCACGTTCACGCCCACGAGCGCGAGCATGAGCGGCCCGAACACGGGCAGCACCTGATCGGGCTCCACGCGCCCGGCGCTCACGAGGTCGATGATCTTGCCCATGATGAAGGGGTTCATGTACGACAGAAAGAAGACGAAGCCCATCGTCACCAGCACGGCGCACAGGAACAGGGGCCATTGCAGCGCCGTCACCTGCCAGTAAAAGTGCAGCGTGCGCAGCGCAACGGGTGGTTTGTCGTTCGTTCGGCTCATGCCCTCATCGTACATGAACAAATCCCGGCGCTCGAATACGTTGCCGGAGCGGCGAACCATCGCAACGCGATCGAAAAACGCGTCATGCCTCAGGGGTGATCTTTCGTTTTTCCTGTTCGCAGGCAATTTCACCTCTGAGGAATGACGCGCTCGGCGCGCCTCATCGGCATGATGCACCTCGAACCTTGGCAGCGCCGCCGCCCCTCGCACGACGAGGGAGGCGGCGAACAGGAGGGCCAAGATGGGGAACGAAAGGACCAACACCATGGAACGCAAACAACAGCACGGCACGCACGGCCTGTCTCGACGCAGCTTCCTCACCGGCGCCGCGGTGACGGGCTTGGCCGCGGCGGCAGGCACGCTCGCGGGATGCGCGCCCAAATCGGCCAGCAGCGCGAATGCGGCCGAAAACGACGGCAGCGCCGCACCCGAGCACCGGTGGCAAAGCCAGGCTGCAGCCGACTGGCGCGTCGCGCCCGAGCCCGTCGACGAAGCGAGCATCGCCGACGGCGGCACCTTCGACATCGTGGTGGTAGGAGGCGGGCAGGCGGGCACGTGGACGGCGCGCTCGGCGGCCATGCAGGGCGCCAGCGTGTGCGTGGTGGAAGCGCAGCCCGAGGACAGCTTCTTCTACATCGGCGGCGAGGTGGCCATCGTCAACAGCGAGTGGGCCCTCGAGCGCGGCGCCGACCGTATCGAGAAGGCCAACTTCATGACGAACTGGCTCGTGCGCAACGCCAACCGCAGCAACCAGCGCCTCATCCGCAACTTCGTGGACTACTCCGGCCAGATCATGGACTGGAGCATTTCCGAGATCGACGAGGTGGACCCCGACTTCTATCACAACACCGACCGCGTGAACCTTTACTCGGCCGAAGCCGACGACCGCATGGTCATGGACCCGTCGGGCTACCAATTCTACAAGTCCACCATCGTGCACCGTCCCGTCACGGGCGGCGGCGCCGATTGGGAATGGGGCTCGCTCGTCATGACGCACCATCGCGAGAAGGCCATCGAAGAGGGCGCTGTCTGGAACTTCAACACGTACGCGGAGTACCTCGAGAAGGACGATGCCGGACGCGTGGTGGCCGTCGTGGCGCGCAAGCAGGACGACGACAGCTACGTGCGCTACACCGGCACGCGCGGCGTGGTGCTGACGGCGGGCGATTTCCAGTCCAACGAGGACATGCTGCGCGACATCAACGACGAGTACCGCCACCTGGCCGAGAACTACGGCAACATCGAGCTGGCCACGTCGGGCGGCATGGGCGTCAAAGACGGCGCGGGCATCAAGCTGGGCGTGTGGGCCGGCGGACACGTGGAGGCCGGCCCGCGCACAGGCATGAACACCGGCCAATCGGGCCCGTGGGAAACCACGCCGTGGGGACCGGGCTTCATGCTGCTCAACCAGCGCGGCCTGCGGTTCTGCAACGAGTGCTCGGGCGGCACCGAGGGCTCCGGGTACCAGTCGAGCCGTCAGCCGAAGGGCGTCATCATCTCGGTGGCCGACGCGAACTACCTCGACACCATCGCCTGCATGCCCCCGGCGCACGGCGCCATCAACCTCACCTCGAAGGTGACGTTCCACGGCATCGACCCGCTGCAGGAGCAGATGGCCGCCCTCGACCCCTCCTCCGCAGAACCCAGCAAGGAGGGCGTGTACTGCGCCAACACCTTCGAGGAGCTGCTTGACAAGATCGGGTGCTACAACGACGAGCAGAAGGCGAACGCCCTGGCCGAGTTCGAGAAGTGGAACCAGTACGCCGAAGCGGGCTTCGACGAAGACTTCGCCATGGACGCGCGCATCATGAAGCCGCTCACCACGCCGCCCTTCTACGCGGTCACCGGCAACGCCGAGGACATCTACGTGGGGCTGTGCCAGACCACCGGCCTCGACACCGACTTCAACGGCTGCGTGCTCGACGACGACCTCTTCCCCATCCCCGGCCTGTATGCGGCCGGCAACAACTCGGGCAACCGCTACATCGTCAACTACTGCACGCCCATCAGCGGCATGAGCTTGGGCCTGTGCATGACCGAAGGCGTGCTGCTGGGCCATCGCCTCGCAACGACGAAGCCCGAGGACGTCGAGCAGCAGAAGGCGTAACCGCACCCTCCCCTCGAAGCGTTCGGGCTCCCCCTCCCTCAGCCCGAACCATCAGGCGCGGCCCCTCCGGGCCGCGCCTTCGTCTTGCCGTCGCGTCCGCGCCGTTTTTGCCTATAATGGAAGCTCCCGGAGGGAGCGGAGAAGGAGGGGCGCTTGGCGCGCGAACAAGGGGCCGCATCGTGGCTGTACATCGGCAGGGGCCTGTATCTGGCAACCCTGCTGCTCGTCCTGTCGCCCACGCCGTCGCTGGGCGGCGGATTCACCGACGAAGGGGCGCTCGTCGCCACGCGCTTCGCGTTCTTCTGCGCGCTTGCCTGCTCGGCGTGCCTCACCACGCTGCTCTACCGGCGACTGTCGCCCGTACGCCTGCACTCCGGCGTCATCGTCGCGGCCATGGCCGTCGAGATCGTGGGAGGGCTCGGCTACCCGCTCACGGCCGCCGGCGTGCTTCCGCAGCAGTTCCTCGCCGTCGACCTGCTGCTGTCGGCCCTCGTGCTGCCGGTCATCGACCTGGCATGGAGCGAGGCGTACGCGCAGCTGCCCCTGCGCACCATCATCAGCCGCACCGCCGGCTCGCTCGCGCTTGCCGTCGTCGTGCTCGCGCTCGTGCAGGTGCTGCCGCCCGCATGGTCGTTCGCGTTCATGAAGCTGCTGCCGCTCGGCTCGGTGCTGCTCATCATCGTGCTGCGCCGCTCGCCGTCCGTGCCGCCCTACCAGGCGCCCTCGTGGAATGTGCGCACGATGCAGCCGTCGTGGAAGTTCCTCGCTGGCATCTTCTGCGCCCTCGCCGCAAGCGCCATCCTCCCGGGATCGGCCGAGGCGGGCGGATTCATCTCGTGGTGGTCCATCATCGGCGGCAACGCGGTGGCCGCCGTGCTCATCCTGCTGCTGCTCGCCTCGAAGCGCCAGGGCGATTTCCAGAAGGCCCTCATGGTGTTCGTGGGCATCATGGCCGTATGCTATGCGCTATCGGGCCTGTTCATCGGTGCAGATTCGGGTACGACGTCCACCCCCTTCAAGGTGGCGCAGCACTGCGTCATCTTGGCCACGCAGCAGTGCGTGTCCATCGCCATGTGGTTCGTGTTGCTCGACATCGCGCAGAAGACGCGGGTCAGCCCGTTTCTCATCTGCGGGCTCGGCCTCATCGCCGGCGAGCTCGGGCGCGCGGCCGGCACCGGCATCGGCATGGCGGCCCCGCTCGACCCGGCCGCGCTGTCCATCCTCGCGCTGCTCATGCTGGTGCCCAGCATGTACTTCTTCGCCACGAGCGACCAGCCGAAAGAAGTGATCGTCAACGCCGAGGAGGTGCTGCAGCGACGTCTCGACCGCATGGCCGACACCGCCGGGCTCACGGCGCGCGAGCGGGAAATCCTCGAGCTGTGGGTGACGGGGCACCGCCTCGATTACGTGGCCGAAGCGCTGTTCATCTCGAAGAACACCGTCAAAACGCACCTGCGGCACATCTACCAGAAAACGCAGACCGGCAACAAGGAAGAACTGCTCGTGCTCTTCGAGCAGCAAGCGTAAAGCCCCGGAGCTCAGCCACGGGTCGGCGAGAAGCAAGCTTCATCGAATCCGCTTCGCGCGCCAATTCGGATGCGAGCTGGACCGCTCGGGCAGTCGGGTAGGAAACTCGGCGCGCGCTATATCCAACAGCTCCTGCTGCGAGTGAATATCCATTTTCGCGAACGCGTTCTTGATATGGGTATTCACGGTATTCAGCGAGATGAAAAGGGTATCGCGGATGTAGGGGCGATTCCTTCCCGCCAGGAGATACGCGACGATCTCCTCTTCACGCGGCGATAACTTGTATGACACGGCCATGCGCCGCGCCTGGTCGCTCAGCATCGCGTCAAGCGCATCCACCACTCCGTCTTCAGCTAGCTGCCCCGCGCGACTTTCGCTCGTCGTCCGGACATCCCCTTCAACCCCGAACGAGCGAGATCGCTCTTCGAGCGCCATCACCACGGCTACCACCGCGGCAGCGACGAACGGCAAAGACAGCTGAGCAAGCGTCTCGCCCAACAGCGAAGCCGCCAGCAAACCACAACATTCGCCGAATGCCATGCCCAGCCCCAGCCCGATCAGGTAGCACGAAAAGAAAAAGGGGGCGCTTCCAGGATGGCGATGGGCCACCTTCGCCAGCAGTATCCAGAAGAACGCCTGCAAAACGATGGAAACAACGGAATTGGCCAGACGTGACCACAGGTGCCCGACCGACGCGTCTACCGGCACAAGGGCGAAAGCGAGCAGCAGCACGGGGAGCGTCCAACGCGTTACAAGGGAAGACGTGATGGAACGCGCGGACGTG
Organism: Eggerthella sinensis; assembly: GCF_003339815.1. Lineage (GTDB taxonomy): Bacteria > Actinomycetota > Coriobacteriia > Coriobacteriales > Eggerthellaceae > Eggerthella > Eggerthella sinensis. The sequence continues at coordinate 156,206 of NZ_PPTT01000002.1, forward strand.
AGCGCGAGCACGACGAACACCCCGAACACCGTTACGGGAACGAACAGCATCAGCAGGACGTACCACCATCCTTGCGCAGCAGGACCGTCCGCGGCAATGCGAATCACGCCGTATCCGAACCGAAACACCATGAGCATGGCGGTCGCCGCAACGATGCCGCGCGTCTCCGAGAAAGGACGGATCGTGCTGATCGAACCACCGGTCTGCATGCTTGAAGTTGCGCGAACCCTTTCCAAATCTTCGCTCGACGACGAACGGAAACGCAAAAAGGCAGCCGAAACGAAAGGCAGTGCGACCATGACGGCAAATGACGCAAACGGATCGAGCAAGCCAAGGGCGGCGTAGATTATCCGTGCGATTATGAACGACATCGGTACCGAGAACTCGATCATCGCTTCGTCATACCGTGAAACCCTGCTTCCCCACAGCACCGTGAGCAACGAGAATCCCCCAGCCACGGGGATCACACACAGCACGATGACGAGAGGTGAAGCAACCTCGTAGCGTCGGCAAAGCCCGACGAGCACCATACCAAAAGCGCAGAGCAAAGCCGCAACGATAGGCAGCCATCGTCTCGATTCGAGCATGACCGCCGACCGTCGTCTGCACGCGAAGAAGCCGACGAGACCCAGGAGTCCCGAAAGCAGCATCGACGCGATCCAAGGAAGCTCTGATATCGCTACGTTTTCACCGCTCCACACCATCGAGGAGTAGAACGTCCCGTAGATCCAAGCCATCAGAAACGAAAGGCCGAGCGGGCCTTTCGCATAGGATCTCACCAGGGCACCAACGCTGTCAGACCCGAGCTTCACCATGAGTTTCCTTCTATCTTTCCAGGTCAAAAGCCACCCTCACCAGATCGGGGCGAGGGTGGCCGTCAGGTCGCGAAACCGATTATCACCACATCGCAGCGATGGGCGAGATTGCCGAACCCGATTATAACAGGCTCAGAGCCGGCACAAGCATGTGCGACGGCGCAGAAGTAAACCGTGAACAAGGAGGGAACCATGAACATCGCAGCAAGATCATCATCCACGACCGGACTCACCCGTCGCCGTTTCCTGACAGGAGCCGCAACCATCGGCGCCGTTTCGGCACTGAGCTTGGCAGGATGCGCGCCCACCGGCGCATCGTCAGCCGCAGACGCAGACGCGCTTGCTACCGGCGATGCGATGATCTACACCGGTTCGGGATCCGGCCGGATGGGAAACATCCTGGTGAAGGTAGGCATCTCCGGCACCGCGATCACTTCCATCGAGGTCGTCAAGCAGCACGAGACCCCGATGATCGCCAACTCCGCACTGTCGCGCATTCCGCAACTGGTCATCCGCAACCAGTCCCTCAACGTCGATGCGGTGACAGGCGCCACAATCACGAGCTTCGGACTGAAGGAGGCAATCGCCGACGCGCTTTCACAAGCGGGATTGAGCGAGAGCGATCTGGCGAAGACCGGCAAGGAGACCGGCATCGTGCCGGAAGACCCGATCGAGGCAGACATCGCGGTTGTCGGGGGCGGGCTGACAGGACTCACCGCAGCCGTGCGCGCGCTTCAAAACGGCAAAACGGTCGCACTGTTCGAAGAAACGGCCCACCTGGGCGGATCATCCTGCGTCTCAGACGGCTGGATAACCGGCGCGGGTACCATCATGGAGCGCGCCGAGGGAATAGAGGACTCTCCCGAGAAGTTCTACTCCTTCCTCACCCAAGGCAGCGACGATCCGGCCGTCGTCCCCTTCCCCGAGAACACGCGCACGTACGCCGAGACGTCAGGAGAGCTCATGGATTGGCTCGACACGTATGTCAACGTCGACTTCGGCGAACGCAAGGGCGGCTACGGTCTGTACACCCCGCCCGACGAGCCGCGTATCTACGGCGTGAACAACGGGGGAGGTGCAATGGACATGGCGCTGATCGAAATCATCCAGGACGAGGTCCAAAAGGGAAACGCCTCCATCATCTTGGAGTCGCGCGCGACGAGCATCCTGAAAGACGACGGTGGCGCCGTTTCCGGCCTGGAAATCACCTACGCCAACGGAGACGTCAAGGAATTTCCGTTCAAGGCCGTCATTTTGGGCACGGGCGGCTACAGCCACAATCAGGAGATGATGCCGTACAAAAATTGCGGCAGCTGTTCCCCCTCCACGGCGTCCGGCCATGGTTGGGAGCTCGCTGAGAACGCAGGCGCGAAGATGATCGAGCGAGCCGTGTACGCGCCGTACGCCGGTGGCATTCCGAACGCCGGATTCGAAATGCGGTACCAAGCAAACCTCAAGCTTCCCGGCATCATATGGATCAACCAAGAAGGAACCCGTATGGCGAACGAGGACAAGCCGCTTCTCGCCAAAGCGGCTTGGGGTAAAGCGAGCGACAATATCGGGTTCGTCGTGTTTTCCGAAGCCCAGCTCATCGACGGGCTCCGTCCCATCGTACTCACCAGCTACCTTGAAGGGGAGCTCACGCCCTGGCAAAGCGTTGATTTGCTGAACAGTTTGATAGACAAGGGCGAAGTGGCGTGGAAGGCCGCTTCGGCAGAAGAGCTCGCCAAATCGGCCGGCATCGATGCCGCCGCGTTCGTCGACACCATCGAAACGTACAACGACCACTGCGACGAGGGCGTCGATCCCGACTTTGGGCGCGAAGGCATGCAGAAGCTAACCGGCATCCTCTATGCGATCAAAACCGTACCCTACCAGCTGCAGTGCACGGGTGGAATGCGCGTAAACGAAGACGGCAACGTTCTCGACGAAAGTGAAAAACCCATACCGGGCCTGTACGCAGGCGGTGAAGCAATTGGCATGCGTCAAAGCTCGGCCGGCGGCCAAGGAGGTTGCGGACTCGGCAACGCAGCGACATGGGGTTACATCTCCGCCAACTCCGCTAGCGCATACGTATAGTAGCATCCTCTCTTCCTCCTTGAAGGCTCGCCCGCGACGCCATGCGAGCGGGCCTTCGCCCTACCGAACATCGTGGTGGCTATCTCGCAATGCCTCGCCCGAATATGCAGCGAAAGCGTCCGTACCGTGCGCTTGCCGGCCTCGCAACCTTCCCCTACTTTCCGCGCACCACCGCGCCGAAGGGCAGCAGCGCCAGCTTCGCCTGCTTGAAGCACTGCATGCCGAAGGGGATGCCGATGATGGTGATGCACAGCAGCACGCCGTTGAGCAGGGCCTCAAGCGCCAAGAACACGCCACCGAAGATGAACCACAGCACGTTGAGCACCGCCGACCCCGCGCCGCCGCCGTACTCCACCTCCTTGCCGAAGGGGAAAAACGCGAGCCCCGCCATCTTGAAGCACTGCGTGCCCACGGGAATGCCCACGATGGTGATGCACCACAGCAACCCCACGAGCAGCCAGCTTACGCCCTGCCAGAATCCCGCGAATATGAACCACAGTATGTTACCGATCACGCTCATGACGATCGTCCTTTCCTAACGCCAGCCGCTCCTCCGCATCGCGCTGAAACGAAGCGCGCATGAACTCGGAGAACGCGAACACGATGGACACGATGGTCAGCACCGACACGATGAGCTGCGACATGGCGGTAGCGTACTCGGCCTGCGACGCGTCCACCGCCCCCAGCACCAGGTAGTACCCGCACCAGACGAAGCCCAGCGCGAGCATGATCATGGTGACGTACTTGAGCACCGCCGACACGTTCTTCCTGAACGCCGCGCTCTTGCGGTACTGCGCCTCGCTGTAGCGATGCTTCTCGGGCCGTCGGGCATGGGCCCGCATCTTCAAGCCGCCCGCCAAAAACCCGAAGATCACGCCCGCCGAAAGCGCGCAGCACAGGGTGAACAGGGTGCTCATCATGGCCGTCCTTTCCGTTTTCCCAGATCATATACCTTATCATGCACGACCCCGCAAAATGCGGGGGTGCGGGCATTCCCTATCAAAACGCTGCACTTAGGGTGTGCCGCACGTTCGCTGCGATGGATAGCATACTCCTTGTCCGATGCGTGGGAACCATCGCAGCATCCGAGCAATCGGCGGGGAGCGGATGGATGCGCACGGGCCGGAAGGCTGCATCAGCAGCATCGTCGCAACAGGGAGGAACCATCATGGAAGACAGCACGAACCTGCTCAAGCAGAGCCGCCGCACGTTCTTGAAGACGGCCGGCGTGGCGCTTGCCGGTGCCGCAGGGCTCGGCATCGTGGGGTGCGCGCCGCAGGGCGGCGGCGCGAGCGGCAGCAACGCCGCATCCACGGCCGCCGGCGCCGACACGAAGTGGGACGAAGAGTTCGACGTCGTGGTTGTCGGCGCGGGCTGCGCCGGGCAGGCCGCAGCCATCACCGTCGCGCTCGAGGGCGACGGCGCAACGTGCCTGCTGGCCGAGAAGGGCACCATGCCCGGCGGCAACAGCCCGTACTGCAAAGGCACCGTCGTGTACGCCGAGGACGAGGACGCGTTCAACCAGTACATGCTGGAAATGCGCGGCGAGGAGGGCACCACGCCCGACGATGTGATTGCCGCGTACGCCAAGGGCGCCGTGGAAAACTACCCCTGGGTGTTCGACACGCTGGGAGGCGTGGTTGAGGAAGCCTCCATCATCGCGCCCACCACGAAGGACGACCCGCTCGCGTCCACGCCCGAGTGGCCCGAGTTCGAGCACTGCTATTCGCTGGGCAAGCTGACCATCGCCGGCAAGAAAGACGCCGAGATCAAGGGCGACAAGCACATCACGAAACTGCTCGACCGCGTCATCGCCGATCACAGCGACGTCATCGAGTACCGCACGGGAGCGCCCCTCGAGGAGCTCATTCAGGACCCGTCAACGAAGCGCATCCTGGGCGCGGTCATCGACGGCAAGAACGTCAAGGCGAACCGCGGCGTCATCATGTGCACGGGCGGCTTCGAGGCCAACCCCACCATGCGCCAGGACTTCATCGGGCAGGGCGGTGCGCACCCGGCCGTCGAGGAGCTGAACACGGGCGACGGGCACAAGGCCTGCATGAAAATCGGTGCCGACTTCTGGCACATGGAGCACGTGGCCGGCTTCTGGATGGCCGGGCGCGACCTGGAGAACACGAAGTTCACGAACAACCAGATCATCTCGCCCTGCCCGAAGCAATACGGCATCACCGTGGGCGTGAACGGCCGCCGCTACTACATGGATTGGGACGGCTACAGCAACAAGTCCGAGATCGAATATAGGGACGACCCGTCGGTGGCCGTGGGCAGCCGTCACGGGCACATGCAGATCGGCGGCGAGTGGCCGCATCTCGCTCAGCCCCGCAAAGCATGGTTCGTGTTCGACCAGGCGGGCCTCGAAGCGGGCGCCATTCCCGCCGACACGACGAGCGATCCCGTTGCCGACAAGCTGGCCTACGCCGCCGACACCATCGAAGAGCTTGCCGCGCAGATGGGCGTGCCGGCCGACGAGCTGGCCACCACGGTGAACCAGTGGAACGAATGCTGCGACAACGGCGTTGACGTGTACTTCCACCGCCCGGCCAAGACCCTGACGCCCGTGGCCACGCCGCCGTTCTACGCGCAGCTGTGCTGCCCCTCGTTCCTCAACACCGACGGCGGCCCCGTGCGCAGCGCCCAGGGCGAGATCCTCGACCCGGACGGCAAACCCATCCCCGGTCTGTACAGCGCCGGCGAGTTCGGCTCGGTATGGAGCGGCGTGTACCAGGGCGGCGGCAACATTGCCGAGTGCCTCATCTTCGGCCGCATCTCCGCGCGCGGCGCCATCGCGAACGCCTAGCCGCCTGCGCACCGCACACCTCGCGACATCCCTCCCCTCCCGCGAGCCCCGCCTACCAACAGGCGGGGCTCGTCTCATGCGGGGAGCGCGTGGCGCTACAGCGCCTTCACGAAGTCGATGACGTCCTGCTTGGAGTGCACGTCGAGCTTCTGATAGATGTTCTTCACGTAGCTGCGCACGGTGTTTTCCGACAGCACGAGCTCGCCGGCGATGTAGGATGAGCTGCGGCCCTCGGCCAGCAGCATGAGCACCTCGGCCTCCCGATTCGTCAACCCGTAGCGCTCGCGCACGAACGCCTCGCGCGGGTCGGGCCCGTCCGCGCACGAGTCGGCCGTCGCCGGCGCTTCGGGGCGCCACACGCGCTCGTCAACGTGCGCCAAGCGCCCTTCGCGCAGGGCCGCCTCCGTCTCCTGCCGGAAACGGCAGCGCCCGCACACCTCGGCGAACAGCGGTCGCACGCGCGGGATGGAATCGGTGAGCAGGAACCCCACGCTCACGGCCAGCAGGCACACCATGCCGGCGATGATCAGCATTTCCTCCATGTCGCTTGCCCCGCCGAGCCACCACATCGCCAGCCGCCCGCTCTCGCGGAAGAACAGGTGCAGGAACCAGAAGAAGCCCACGATGAGGTACGGCGGCAGCGCGCGATGCCGCGCCACGTCGTAGGACACGAACCACAAGAAGCCCACCTGAAACAGGTTCGTGATGGCGATGAGCGTCGCGCCCACTTCGCTGACCAGCGGATCGAGCGTCGACAGCAGGATGACGCCCACGGCCAGTGCGGCCAACTGCGCCTGCCACAGCACCGAGAACTTCACGCCGCGCCCTTTCACGAGCGCCCACCAGATGATGCCCAATCCGATAGCCGTCACGCCGAGGTGCTGCACAAGGTGGAAGAGGGGCGACAGCTTGATGGATTCCCCGAACGGGAATCCGCGCGACACGCCCAGCACGAAGCTGAACAGGGCGATGCCCACCACGAGGCGCACGATGGTCGAGCGCGGCTCCGCAGCGTACACGTTGTCGGGAGGCGGCGCCACCACGCCCCGCGCCTCGCGCACATCGAGCGTCTTCTGCGCCTGGAAGAACATCACGAGCGTCACCATGGGCAGCAGCATGCTGATGAAGAACGCCGTGCTCTCCTCCACCACGCCGATGAACATGCCGATGGTGGTGGACAGCGCCAGCGATGCGAATGCCACGAGCAGCGCCTCGCGCAGGCCCAGCCGTATGTAGAAGGTGATCCACATGCCGCCGCCCCAGGCCAGGCCCACGCCCGAGCACACAGCCGCCGCCATGGTGAACGGCAGCGACGGGAACAGCGATTGCACGAAGAACAGCAGGCTGCCCGCCGTCATGAGCACAGCGGATATCCAACTGAGCGCGGTTTGGAACTTCGGCGAGAACGCGCGGCGCAGCGCGATGGCGCCCAGCACCACGATGCAAGCGCACCGGGCGAAGTTGATGGCGACGGTGGTCAGGCCCGAATCGACCCAGATGTAGCGCGCGTAGAGGATGCACTGAATCCAAACGAGCACGAGACCCGTCCCCAGAAACGAGAACGAGAACCCCGGCAGGTACGTCGCCGCGAACGACTTGAAATCGCCCTTCGTCACGCGCCGACCACGCTTCCCCGCTCCGAGAACACGGCGCGCACGAGGTACTCTACGTTGCCCTCCGGGCCCGTGATGGGCGATTCCACCACGCCGGTCACGTCGAACCCGGCATCCACGAGGGCGTCGCGCACCTCGTCCACCGTGCGCTGCCGCACCGATTCGTCACGCACCACGCCGCGGTCCGTCTCGCCCGCATGCGACTCGAACTGCGGCTTCACCAAACCGATGAACACCGTGCCCGGCTGCGAGAAGCGCGCGAACGTGGGCGCGAGCGCCGCGAGGCCGATGAAGCTGAGGTCGGCTACGAGCACGTCGAAGGGCGCGCCCAGCTCGGCGGGATCGGCCAGCTTGATGTTCACGCGCTCGAACACGGCCACGCGCTCGTCCTGCCGCAGCTTCCACGCCAGCTGCCCGTAGTTCACGTCGACGCACGCCACGCTTCCCGCGCCGGCCTGCAGCAGGCAGTCGGTGAAGCCGCCGGTGGACGAACCGATGTCGAGGCACCGCAGGCCCCGCACGTCCTGGCCGAACGCGTTCAGCGCCCCCTGCAGCTTGTGGCCGCCGCGCGACACGAAGCGCTTGCGGTTCTTCACCACGATGTCCGCATCGGGCGCCACGCGCTCCGCCGCGCTCGTGGCGTACACGTCGTCCACCTTCACCTCGTGCGCGAGCACCGCGCGCAGCGCCGCGCCCGCATCGGCGAAGTACCCCTGCTCAACCAGCAGCGTATCCAGTCTCGTTTTCTTCATGCCCCCAGTATACCGCGACCAGACAAGCTCACCGGTTGTCGTGCATGACGCGGCAGGGGTTTCCGTACGCCACCGTGTTCGAGGGGATGTCCTTCGTCACCACGCTGCCGGCGCCGATCACCACGTTGTCGCCGATGGTCACGCCCGGCAGGATGACGGTGCCGCCGCCCACCCACACGTTGTCGCCGATGGTCACGGGCGCCGTAAGGGTTTTGCAGAACGCGAACGACCCGTCTTCGCGCGGTTCGCTGAAGCGGTCCTGCGCCCGCTGCGGATGGAACGCCGTGTAGATGTGCACGCCGGGGGCGATGAGGGCGTTGTCCCCGATGACGATCTTGTTGTCGTCAAGGAACAGGCAGTTCATGTTCACCTCGCAGTTGTCGCCGAAGAAGATGTTGCTGCCGTAGTCCGCGTAGAACGGCGCGGCAATCCACAGGCGCGCACCGCGCCCGCCCAGCAGCTCGCCGAGGATGCGGTCCTTTTCCGCCAAATCCTCCGAATCGGTGCGGTTGTAGTCGCGCGTGAGGTTCTTCGCCTCGTGCCAACGCGCCATCAACTGCGGGTCTCCGCAGTCGTACACCTCGCCCGCCAGCATCTTCTCCCACTCGGTCATCTGCAATCCTTCCGCCGCCGCCGTCGTGTCGCCGCGCACAATGCACCGCGCACCATCCGCCCAGTATAGCGTACGGATGTTTCACGTGAAACATCTCCCACACGAACTGCGGCCGCCCGGGAAGGGCGACCGCAGCGGAGGGAGGAATGGGCTGGGGAGAATGAGGGTGCTACAGCTCGGCGAGATCGCGCCCGAGCAGGTACGACAGCGTGCCGCACACCGCGCCGAGGTTCTGGCCCGGCATGACGAAGTTGTACGTGTTCGCGTAGAAGTCGCCCGTCATGATGCCCGTGTTGTACAGGCCCTCGATGGGCGTGTCGTCCTCTTCGCACACCTGCATCTTATCGTTCGTGCGCAGGCCGCCGCACACGGTGAGGAACGTCGCGCCCGTGATTTTCGTCGCGTAGAACGGCGGCGTGGAAATGGGGTACAGGATGTCGGGGTTCACGTGGAACTGCTCGTCGAGGCCGGCTTCGGCGTAGGCGCTGTACTGCTTGATGGTGGCAAGCGCCTGCTCCTTGTCGATGCCCTCCATCTGCTCGACCAACTCTTCGAGCGTGTCGGCCTTGTAGTACGTCGCGCCCGTGCCGATGGACGACTTGCCCTCGGTGGCCGCCGCGTCCCACGACGCGATCATCTCCTCGGGCGTGCTCGGCATGATGCCGTTCTCGTAGTCGATGCAGCAGCCGAACGCTTCCCATTCGTCTTGCGTGTACGCGTACGCCTTGTCCCACACCGCGTACGCGGTCTTCTGCGGAAGCTGCAGCACCGAGATGGCGCCGTACGCGAAGTTCGTGCATTCGTTCTGGTAGCGCTCGCCATGGATGTCCATGTTGAGGCCCCAGAAGTTGGAGATCACGCCGTGCGCCGGGCCCGACGCGCCGCCGTTGATCATGGGCGGCACCGGGTACGTCTTCTGCCACGCGGCCCCTACCCACAGGCCCATCTTCTGCCCGTCGCCCGGCATGAGACCCGAGTACACGAGCTCGGCATCGTAGTCCACATCGCCGAACGTGAGCGAGTCCTTGAAGTTTTCCCAGGCCCACGGGCTGTACTTCGCCATCATGTCGGGGTTCTTGGAGAAGTCGCCCGTGGCCAGCACCACGGCCTTGTTCGCCACGTACTTCACGTACGACCCGTCCTCGCGCTGCGCCACCACGGCGGACACGCGCCCCGTGTTGTCGTTGTCGCGAATGAGGTACTGTCCCACCGTCTTGTAGTGAATCTCGCCGCCGAAGTCGTCGGTGAAGATGTTCGCGTAGGCATGCGCCTCGAGCGGTGCACCGAACAGGGCACCGAAGGGCTGCTCGTCGGTGTAGAAGTTGTGCGACGCGGGCGGCACGGTGATGGTGCCGTCGGGGTCGGTGTAGCCCGGTTCGAGGCAGCACTTGAGGCCCTGCTTCTCCATGTGGTCGATGGTCCAGTCGATGGACTCGCCGGAATGGTTGATCCAACGCTCCCACTTCTTCTTGTCCATGAGGTACGTGCCGGCCGTCTGCTCGGCCTTCACGATTTCACGCGCGGCCTCGGGCGAGTAGTCGATGCCCTTCTCCTTCTGATATTTCGACCCGATGGCGTGGTTCGATCCTCCGCGCGAGATGGGCTTCGAGCTTGCCGAGAACACGATGACGTCGGCCCCCTGCTCGGCTGCGGAAACGGCCGTGCACAGCCCGGCCATGCCCGCGCCCACGATGACGATGTCGTGCGTGTACGTCTCCGCGATGTCCGCGTCGGCCACCGGCTCGGGCGGAATCTCGAAGCTCCACTTCATGTCCTGGTAGTTGTCGGCCGTCAGCACGCTGCCCGACGCGGACGACGAGCCTTCGGCGCCCGTCGCCTTCGCGTCGGAGCCGCCGGATGCGCCGCCCGCCGGCGAGCAGGCCGCAAGCGCCGTGCCCGTGGCCGCCAACGCGCCGGTTGCCAATGCCCCTTTAAGAAAATCTCGACGATTCAGTTCCATGTCTTTCCCTCCTGTGATCGATGCCGGAACCTGCCCTCAGTGTTGCACCGAACGCCCGGCCATGCGCTCACACGGGGCTGGTGTTTCGCCGCGCAAGGGGTCACATGGATCAGGTGAATTCCGCAAACGGCCCGCTCGCGCCTCAACTTTTAGCCGCCGCGAACGGGCATCGCACCGGAATTTCGCCTACAATAAGCGCTCGGGAGGGGATATGGCGCATACCAGAAAAGCTCAGCTGTTTTTGGTCGGGATAGGATTTGCATCCTTCCTGGCCATGAACTCGTTTTCCCTGTGGGGCTTCTCATTTCTGCCGCAATCGGTGTTCGGCGAGAACGCGCAGGCGCATTGGAGCACCCCGCTGTACGTGAGCAACATCGTGGCGTTCTTCGGCTACTTCCTGGGCACGACGCGCTTCCCGCACCTGTTCAACCGCGCGCCGTTCGTGGAAGCGGTGCTGCTCATGTCGGCCGGCATGATCTTTCTGCTGGGCTACTTCCTCACCTGGTCGCTTCCCATGCTCAGCGCGTCGGGCGTGCTCGTGGGCCTGGGCACCACCTGCTGCTTCATCAGTTGGGAGAAGGTGCTGTCGCTCAGCGTGTTGCGCGAGGCGAAGAAGCAGATCATCCTGGGATCGGTGCTGTCGCTGCTGCCGTTCGGGCTGTTCTTCGCGTTCGGGCAGTCGGGGCTGTTGTTCACCGTGTCGGTGCTCGTGTTCTGCAACCTCGTGCTGCTGTTCGTGGCGCTGCGTTTCCGCGGCGACGACCCCGCCGAGCTCGACCCGCTCGAGGCACCCGCCGCCTACCGCAACGTGCGCGGGCAGTTCTGGAAGCCGCTTTTGTGCATCATCATGATTGGCATCGTGTCGCCCGTGCTGGGGTCGGTGGCCTTCACCGGCGAGCTTGCCTTCCTCGACAACTGCGTCATCGTGTTCTCGGCAAACCTGCTGTCGGCCGCCGTCCTCGCCATCGTGTGGCTGGCGCTCGACCGCGCCACCACCATCTCGAAGGCGTACGTGGTGCTGTTTCCCGTGCTCATCACCGCGTTTCTGCTGTTCCCCTTCGTCCCCGAGCGCTATCGCGTGCTCATCCTGTTCGTGGGCAGCTTCGGCTTCACCCTGTTCTCCATCGTCATGATGATGTCGTGCATCTCCATCGCGCGCGAGAAGCGCATCAGCCTCGTGTTCGTGTATTCCCTGTTCGCCGGCGTGACGTACGTGTCGCGGCTCATCGGCGAAGGGCTTGCCACCCTCATCGGCGCAAGCTCGCTGTCGCAGGAGACGCAAATCGTCACGAGCGTGTTCGTGCTGCTGTACGGCTGCTCGCTGGTGATGTTCATCCTCGTGCGGAAGAACGCGAGCGCGAAGTCGTCGGCGGCGCAGCCGGCCGGCGTCGACGTGCTGCAGCAGGCGTGCGCGCAGCTGTCGCAGGAGCGCGGGCTTTCGCAGCGGCAAACCGAGGTGCTCGACCTGCTCGTGCACGGCTACGACGTGCCCTCCATCGCGAAAAAGCTGTTCATCTCGGAGAACACCGTGCGCACCCACACGAAGAAGGTGTACGCCCTGCTCGACGTGCACAGCAAGCAGGAAATCGTCGACCTCGTGAACGAGCGCACCGTCGCCCCCGAGGAGGATGCGCTGTAGGGCAGCGGGCGGCGACGCGGCCCCTCCCCCTCTTCCCTTAACGCAATCCTTGCAACAGCGCCCGGATCTTTTCGGCTTCTTTAGCTTCGCCGCAGTACGCTGTGCGCATCGGAAAGGAGCTTGGAGCGATGAATTCGGGAGTTGAATGGGTGACGGCGCTCATCGCCTTTATAGGGTGCGCATGCTCGGCGCTGTTCCTGATAGGATTGCTGTTCGTCGAAACAACGGACACGGGCTGGCGCATCAAAGCGCCTTGGTAGCCCCCCTCCTCATGCACGACGGCCGCCCGTGGGGCGGCCGTCGCGAGCATGCGGTACGAGATGCGCCTTACGGCAGCAGCAGCTGGGCGATCTGCACGGCATTGAGGGCCGCGCCCTTGCGAATCTGGTCGGCCACCACCCACATGGCCAGGCCGTGATCCACCGTGTCGTCGCGGCGCAGGCGGCCGACGTACGTCTCGTTCGTGCCGGCGAGCAGGCCCGGCATGGGATACGTGTTCGTGTCGCAGTCGTCCATGACCACGATGCCCGGGAAGGCCTCGAGCGCGGCGCGCGCGGCGTCCATGCTCACCTCGTCGGCGAACTCCACGTACACGGCCTCGGCATGGCAGCGCAGCACGGGCACGCGCACGCACGTGGCGGCGACGCGGATGTTCTCGTCGCCCATGATCTTCTTCGTCTCGACGACCATCTTCCACTCTTCCTTCGTGGAGTCGTCTTCGAGGAACTTGTCGATATGCGGGATGCAGTTGAACGCGATGCGATGCTGGAACACCTCGACGGTGAGCTCGTCCTCGGGCGTGCCGTCGAGGAATTCGCGCGTCTGGTCGTACAGCTCGGCCATGGCCGGCGCGCCGCCGCCGCTGGCCGCCTGGTAGGTGGACACCACCACGCGCTTGATGGGCGACAGGTCGTAGAGCGGCTTCAACGCCACCACCATCTGAATGGTGGAGCAGTTCGGGTTCGCAATCACGCCGTTGTGCCACGCCGCGTCGCCGGGGTTCACCTCGGGCACGATGAGCGGCACGTCCTCGTCCATGCGGAACGCGCTCGAGTTATCGATCATCACGGCGCCGGCCGCGGCAACGGCCTCGCGCATCTCCTTCGACACGCCCGCGCCGCACGAGAACAGCGCGATATCCACGCCCTCGAACGATTCCGGCGTCATCTCCTGCACCACGAGGTCGCCCGCCGGCACCTGGCCGCAGCCCAAGAACGGCAGCGTCTTGCCCGCCGAGCGTGCCGACGCGAGCGCCCGCACCTCGGAAGCCGGGAAGTCCACATCGTGCAGCACCTGCAAAAACTCGGCGCCTACCGCGCCCGTGGCCCCCGCAATCGCCACCACCGGATTCGCCGGCATCTCCTTCGTCCATGTCATGGTTGCTCTCCTCCTTGGGTTTACCGGCTAGCGCCGCCGGGGATCCTTCGACTCGCTACGCTCGCTCAGGATGACAATGCATCACGTTTGTCATCCTGAGCGAAGGCGGCGCAAGCCGCCGCAGTCGAAGGATCCCGCACGGCGTCAGCGCAGAATACTAGCGGCCTTTTGCCATCTTCGCGGCGATTTCTTCGGCGGACAGCTGGGTTTCCTCGAACACGCTGTCGGAGTCCAAATCGAACGCCTTGTGCAGGCAGCGCACCGCGGCTGCGGCCTGCGCGCCGTCCACCACCACGGACAGGCGGATGGGCGACGTCGAAATAGCCAGGATGTTGATCTGGTTCTCGCCCAACGTGGAGAACGCGCGCGCCGCCACGCCCGGCGACGACTTCATGCCCGTGCCCACGAGGCTCACCTTCGCGATATCCTCGTCCACGTCGTAGTCGCGTGCGTTGATGTCGGGCAGGATGCGCTCCACCGTCTCCTTCGCGCGCGCCAAGTCGGCGCCGGGGCACGTGAAGCTGATGTCGGTGATGCCGTCTTCGGAGATGTTCTGGATGATCATGTCCACGTTCGCCGCGTTGCCCGCCAGCGCGCTGAACACCTTCGCAGCCACGCCCGTCATATCGGGCACGCCGCGGATGGTGAACTTCACCTCGGACGTGTCGTGGGCGATGCCGGTGATGACAGCTTCCTCCATCATGTCGGTCTCCTCCTTGATATAGGTGCCCTCGGCATCGGAGAACGCCGAACGGGAATGGATGACAACCTCGTACTTGCGTGCGAATTCGACGGCGCGCATCTGCAGCACGCCCGCGCCGGCGCTCGACAGCTCCAGCATGTCGTCGTACGAAATGGCGTCGAGCTTCTTGGCGCGCGGGCACACGCGCGGGTCGGCCGTGTACACGCCGTCCACGTCGGAGTAGATTTCGCAGACGTCAGCGCCCAGCCCGTGCGCCACCGCCACCGCCGTGGTGTCGGAGCCGCCGCGACCGAGCGTGGTGATGTCGCCGTTGGCGTCGATGCCCTGGAACCCGGCCACCACCGCGATGATCCCCTTGGAAACGGCCTCCATGATGCGCTCGTTGTGCACCATCATAATCTTGGCCTTCGCGTGCGTGCCGTCCGTCTCGATGCCGGCCTGGCGGCCCGTGAAGCTCATGGCCTTGTAGCCGCGCGCTTCGATGGCCATGGCCAACAGCGTCATGGATACCTGCTCGCCGGTGGACAGCAGTCGGTCCATCTCGCGCGCAGGCGGATTGTCGTTGAGCGAGGCGGCGAGGCCTACCAGCTCGTCGGTGGTCTTGCCCATGGCGGACACCACGGCTACCACCTGGTGGCCCGCCTGCTTCTTCGCGATGAGCTTCTTCGCAACCATCTGAATGCGCTCAGGCGAAGCGACGGACGTGCCCCCGAATTTTGCAACGATTAGCGACATGGTGCTCTTTCTCGTGCGTGATGAACCCAATCGGCTGTCCACTATACCAAACGGCCGCGCACCGAACCAGAGCGACCCCCGCCACCTGCCGTTTTTTCACGGGGAAACAACAAGCACGAGCCTCAGCGACGCCTACACCTGCAACACGAACGGCCTGCCGCGCACCGTGGTCACCTCGAGCGCCACGTCGTACACCTGCTCGAGCAGCGCCGGCGTCACCACGTCGCACGGGTCGCCCTGCGCCACGACGCGCCCTCCCGCAAGTGCCACCAGGTGGTCGCTGTAGTGCAGCGCCTGGTTCACGTCGTGCAGCACCATGACCACCGTCATGCCGAACTCCCGGTTCAGCCGTTGCACGAGATGCAGGATGTCCAGCTGGTAGCGCACATCGAGGAAGGTGGTGGGCTCGTCGAGCAGCAGCACCTGCGAGCCCTGCGCCAACGCCATGGCAATCCACGCGCGCTGCGCCTGGCCGCCCGACAGCGACGAGACGGGAAGCTTGGCGAAATCCGTGAGGCCCGTGGTTTCCAGCGCCCACGCCACCATGCGCTCGTCCTCGTCGGTGTCCGCCGCGCGCCCGATGCCGCGATGCGGGAAGCGCCCGTACGCCACGAGCTTCTCCACGGCCAGGTCAACCGGCACCGTATTGCGCTGATGCACGATGGCGACGAGCTTCGCGAAATCCTTGAGGCGCAGCTGCCCCACGTCGCCGCCGCGCAAGAAGATGCTGCCCGCCTGGGCTTTCAGGTTCTTCGTCATGAGGTTGAACAGCGTGGACTTTCCCGAGCCGTTCGCGCCGATGAGCGTGGTGACCACGCCCTCGCGCAGCTCGAGGTCGAGGCCTTCGAAGATGCGCTGATCGCCGTACGCGAACGACAGCCCCTGTATCGTGAACACGTTATTCGCCATAGTTGTTGCGCGCCTTCCTCAACAGCAGGATGAACACCGGACCGCCCACAATCGACATGATGACGGCGGCGCTGATTTCGTACGGAGCCGCCACCGTGCGGCCGATGGTGTCGGCCAACAGCAGGCAGAACGCCCCCAGCACGATGGAGTACGGGATGAGCACCCGATGCGCCGTGCCCACCAGCAACCGCGCGATATGCGGCACGATAAGTCCGAGGAAGCTGATCGGCCCGATGACGGCCGTGCTGATGGACGCCAGCAGCACGGCGATGGCCGAGATGGCCAGGCGATTCTTGTTCACATCGACGCCCAGCGAACGCGCCGTCTTGTCCTCGAGCGCCAGCAGGTCGCACCGCTTCGCCGTGAACAGCGCCAACAGCAGCCCCACGGCCGCATAGCTTGCGAGCGTCCACAGGTCGTCCCAGGTCTTCATCGTGATATTCGCGTCCACGAGGCTGGCCACGCCGCTCATGGTGGAGCCCGTCCCCGAATCGAACGCCGACATGATGCCCGTGAACATGGCGCTCACGGCCACGCCCACGAGGATGATGCGCAGCGGCGACAGGCCGCCGCGCCACGACAGGCCGTACACGATGAGGAACGCCGCCATGCCGCCCGCGAACGCGAACAAGGGCGTGAACAGGAACAGCGCCGGGAAGAACGCCGTCACCAGCACGGCCACGAGCGACGCGCCCGAACTGATGCCGATGATGCCCGGGTCGGCCAGCGGGTTACGGATGGCGGCCTGCAACAGCACGCCCGACACCGCCGTGGCCGCGCCGCCCACCATGGCGATGAAGATGCGTGGGAACCGCAGGTCGTAAATCGTGGACACCGTGTCGTCGTACGCCACGAACAAGCCGTTGATCAGCTGCTCGGGGCTCACGTGCAAGCTGCCCGTGTTCACGGCCACCAAGAACAGCGCCACGAGCGCCGCCGCCGTCAGCACGAACGCCGCGATTCGTTTCAGGATGCTCACCATGAGGTCTCCGTGTCTCCTTCTTCCCACAGCACGCCCCGCACGTGCTCCAACGCTTCGGGGTAGTTGAACTGGGCGCTCATGCCGAACAGCTCGGAGGGAAGGTCGTACACGCGGCCTTCCTGCACGGCGCGGAAATGCTTCCAGATGTCGTTCGTGGCGAACTCGTTGGCGAACATGGCCATCACCTGCTCGGGCAGCGCATGGGACGTGCGCAGGATGAGGTCGGGGTCGCGCGCCTGCATGTCCTCGGTGTTCACGTTGATGAACTCCTCGGACGAATCGGCGTAGACGTTCACGCCGCCGGCCAGCTCGACGAGGCTGCCCACGTAGCTGTTCGGCGTGGCCACCACGTACGAACCGGGGACGCCCATCAGGATGAGCACCGTCGGCGCCTCCTTGTCCTCGTTCTGCGCGCGATAGGCCTCGATGAACTCCTCGTACTCGTCAACGAGCGCCTGCGCCTGCTCCGTGCGGTCGAACCTCTCGCCCAGGTAGGCCATGGAATCGTACAGGCCCTGAACGCTGCGCAGGTTCAAGAACACGGACGCCGTCATGATGGACGCGTACTTGGGCTGCAAATCGCTTTGCAGGGAGTTGGGAGACAGCACGTAGTCGGGTCGCAGCGACTTCAAAATCTCCAGGTCGGGAGCCATTGCCGTACCGATCTGGTCCACGTCGGCGTAGCGTTCGGGCAGGCCGCGCGACGTGGTGGGAACCCCCGTCAGGTCGAGGTCGAGCTTGTCGCAGAGCTCGGCGATGGCGGGAGAGGTGGCAACGATGCGCGGCTCATAGGTTCCGTCCTCGCGTTCCGCACGCTCCGGATGCTGATCGACGCAGCCCGCGAGCAGCAACGAGCAGGCGAGGCACGCCGAGAGGACGAACGCGCCCGCCCGGCGCGCCGCCCTCCCCACCGCGCCGCACGTCGATGCGCGCTCAGGCACGGCTCGCACGCTCGTCGGGCGCTGCGGCGGCAGCGGCCGCAGCGGCGGCGCTCGCCTGTCGGGCGCGCTTCGGGCGCAGGTACGCCGCGTACACCGCCACGCCGGCAACCGCGATCACCGCCACGGCAACGCCCGCGATCGTCGCGATGGTGCCGCCGTCGAGCGATGCCTCCGCCTGCTTGCCGCCCGTGACCTCGCGGCCCTCTTCGTCGAACTCCTGCACGCCCTCGTTGGCCGAAGCGCCGGTGAGGTCGTCGGCGCTCTGTGCCTGCTCGCCTTCGGCGTCTTCCGTGCCGCCGGACGCTCCCGCATCGCCGGAAGCGGTGGCCGAAGCCGCGGCTGCTGCCGCGGGAGCCGCGTCGTCGGTGCCCTCGCCCGACGTCACGCTCACCACGAACGTGCCGTCCGCATCGCCCTCCTGCAACGCCCCGAACGTGATGAAGTACACCACCGCACGGCCCATGGGAATCACGTCCATGGAGCAGCGCAGGGTTGCCGTCTCGCTGGGTATCGCAATGCGATAATCGGCCGTGGCGGTGGAGGTGGCGCTGTCGGTGCCCGTTTGCATCTGCACGACCTCGACAGGCTCGTACGATGCTCCGTCTTCGGACGCTTCAAGCGAGATGCTGCTGATCTGATCGGCCAGCTTGAAGCGCAGGCTCGCGTACATAACGCCGTCCGTATCGCGCTCGATCAGGGCGTTCTCGTACACGATGCTCGTTACCATGGACTCGGCCAGCGCGACATTGCTGCCGCCGGCCGCATCTTCGATGGCGCCCGTCGCGGGGTTTTCGTAGGTGGGGTTCGTCGAAGCCGTGTACACGGCCGAAACGGCGGCGAACGCAGACCCCGGGGAAACGGCGCTCGCCACGAGGACGAGCGCCGCTGCCAGGGCAAAGGCCGCCGCGTATGCAGATCGAATACGCGTGGTCATACTATGCCTTTCCGTCGATGCTTACTTCTGCCGGGCCATGCGACGGCGAGCCGTCAACGCAACCGCCGCACCCGCGACCAGCGCGCCGCCCGCAAGGGTCGCCACGCCCGTGGTGGCGTCGCCCGTCTGAGCCAGGTTGGACGAGGACGCCGCCACGCTGCTCTGGCCCGTGCCCCGGTCCTTCGCCTGCGAGAGGTACAGGTGCATGTCGGCAACCTGCGACTGGCCGATGCCCAGCTGCGCCATCATGGTGATGGACATGTCGATGGGAATCACCGTGTCGCTCTCGGCGGCCGGAATGGAGAACGTGAACTGGTTGCCGCTCTGCGCAATCGCGGTGCCCTGGTACGACAGCGACTTGATGTACTCCAAGCCCTGCGTCGTCGCGGCGAAGCTCACCGTGAAGGTGCCGTTCTCCTGCGGACGCACGAGCGCCGTGTCGCCGAAGTACGGCGCGGCCATGGACTTCTCGGTCACGCTCCCCTGCTTGAAGAACGCGATGGGCACCTCGTAGGTGTGGCCCACCTGGAACATGACGTTCTCGCTGGCGTTGAAGCGGTCGATGGCCTCCTTCAACGACGTGGCGGCCTCGTTCACCGCATCCTGCGAAGCGTTCGCATCGTTCAGCACCGCGCGTGCCGCCGAAAGCGTGCTCTGGAAGCTCTCCCATGCCGCATCGCTCTTCTTGCCCTGCGTCATGGCGGAAGCCTCGTCAACCAGGCCCTGGAGCGTGGACTTGTCGACGCGCACCACCGGGGTATCGCCGCTCTTGAGCGCGATGGTGGACGTGTCCACGGTCATGGCGTACGTGATGTCCATGTTCATGGTGCCGCCCACGTGCAGGGCCAGATCGATCGCGCTCTCGAGCGAGGGCACGTTGAAGGTGTACGTCTTGTTGGCGGACTGCTTGACGGCCTGGCCGTTGTAGGTGAGGTCGCCGATGGCCTCGTCGTAGCCCGTCGAGCCGCCGAAGTACACCGTCACGTCGTACGTGCCGTCCTCTCGCAGGCTCAGTTCCACCGTCGTGCCGAAGTACTTGGTCACCATCTGCTGAAGCATGGCGTCCATGCCGGCGAACGAGCCCGTGCCCGCGTAGCTCACGGAAGCCGTGTAGGTTTTACCCACCGTCATGCCGTACTGGCCCGACGGGGTTTCCTTGTCCGCGCTGTTCTTGAACGTCTCGATGGCGGCGTTCAGCTGGGCGGTCACGCCGTCGACGCCCTGCTGCGGGATGCTCTCGCTCGCAGCGGCTTTCTCGGCCGTCGTGATAGCCGCCTGCAACGCATCCCATGCCTCGTCGGTCTTGGCGCCCTGCTCGAGCGCCTTCGCGGTGGCGAGGGCCTCGTTCAGCTTGGTCTTGTCGGCCTTCGCCACGTCGTCGTCGCCGTCGTCGACAGCGGGCACGTTGCTCAGATCGAACGTGATGGTGTCGGTAATCACCATGGGCATGTTGTCGGAGCTCAGCGACACCTCGATGCTGGCGGGCAGCTCTTTGAAGGTAAGCACGAACGCGTTGTCCGTCACCGCGTACTTCGTGCCATCGTACGTGAGGGCGAACCCGGCGGCAGCCGCGCCCGTCGAGGTGACCGGCAGCTTCACCGTGTAGGTGCCGCTCCGGTAGACGACGGTCGCTTCCGACTCCATGAAACGGGATGCCATGCTGCCGTACTTCGCCCACGTGATGGCGGCCGGGTACTCCTTGCCCTCCACGATGGTATCGTCGGAGCCGCTGTCGTCGCCGGGCTCACCGGGCTCACTGGGCTCACCGGGTTCGGGCGTCGTCGCGCCTTCGGTGGCGCCCGCCGTGTCGAAGGTGGCGAAGGCGCTGTGCGTCATCTCTTGCTCTATAGCGGCCACGTAATACGTGAAGCCCACCTCGACGGCACCGTCGAGGCTGTCGAGGGTGCCCGTGAACACGTAGTTGCCGTCAGCGTCGCGCGTCGGCGTGGTGGGAGCCTTGTCGGCGCCCAGCGTGAGCGCCTTGAACTCGTAGGCGTCGCCGGCCTTCACGACGAAGGTCACGGTGTAGGAGCCTTCGTTCACCTGCACGGTTGCGTTGGGGTTGAGCATGGTGCCGGCCATGGAGGGCTTGCCGCTCGCATCGGTGAACGAGAGCGGCACCGTGTAGGTCTTGCCCACTTCCAGCTGATCGCCCGCATCCGGATCGGTGCCGGGATTGTCGGGGGTCGGATCGGGATCGGGCGTGGGCTCCGGGTCGGGCGTCGGCGTCGGGTCGGGCTCGGGTTCGACCACCGGCGGCTGCGTGGGCAAGCTGGAGGTGTCGAACGACAGCACCGTGGGCATGCTGGTACCCATGAGATTCACCTGCACCTGCAACGTGACGTTCTCAAGCGACGACAGCGCGAAGCGGTACGTCTTGACGTCTCCCACCGTCGACACCACCGTGGCCGTCGCGCCGTTGCATACGATATCGCCCACTGCCTCGGGTTGCTGCACCGTTGAAACCTCGACGGCGTACGCCCCGTTGGCGTACGTCACCGTAGCCGACGACGAGAAGTACTGCGCCATCATGGACGTGCCGCCGGTAGTCTTCAACCACGACACCGGCACCGTGTACGCCTGCCCCTCTTCCAAATAGAACCCGTCGCCCGTGGCCGCTGCGGCCACCGTCGCCGTCGCTCCGCCCGCACCGTCGCCCTGCGCGAACGCCATCGTCGGCACCATGCCCGCAGTCAACGTTGCCGCAAGCATCACCGCCGCGCCGCGCTTCGCAAACGAGAACCCCTGCCTCGATCTGATCATGCATGCTTCCTTTCGCTTTGTGGTCGCGCCCCGCGCCCCGTCCAACCGCCGTCGGCGCTTGCTCCTTTTTGTTAGTCACAGCTAACTCAAGTGCAAAACAAAGGCCCGAATCGGGGCCGCAACCAACCTTCTCTCCTAGATGATCGACCATCACTATGCGGTGAGAAGCGCGTGACGACAAGCGCGAAAACGCGAATCCCGTTCATGAATTTCGCCGGCCGTTTGCAAATTCCGAACATAGTTAGCCAAAACTAACACTATAGTGAACTGATCATGTTCGGACATTCCGAACGCCCTGCGCGGCACCGCTTGCCGCAGGGAAGCCCGTTCGGATTTCGAGAACGGCAGTCGATATCCGGGGAAGCAAGGAGCTGCGCGTCGATGAGGACCGAATATCTGGAGGAGTTCATCGCCTTTTCGCGACATCTGAGTTTCAGCGAAACCGCTGAGGAGCTGTTCATCGCGAAATCGACCTTGAGCACCCATATCGCGAACCTCGAACGCGAGCTTGGCCTGAAGCTGGTCGATCGCGACAACGACAACGCGCTCACGCAGGAGGGCGCCCTGTTTCTCGATGGTGCGAAAGCGGCTCTCGAAACGCTCGACAGCACGATCGCGCGCTGCACGCAGTTTCGGGAAGAGGCCGCCGGACGCGTGCGCATCGCCTGTCTCACGCCCACCGCGTCGCTCGCGGCGCTGCTGAGCGAGCGCCTCGACGTGCCGTTCCAGTTCGTCGACCGGGAGTTCCGCGAGCAGCCGTTCGCGCCCTTCGACGCCGACCGCGCCGATATCGCGCTGCTGTGCGATATCTCGCATTTCCCCCGCCTCGTCGACGAGGCGTCGTCGCGCGGTCTCGTCTACCGGCCGGTGCGCCCGTTCCCGGCCGTCATCGCCATGATGGCCACCCATCCCCTCGCGACGAACCGGCAGCTCTCGCGCGCCGACCTGGCAGGCGCCGCCATCATGACGGAAAGCACGGTGGCCTACG
The DNA here is from genome assembly GCF_003339815.1 of Eggerthella sinensis. Lineage (GTDB taxonomy): Bacteria > Actinomycetota > Coriobacteriia > Coriobacteriales > Eggerthellaceae > Eggerthella > Eggerthella sinensis. The sequence goes on from NZ_PPTT01000002.1 coordinate 178,827, forward strand.
AGCGCGATCGCGTGCTGATCGATCGGATGCTGGGCGCCGACCTGCGTCTGTCGTACGCGCCCGGCAGCATGCAAAGCTTCTCGGACCTGCTCATCGCCGATTTCGGCCCGGCCCTGTACATCGCCCCCAAGGCGACGGCCAGCCTGTACTGCAACCGGCGCCGCGACGTCGTCTTGGCCGACCGGATCGACGGCGAACCGTTCGGGCTCCCGCTCGTCGTGGCATGGCGGGCCGATGCCGACCCGCGCATCGTTCAGGCGGCCGAGACGGTGCACGCCTGCCTGAAAGACCTCGAGCAGCTCGAGAACCTCGCGCCGCTCGACCGTGCCATCAAAGCCGCCAGCTAAGACGCGCTATCCAGCCTGGTAGATGGCCTCGAGCTCGCCGCTCTCGACGAGGGAGCACAGCGCTTCGCTCGCCTGATCGCTCTCGATGCCCATATGCTCGAAGCGCTTCGCCAGCTTGAGGCAGTACGACAGATCGGCGGATTCCAGGGACATCAGGGCGGACGTGGCTTGTTCGTTCAGGTTTCCAAACATGAGGTGCTCCTTTCCTTTTCGATGTACCCAGCGTACTGCGCCGAGGAAAGGAAGCTTTTGGACGAATGGAGAAGATGGGCCGCTCGTTTTGGCCGATCGGACAAGCGCGCTCAGGAGTGCAGCAGCGGGTTCGTATGGTCGAGGTACACGAGGCCCAGCAGGAACGTGAACTCGCGATCGGGAGAATCGGGCATGCCGAGCACGTCCTTCGCCTTGCGCAGGCGGTAGCGCACCGTGTTCGGATGCTGATGCAGCGCCTCGCCCGCCAGACGCACATCGCCGTAGGCGCGCGCCACCGCTTCGGCCGTCGCGGCAAGCTCGGTACCGTGAGCGTCGTCGTATTCCTCCAGCATCGCACGGTGCAGCGCGGCCGTGCGCCAGAACAGGCGGCCCTCGTACGCCGCGGCGCGGAATGCATCGTGATGCAGGTCGGCCCAGGTCACCACATCTTCGTTCTCAACCTGCGCCGTCTTCAGCGCGGCAAGCGCCTCGCGCACGCTCATGTCGCCGTCCGAAAGCGGCGTCTCCTCGCCCACGCCCAGGGACACCGACCCGGCGGTGCGCATGCGCGCCACGAGATCGCCCTCCGAGCGCGTGCGCACGCCCGCGGGCGGCTGCGCGTACGAGACGAACGTGAGCAGCGCGCCATGGTAGCGGAAGACGAACGTCGCTTCCACCACGTCCCAATCGCGCTCGAAGTCGGTCAGCACCGCGACAAGGGCATCGAAGGTGGCGTACAGCGAGCATTCGTCGAGCGACCGCGGAGCCGCGGCGATGCACTGCATGGTGGAACCCGTGGTGCCCGCAAGCTCGTACAGCGCCGCGCGCGTGGCCTGCGGGTCGTGGCCCGACAGCAGGTTGTCGAGGATGCGCCCCTTGTCGGACTCCCTCCTGTCGCGGTGGATGAGGTCGAGCGCCTGGTAGGCCACCACTTCGTGATAGGCCCCGTCGTACAGGAACAACGGCACGCCCGCTTCCTCGGCAACGGCAATCACGTGCTCGCTCACGATGGGGCGGTACACCTTCTTCAACGCGATGCCCGACACGCCGCGCGCGATGAGCACCAAAAGCGAGCGCTCGGACAGCTCCGAGTCGTCGCGCGCGAACCCCAGGTTCGTCACGATGAACTCGCCGGGGATATACGCCAGGTACCCGTTGTCCTGGTCGGGCGCACAGTCGAGGATGCCCACGTTGCGCACCTCGCGCGCACCGGCGCCGGCGCACCGCGTGATGGCCTGCACCTGCTCGAACGCCGGCAACGCCAATATGTCCGCAACCGTGATCATGGAGCCTCCTCCCGGAACCTATCGAGCCCATGATACCGCAGAAGCCGCATCGTCGCACAATCCCCCGGCCTGCCACCCCGGGCGCAGCCGCTCAGGGTGGCAAGGGACTCCCCTATACCTCGTTCACCAGCTTGAACACTTTGTCCTTCTCGCCGTTCAGGAAGTGGACGATGTTCTCGCAGCTCAAACGTTCCAAATCTTCGATGGCCGTCGTCGAGTAGAAGGCGGAGTGCGGCGTGATGATCACGTTGTCGCGCCCCACCAGCTTGTTCGTGGACAGGTCCGGCGTCTCGTCGTACAGCACGTCGGTGCCGAAGGCGCGCAGCGTGCCCGCGTCGAGCGCCGCCACGAGCGCCGCTTCGTCCACGCACCTGCCGCGCCCGAGGTTGATGAAGATGGGCTTGCGCACCATCGCGGCGAACGCGGCCTCGTCGAAGAAGTGCACGTTGTCGTCGGTCAGGCACATGTGGTTCACGATGATGTCGGCCTGTGCCAGCAGCTCGTCCTTCGTCACGCGCGTCACCGACCGCTCGGCAAACGCCACGTCGTCCACGTACGGGTCGTACGCGATCACCTTCTTCACGAGGCCCGACGCCTTCTCGGCCGTGCACTTGCCAATCTTGCCGAAGCCCACGATGCCCAGCACCTGATCTTCGAGGCGCGGCCACTGCGGCGCGGCGGCGTAATCCCACTTGTGGCGCTCGTCGATTTCCTTCTGGTAGAACTTGAAGTGCTTGTTGAGCGCGTTCATGTACGCGATGGCGCTCTCCGACACGTCCCACGTGCAGTACTCGCCGATGGGGCACACGCCAATGCCGCGTTTCGTGGCCTCTTCCAGGTCCACCTGGTCGTAGCCCGTGGAGTTGAGCGACACCACCTTGAGCCGGGGGGCGCGGTCCATCGCTTCGGCGTCCACCGTGACGAACGCCGTGAGCAGCGCGTCGGCGTCGGCCAGATGCTCGTAGAACTCGTCGCGCTTGTCTTCCTGGTACTCGTACACCTCGACCTCCACGTCGGGACCGAGACCCGCTTGCAGGGTCTCGGTTTCCAGCGTGTGGTCGGGCATCATGGAGTCAGGATGATCGCAAATCAAAACCTTCATGAGTGCCCTGCCTTTCAATCGCGCCGTGCGTTACGGACGCTCGATGGGCTGCGTGAGGCAGTGGGGGCCGCCGCCCGCATGCAGAATCTGGTCGAGCGGCACGTCGATGACGTCGATGCCCAGCGCGCGCATCTTGTCGTTGATGTGCTTGTTCTTCTCGATGGCGATGACCTTGCCGTCGCCGATGCACTGCACGTTGCAGCCGTGCTTGTACATGTCCTCGCTGGCCACAGGGATAAGCTCGAAGTTGCGGCGCTTGAGCATTTGGAGGAAGTTGTACGGCAGCTGGTCGATGCAGGCCAGCGCCACCTGCGGGGCCACGATGTTGAAGATCATGTCGAGGTGCAGGTTGTCGGGCGGGCACGGCACGCCCACCACGGTGTAGCCGAACTTCTGCAGCTGGTCGCGCAGGTTGTCCACGCCGGCCTGGTCGGTGCGGTCCACCTGGCCCCATGCCAGCGTGTGCTCGTCGATCATCCAGAAGTCGCCGCCCTCCATGCAGCCGGCGTTCACGCGGGCCACGATGGGCACGCCCATCTCCTTGAGCTTGTTCTCGTAGGCCACGGCCTCAACCTGGCGGACGGGATGGCGGAAGTGGCCGATCACGGCGCCTTCCTTGATCATGCAGCCGTAGTCGCGGGCGAAGGTCATCACCTCGAACTCGGGGCGCGCCTCCACTTCCACCACCTCGATGCCGTTGGCCTTGTAGGCGTCCACGAGCATCTGCCACTCGGCCACCATGACGTCGTTCTTCTCCTGGTCGCCCTTCTTCATCCACTCGGCGGTGATCACGTTGATGCCGTTGAACTGGTAGTACCGCGGCGAGCACATCATCACTTTCTTGAGGGGGTTCGTTGCGTTCGATACGTAGATCTTCTCTTCTGACTCAGCCATGACAGGCTCCTTTCATTGACGGATTGGTTGGAACGAACAGCGTGCGAAGGCTTACAGCATCACGGCCACGCACAGGAACACGCAGCACACGACGAAAAGGAAGCCCACGATGGGAACGGCCTTCTTCACCCAGTCGCCGTAGCTCATGTGGGCGGCCGAGGTGCAGGTCATCACCACGATCGACGTTGGCGCGATCATCTTGGCCAGCCCCAGGGCCATGCAGTAGATGGTCACCATGATGGCCACGTCCACCCCGGCGAACTGCGACAGCGAGGCCATGATGCCCATGGTGGCCGCCGCCAAGCCGGTGGAGGAAGGAATGAGGCACGCGATAAGGAAGTAGCAGATCAGCGCCACGATCACGAAGGCCACGGGAGGCAGGGACGACAGCGTGCTCTCGCACATGTGCAGGATGGTGGGCGTGATCTGCCCGCCGTCCATCACCACCTGGATGCCTCGCGCCAGCGGCACGACGAAGGCGGTGGACACGAGCCCGGCAGCGCCCTTCACCAGCGTGTCGATGATTTTGTCGGCCTTGTAGCGCATGATCACGCCGGTGAGCAGGGTCATCACCATCACCAGCATGGCGATTTCAGGGAAGTACCACGAGCCGAACGGCGTGATGTCGGCGCCCAGCACCTCGCGCAGCACCGGCGTGACACCGATCCATGCCACGAACTCTTCGAAGAACGTCCAATCGGGGTTGATGGACGTCCAGGGAACGCAGCCGACGATCATGATGGCGAACGTGAGGACGAAGATGACGAGCGCGCCCTTCTGACGTCCCGACAGCGTGAGGTCGTCGTTGGCGGAAACGGGGAACTCGGCCAGGTCCTCTTTGCGGCGGAAGAACTGCACCGACTTCTCGGGGTGCGCCTTGATCTTGTCCGCGTAGCGGTTGATGATGAGGATGACGAGCGCCGTGAACACCACGAGCATCAGCACGCGCATGCCCATGCCGTCGCCGGCCGAGATGCCCGCGATGCCCGACGCGATGCCCGTGGCGAACGGGTTCACCGTCGATGCGAGGCAGCCCGCTTGCGTGCCCAACACCACGATCATGATGGCCACCACGGTGTCGAGGCCCAGGGCCAAGATCACCGGCACGAACATGAGGAAGTACACGATGCCCTCTTCGTAGGCGCCCTCCAAGGTTCCGAGGAACGCCATGATGCACACGAGGATGGCGATGAGCAGGTGCATGTTGTTCTGGTTCTTCATGGTGATGCGCTTGAGCGCCGTCTTCACCGCACCGGTTTCCTCCATCATCTCGAGGAAGCTGCCGAACAGCAGAATGGTGAGCGAGATGGCGATGGCGCCGCTGATGGCACCCGAACCCAGCATGCCCGTGATGGGCGCCATGAACACGTCCCAGATGCCCTGCGGGTTGGATTCGACGATGTGGTACGTCCCCGAGATGGCATCGCCGTTGGCGTTCAGCTCGTACGCGCCGCCGGGAACGAACCAGCTCAGCACCGCGATAAAGCAAATGACCCCGAACAGGATGACGTAGGTGTTGGGCATCTTGAATTTCTTCTTGCCCTGGGCCGGCTCTTTGTCCGACATGAAAGCTCCTCTCCTTGGCAGATCAGATACCCTACACGCGCGGGATGTACAGGTTGCCCAGCGTAGCGGCCATGATGGCCTTGATGGTGTGCATGCGGTTCTCGGCCTGCTCGAACTGGCGGCCGTGATCGGAGTAGAACACCTCGTCGGTGACTTCCATCTCCTTGACGCCGAAGCGCTCGGCCATGTCGGCGGCGTATTCGGTCTCCGCGTTGTGGAAGGCCGGCAGGCAGTGCAGGAAGATGTAGTCGGGGTTCTTCACGTGGGACAGCAGCTCGGCGTTCACCTGGTAGGGCGACATGAGCTTCACGCGCTCGGCGAACTGGGATTCCTCGCCCATGGCGGCCCACACGTTCGTGTAGATGGCGTCGGCGTTCTCAACGGCCTCGATGGGGTCGTTCGTCACCGTGATGCGCGCGCCGCTCTCGGCGGCGAAGGACTGCGCCAGCTCGAGGATGGCCGGATCGGGCTCGAGTTCCTTCGGCGTGGCGTTGTAGTAGTTCACGCCCAGAATGGCGCTCGTGATCATGAGGGAGTTCTGCACGTTGTTGCGACCCTGCCCGCAGTAGGCCAGCGTGAGGCCCTCGAGCTTGCCGAAGTTCTCCTTCATGGTCATGAAGTCGGCCAGCATCTGCGTGGGATGCTCCTTGTCGGTGAGGCCGTTCCATACCGGCACGCCGCTGTACTTCGCGAGGTCCTCCACGTGCTCCTGCTTGAAGCCGCGGAATTCGATGCCGTCGAACATGGAGCCCAGCACGAGCGCCGTGTCGCGCACCGTTTCCTTCTTGCCCAGCTGGATGTCGTTCTTGCCCAGGTACTCGGGATGCGCGCCGAGGTCGATGCACGCCGTGGTGAAGGCGGCACGCGTGCGGGTGGACGTCTTCTCGAACAAGAGCGCGATGTTCTTGCCCGCGAGGTAGTGGTGCTCGATGTTCTGCTTCTTCATCTCCTTGAGATGCTCGGCGAACCCGATGAGATACATCAGCTCGTCTTTCGTGTAGTCCCTCGTGGAGAGGAGGCTGCGTCCCTGGAATACCGACTCGGTCATGTGATGCTCCTTTCGATGGATGCCCCTTGCGCCCTATTCCCCGACGGACGTCACGCCTGATCGGTGCGACCCCTCTTGGCAGGCCAGGTACTGCAAGCATCATACGGAACGCGTCCGGCACCCCCGTATGGACAGGTGGACAAATCCCAAGCCGCTCGCTTTGTCCACCTGAACAACGGGCGGCAAAGCTCCTCACTTTAGGATACAGGCGAGGCGGGTTCTTCCTAAGAAGTGGGGGTCGCGTATGGTTTTGTCACCGATCGACTACGTCATCATCGCGCTGTATTTCATCGTCATCGTATCCGTCGGGTTCGTTGCCATGAGGTTCACCAAGACGAAAGAGGACTACCTGGTAGCGGGCAGACGCTTATCGTTTCCCCTGTTCTTCGGCTGTATGGCCGCGCTCGCACTGGGCGGCGGCTCCACCGTGGGAAGCGCCCAGCTGGGCTACGAGTACGGGTTCGGCGGCATCTGGCTCAACCTGAGCATCGGCCTGGGGCTCATCCTGGCCGGCTTCCTCGTCACGAGCAAGCTGTCGCGCCTGCGCGCGCTCAGCGTGAACGAGGTGGTGGAAAGCAGCTACGGGCCCACGGCGCGCATCTTCAGCTCGGTGCTCACGCTCGTGTACACGCTCACGCTCAGCGTGGTGCAGGTCATCTCCATCGGCACCATCATCAACGGCGTGCTGGGGCTGAACGCCACGCTGTCCATGGTGCTGGGCGGCGGCATCGTCATCGTGTACACCATGGTGGGAGGCATGTGGTCGGTGACCATGACCGACATCGTGCAGTTCGTGGTGAAAACCATCGGCATCCTCATCCTGGCGCCCCTCTTCTGCATTTCGGCCGCGGGCGGCTGGGACGCGCTCATGGCGAAGGTGCCCGAGGCGTTTCTCTCGGCGGGCAGCATGGGCTTCGACAAGAGCTTCGCCTACGTGGTGCTGTACGTGCCGGGGCTCATCATCGGACAGGACATCTGGCAGCGCATCTTCACCGCCAAGAACGAGAAGGTGTCGAAGCGCGGCACCATCGGCGCGGGCATCTACAGCATCCTGTACGCGTTCGCCACCGTCATCATCGGCATGAGCGTGGCCGTGCTGCTGCCCCACCTCGACAATTCGCAGAACTCGTTCGTGACGGGCATCGCCACCTTCCTGCCCGTGGGCGTGCGCGGCCTCGTGTTGGCCGCGGCCATGGCGGCCACGATGTCGGTGTCGAGCGGCACCATCCTGGCGTCCTCCACCATCCTGTACAACGACCTGTTCCTGCGCTTCGTGCGCGCGCGGCCGCGCGCGACGGGAGGGACGCGCGGGTCGGGCGGCATGAGCGAGGTGAACGTCACGCGCGCGTTCGCGGCACTCATCGGCGTCGTGGTCATGGTGTGCTCGCTGTGGATCAACGACGTGCTGGTGGGCATCGACATCAGCTACGGCTACCTGTCGGGCTGCGTGTTCGTGCCGCTCGTGGCCAGCTTCGTGTTGAAGCGGTTCAGCCCGAAGGCCGGGCTGTACGCGCTCGGCGTGAGCGCCGTGGTGGTGACGGGATGCTTCCTCACGCTGGGCACCGCGAGCTCGATTCCCATCGTGGCGGGCATGGCCTCGGGCCTCGTGACGTACGCGGGCGTGAACCTGGCAAGCAAGCAGAAGGCGGCCTCGCCGTTCAGCGACGAGGAGCGTCCAGCTCCGGAAGAAACACCAGGCCGAGAAGTCTGATGAACAGCTTGTCGTCCTCGTGGGGAACGCCCAGGACGGCCTTCATCTTGCGCATGCGGTAGCGCACGGTGTTGGGGTGCTGATGCAGCTCCTCCGCGATGGACTTCACGTCGCCATGGTGGTCGACGAGGGCCTCGGCCGTGCGCAAGAGCTCGGTGCCGTGCTCTTCGTCGTAGCCGGCCAGCATGGAGCGGTACAGCGCGCTTGCGCTCATGAACAGGCGATCCGCCTGCGCCGCGCTTGCGAACGCCGACAGGTGGAGCCCCGAGAAGCGCACGAGGTGCTCGCCGTGGCGCTTCGCCGCGCCCGCGGCCGCCAACGCTTGGCGGATGCCCAGGTCGCCGTCGCTCAGCAGCACCGGCTCGCTCACGCCCGCATGCAGGCTGCCCTCCGCCGAGGCCAACGACACGCAGCGCTGCTCGGCCGCGGCGCGCTCGCTCTCGGCCACCGAGCCGTACGACACGAACGCCAGGATGTGCTCGTGGTAGCGGCAGACGCGCGCCGACTCGATGGCGGCGCAGGCCTCCTTCGCCGAAGCGAGCACCGCGGACACCGCGTCGAGCATGGCGTAGAACGAGCACGTATCGCCGGCGCGCAGGGCGAACGCGAAGCACTGCAGCGTCGAGCCCGTCACGCCCACGAGCGCGCTCAGCTTCGTGCGCATGCGGTCGCCGTCGTGCGTGGTGAGCAGCTCGTCGAGCGCCTTGCCCTTGTCCAGCTCCTCGCGGTCGCGCCGGATGAGGTCGAGCGACTGGTACGCCACCGTCTCGTGGTACGCCCCGTCGTACACGTACAGGGGCACGCCGCGCGCCGTGCTTTCGGCGCGCACGGCATCGCTGATGGGAGGCTCGTACACGGTTTTGATGGCGATGGCGGCCACGTCGCGACGCAGCATGGCCAGAAGCGACTTCTCCGCCATCCCCGGGTTGCCGAAGGCGAAGCCGAGGTTCGTCAGGATGAGCTCGCCGGACTTGTACACGCTGTACTCGTTGTAGTCGGGAGGGCAATCGAGGATGCCCACGTTGCGCACCTCGCGCCGCTCCGCCCCCTCGCACGGGGCGGCAAGCTCCACGTTCTCAAACGCCGGCAACGCGATGATGTCCGCAACAGTGACCACGGGGCCTCCTCCACTATCCTCTAAGAAGATGCGACGCGTGCCATGATACCGCATCGAGGAAGCCCGCAGGGCGAGGCGCGGGCGCAGAGCGAGCGCAGACGGACGTGCGCAGCCGCTTAGCCGCGCACCACGTACGAGATGGTGAGGAACCCGGAGCACGCGCCGATGACCGCGCACACGCAGCCCTTGAGCGCCATCATGGGAATGAAGGGAAGGGGCAGCGGCAGCACAAGTCCCACGACGAGCGCGAGCGCCGCGCCCACCGCAACGGCGAGCACCGCCGCTATCACGCCGAGCACGAGCATGCCGCCCACGTACGAGCGCGGCATGAGGCGCGCCACCGACGGCAGCGTCGCGGGAGGCGCGAACCGGTTCGCCTTCAAGTCGTTGCGCGTCAGCGGCACCACGCAGGCGAACAGGATGATGCCCAGGATGAGCCCCGTGAGCGCCAAATCGAAGAGGATGTCGGGCAAACCGAACACCACCTCGGGCGATCCGGCGTGCATGGCGGCGAACACGCCTGCGTTGACAATGCCGTTGATCAGGCCGTATCCGATGATGCACTTGTTCGCGGCGTACGACGAAAACGTTTTCTGAGCCATTGCGGAAACCTCCATGGAAGCACCCTCCTCTTCGTGGTGAACGCACCGCATTATAGGAAGCGCATACGGGGTCCCGCAGATGAACCCTTGCCGGAGATCCGGCACCACCAGCGGTAACGCTTCGGCGCACCGGGCGTGCGCACCGAGGTGCCGCCGCGCACGCAAGCCTATCAACCGCCTCCCCACCTGGCACGATGCCGCTGCGTTTCGCGCGGCCGCAGCGCTGCCTTCCGCACGCTCCGCGTTCCGGAGCTCCGTCGTTTTGCCGTTGCTCCGGTAGCGATTCTGCCAAGCCCGTGACACCGCGTCATTACAATGAGCGCCAGCAGACCCACTGCACGCAGACAAGGAGGAAGCATGAAACAGAACAACCCCGCAGCACCAGCGGAGAAGGGCGTCGAGAAGTTCCTCGTCCTTCCCATCCTCGTGCTCATCATGGCTCAGATGGGGACGTCGGGAGACAACGGCGCGCTCGGCCTGGCCAACACCGAGCTCGTCACCATCCTGGGGGCCACCACCCCCGACATCCAGTTGGCGAACATGGTGTACTCGCTCATGGCCGGCGCCTTCATGATTGCCGGCGGCCTTATGGGCACCATCATCGGCTGGAAGAAGAACTTCCGCATGGGCGCTGCCCTGTGCGCCGCAGGCGAGCTGGTCATGGCGCTGTCGCCGAACATGACGGTCTTCATTTGGGGAGGCCGCATCCTCGTCGGATTCGGAGCCAGCTTCATGATCCCCTCGGTGCTGGGACTCATCCCCCACATCTACCACGGCAAGAACCGCATGCTCGCGTTCGGCTGCATCGGCGCCGCGTCGGGCCTGTCGGCGTTTCTGCCGCTGTTCCTGGGCATCGTCATGCAGGTGGGCGGCTTCCGCGTCACCTACACCGTGCTGGCCGTGTACTTCGTGCTCGTACTGGTCATGTCGCTGAAGATCCCGGCTATCGAAAAGTCGCATGAGAAGCTCAAGTTCGACGGCCTGGGCACGGGTCTGGCCGCCATCGGCCTGTTCCTGTTCCTCATCGGCCTGTCCCGCATCTCGGCCTGGGGCCTCATCGAGCCCTTCGCCGACGCGCCCTTCACCATCTTCGGCATTTCGCCGGCGCTGCCCATGGCGGCCCTCGGCCTCATCGTGCTCGTCGTGCTCGTGTTCGTGGAGAAGCGCGTTGAGGCGAAGAACGGCATCGCCCTGCTGCCGCAGTCGTTCCTCAAGACCCCGCAGGTACGCGCCGGCCTCATCGCCTCGGCCATCACGTTCTTCTTCATGGGCCTGCAGGCCATTCTGCTGTCGCCCTACCTGCAGCTCGTCGCCGGATGGTCGCCCGTGCTCATGGGCGTGTCGGCCCTGGCCGTGGGCATTCCCACGTTCCTGTTCTCGATGGGCATTCCCAAGTTCATCCCGAACGCCAACCCGCGCCGCGTCATCCAAATCGGCTACTGCGTCATGGCGCTGGCCTTCATTCCCATGGGCCTGTCGCTGCAGGGCAGCACGGTCACCCCGCTCATGTGGGTGGGCCTGGCCGTGGCCGGCGCCGGTGCCGGCATCGTGAGCTCGCACACGAACAACATCGTGGCGCTGGCCGTGAACGAGCGCGACGCCTCGCAGTCGGGCGGCATCCAAACCACCATGCGCAACGTGGGCCAGGCCATCGGCGTGGCGGCCGTGGGCGCCGTGCTGCTGTTCGGTATCACCTCGAACATCAACGCCGCCATGGACGCCAACCCCACCATCACCCCCGCGGTGCGCCAGGCCGTGTCGGAGCGCAACCTCACGCTCATGGGCGACACGCAGTTCGAGCAGGCCATCGCCGACATCCCCATGACCGACACCGAGAAGAGCGAGCTTGTGGCCATCAACTCCCAGGCGCGCGTCAACTCCACCATCACGGGCTACGGCGTGTCCGCCGTGGTCATCCTCGCCGGCCTCATCACCACGCGCTGGATCACCGTCTTCCGCAAGGAAGAGGAGACCGAAGCCGTGCCCGCCGCCGCACCTTCCGCCATCGACGACGAGGACTTCGCTCCTACGCCCGCCTGATGCCCCACCCCGCGGGCGCCCTTTCCCCGGGGGCGCCCGCCCTCGAAAACAGCACCATAATCGCAACGTTTGCGGGTGGGATGACACCCCACCCGTTTCTTTTGCCCTACCCTGGTACCCAACTGCGTGAGGAGACCCCATGACCAAGCTCTTGCACAACGCGACGTTCTACTCCATGACCGCCGAGGGCGATTGCGCCGAAGCGCTCGTCGTCGCCGACGACGGCACCATCTCCTTCATCGGATCGCTTGAAGACGCCCGCACCGCCGCCCCCGACGCCGAAGCGGTGGACCTCGAGGGCGCCACCGTGCTGCCCGGCTTCATCGACCCGCACGGCCACTTCACCGGCGCCATGCAGTACGCCCTGTACGCCGACTTGTCCGCCTGCACGTCGTTCGCCGACATCGAGCAGCGCATGCGGGAGTTCATGGAAGCGCGCCGCATCGGCCCCGACGGCGTGGTCATGGCCACCGGCTACGATCAGAACGCGCTGGCCGAAGGGCGCCACCCCGACAAGAGCGTGCTCGACGCCGTGTCCACCGACGTGCCGCTCATCGCCATTCACGCCTCGAACCACATGGCCGTGGCGAACAGCGCGCTGCTCAAGCTGGCCGGCATCGACGCCTCCACCCCCGACCCCGAGGGCGGCCGCTTCGGCCGCGTCGAAGGCACGAACGAGCCCGACGGGTACGCCGAGGAACCCGCCGCCATCAACCGCCTGTTCGTCGTCACGCAGCCGCGCATGAACCTCGATTTGGCCTCCATCGCCGACGACATGCAGCTCGTGTACCTCGAGCACGGCATCACCACCTGCCAGGACGGGGCTACGCCGGCCTCCATGGCCGACGAGCTGTGCAAGCTTGCCGACAGCGGCAAGCTCAAGCTCGACGTGGTGGCCTACCCCATGCACGGCGAAGACGTGGACGCCATGCTGGAGCGGCACGCCGATTTCGACAGCCCGAACTACCGCGGCCACCTGCGTTTCGGCGGCCTCAAGATGTTCCTGGACGGCTCGCCGCAGGGGCTCACCGCCTGGATGACCGAGCCCTACGTGCGCGGCCCCGAGGGCGAGGACGACTGGGTGGCCTACGGCACCATGACCGACGAGGACGCGCTCGCCTTCGCGCGCAAGGCCGTGGACAGCTCGCACCAGCTGCTGTGCCACGCGAACGGCGATGCGGCCTCCGACCAGCTGCTGCGCGTGTACGCCGCCGCGGTGGAGGCGTCCGACAACCCGCGCAAGCACGAGCTGCGACCGGTGATGATCCACTGCCAGACGGCGCGCGCCGACCAGTACGAGCGCATGGCCGAGCTGGGCATGATCCCGTCCATCTTCTCGTCGCACATCTGGTATTGGGGCGACATCCACCTGCGCAACTTCGGCCCCGAGCGCGGCGGCCGCATCAGCGCCTGCGGCGACGCCGCCCGGTGCGGCCTGCCCTTCACGCTGCACACCGACACCCCCGTGCTGCGCCCCAACCTGCTCGAAGCCGCCTGGTGCGCCGTGAACCGCGTAACGAAGAAGGGCGCGCAGCTCGACGAGGACCAGAAGGTCACCGTGTACGAGGCCCTCTGCGCCATCACGAAGAACGGCGCCTACCAATACGGCGAAGAGGCCCGCAAAGGCACCCTCGAAGTCGGCAAGCTGGCCGACTTGGCAATACTCGATCGCGACCCGTTCAAGGAAGAGCCCGAGAACCTGCGAGAAGTGCGCGTAGCAGCAACGCTAAAGGAAGGAAACGAGGTGTACAGGGGGTAGAGCGAGAGGGGGAGGAAGGGGAAAGGCGGAGGGGGGCTGCGAGCCCCCCTCCGCCTTTCCCCTTCCTCCTGGCGCGCCTGACGGCGCGCATAGTCGGCGACGCTTCGCGCGCCGACCAGCAATCCCGCAGGTCACCCCGCGGCGCGCACGCCCCGCACAACCCGCACGCACCCCGGCGCGCCAATAGGGAAGAGAATCCCCCCATGCAAAAACGCGAGGAACCCCTCCCCCTACTCCGGGAAATTCCCGAAGAAATCGTCGTCGTCCACGGTGTCGGCTATGTCGGCGTGGGCTTCGAGGACGCGCTTGAAGCGTTCGGTGGCGGGGGTGAGGTCGCCGCGGTCGCTCAGGGGGACCAGCAGCACGGCGGCCATGGAGCAGTGCTTCCCGAACGCCTGCGCGTCGCCCTCCATCTGGTACAACACGGCACGGGTGCGCCGCACGCCGCTGCAGCACAGGGGCAGCACGAGCGTGCGCCCCTTCACGAACCACAGCGTTTCGAACAGCCACACGAACCGCTCGTACGTCAGGTCGATTTCCCCGTCCTCCACCAGGCCGTCGTACAGGCTGCGCACCACGCTCACGCCCTTCAGGCCGCGCTTGAGCTTGCGATGCACCCACGGCAGCCCCGTCTCGTGCCCGCTCTTCCACAGCGGGATGGCCGCCACGATGCGCTCGATGTCGCGCTCGTCAACCGTGCTCGACACCACCACCGAAGGGAAGTCCACCGCCAGCGGCTCGAACGAGATGAGGAAGTCGAAGCGGTCGAACAGCCCGCTGCTCGACTTCGTGCACGCCATCTGCACCTCGTCCTCGGTGACGATATCGGCCACGCGCACCTTCGACACCAGCTTCTCAATGCGGCGCTTGCCGTACAGCGCCAGGTCGATGCCGCAGTTCACCACCAGGCCGGCACGGTACCGGCGCTGATAATCCACCTGCTCCAGGTACTCGAGCAGCACGAGCACGATGCGGGCGTAATCCGATCCGTGCAAGCTCGCCTCGCGCACCGGCGCCACATCCACGAGCACCGACGACAGCAGGCAGAAGCTGTCCATGGTGTCGTACTTCACCGCCAGCTCGTTGGGATTGCTGATGGTGAACCCGCACGCACGGCGCGTCAACCCGCTTTCCACGAGAATGCCCAGCGGCTTCACGTACGACGCCGACACCTCGCTTTGGAAGCTGTCGGCCAGCGCCCGCACAATCTCGCGCGCGATGTCGAGCGCATGCTCGTCGGGCACGTACTGCTCCATGAGCTTCGAGCTCCATTGCCAGGTGCAGCAGTCGGCCATGTCTTGCAGCAGATGCATTTCGGCCAGCGACACCGTGATGCCGAAGTGCCGCTCGAGCCGCGTGCGCATGTCCGCGAAGCACGGCGACAGCACGCGATGGCTCGTGTGCGTCATGATGGTGTACCCCAGGCGAATGCGCGCGACCGCTATTTTCAGGTACACGGTGAGCTGCCACTGCGCATTGCTCGAGAAGCGGAAGCCGAGCGACTCCTGCGCCTCGTCGATGCAGCGCTCGTAGAAGGTTTGATCGTACTCGCTCACGCCCTCCCCCGTCAGCGACGGTTCGATGCGCTGTTTGATGGCGCGCGCCGAAAACGAGAACAGCACCGACATGACGAAGCCGCGCACCACCCATTCGGCCCCTTCGAGCGTGATGCTGCGCCCGGTGGTCAGCGCGATGCCGTAGGGCGAAAGCGTGCGCTGCCACCACCGCAGATCGGCCTGGATCTGCTGCTTGTTGGTGTACAGCCTGCGCGCGAGCGACTCGGCCGTATGCGTGCCCGGCGAGCAGGCGAACACGATCATCTCCTGGCACAGGCGCTCGAAGCGCGGCTGCATGGAGAACTCGCTCTCCTCGAGCACGCGCGCCAGGCGGTTGTCCTCGCCCTGCACGAGCACGAGCCGCAACCCGGCGCCGCGCTTGCCCACAATATGCGAGGTGAAACCCTCGTGCCGCAGAAACGTGGAAATCACCTTCGCGTCGTTGCGCACCGTCTTTTCGGAGCAGCCAAGCCGACTGGCGAAGTGATCGCACGTCTGGAACTCGCTTGCCTCAAGCAGTTCCCGCAGCAACGCTCCCTGCCTTACGTTCATCGCAAACCCCCTGCGTTCACCTCGGCGGATATGAAGCTTTGCACCTCATATTTTACGGTACGAGGTTCGCGCCGCTCCGCTCGCACAAGGTGCATCCGTTCCGGAGCAGCGGTAAACCACGCGGGCCGATCCGGCACAATTGCCGTTTCTCCGGCAATTGTCGAAGGCGGCCGTTTCGCTGCGCCGCCTACAATAAGCGAAAACACCGGATTCGCAGCTGGGGCTGCATCTCGGCTGGAGGGGTTTTCATGTCATCTCGCTCCCACATGCGCACCGCCACCGCACCCGCGAAGAGTTCGCCATCGTACGCGCCGCTCGTCGCCCTCATCCTGGCGCAAATCGGCACCACAAGCGACAACGCGGCCATGAACATCGCCGTGGCGCAACTCTCGACGGAGCTGGGCGCCTCGCTCGGCGACATCCAAGTGGCAACCACCGTGTACGCCCTCGTAGCAGGTGCCTTCATGATTGCCGGCGGCATGCTGGGCGTCGCCTGGGGTTGGCGACGCACGCTGCGCATCGGCCTCGTGCTTGCCGTCGCCGGCGAGGCGTTCGCCGCGTGCGCACCCGACATGTTGACGTTCACCTGGGGCGGGCGACTCGTCATGGGCCTGGGAGCCAGTCTCGTCACGCCCGCCGTCCTGGGATTCGTGCCCGGGCTGTTCCAGGGCCGCCGGCGCGCCATCGCGTTCGGCGCCATCGCGGGAGCGGCCGCTATCTCCACGCTCTCGCCGCTTGCGCTCGGTGCGCTCATGGACGGCACCGGATTCCGCATCACGTTCGGCGTGTTGGGCGTCTACTTCGTGCTCGTGCTGCTGAGCACCGTCCTGCTGCCGGCACTGCATGCGGAGGGCCGCAGTGCGCGGCTCGACGGCGTGGGCACGGCGCTTGCCGCGCTGGGCTTGGGCCTGTTCCTGTTCGGCGTGTCGCGCATTCCCGCCTGGGGCGTGGTGGCACCCACCACGGGCTGCCCCTTCACCTTGGCCGGCATCTCGCCCGCCCTGCCGCTGGCCGCCTGCGGTTTGGTGCTGCTCGTCGTGCTCATCCCGGTCGAGCGGCGCGTCGAGCGCGTGCACGGCAGCGCGCTCATACCGCGCGCATTCATCGAGAGCCGCCCCGTGCGCGCGGGCCTCGTCGCCGTGGCGCTGCCCTTCTTCTACATGGGCGCGCAGGGCATGGTGATCACCCCGCATCTGCAGCTCATCGCCGGGTTCACAGCGTTTCAAACCGGCATCTTCTCGCTGCTGTCGGCGCTGCCGATGTTCGTGCTGGCCACCTTCCTGCCGAAGCTCGCGCCCCACCTGTCGTCCCGCCTGCTCATCCGCGGCGGGTTCGCGACTATGGCCGCCGCGTGCGCGCTCATCGCCGCAGGCGTGACGAACGGCGGCGTGGGACCCACGCTGTACGCGGGCGTGTGCTTGGGAGGGCTTGGCGTGGGCGCGGTGAACTCGCAGGCGAACAACGCTGTGGCCTCGGCCGTGTCGGGACGCGACGCGCAGCAGTCGGGCGGCGTGCAGGGTGCGGCCCGCAACGTGGGCATGGCGCTGGGAACGGCCGCCGCGGGCACGTCGCTCTTGCTGGCGCTGTCCTTCGGCATGGCCTCCGCGCTTCCGTCCGACGCGGTGGACCCGGCCACGCGCCCGCTGTTCATCGAGCAGAGCGCCACCTTCGCAAGCGACGAGTCGTTCCTCGCCCTCATCGAGCCCTACCAGCTGCCCGCGCAGGAGGCCGACGAGCTCGTCGCCTCCCACGCCAACGTGCAAACCGAGGCCACGCAAATCACGTTCATCCTGCTCGGCCTCGTCGTGCTCGTCGGCCTCCTGGGAACGCGCCACCTCGTAGAAACCGCCGTCCCCCGCGAGCCGAGGGAAGGATAGGCCGGCTCGCGGGGGAATCGGGGTTTTGCAGGGCCGCTTACTTGCCCAGGATCGTATCGACGGCGATGCGCGAGAAGTTCACGCACTCGCTCAAGTTGCCGCCGCCCTGGTACATGTTGCACCACACCGAGCCGAACTCGCCCGACGAGTACAGGTTCGGGATGGGCTCGCCTTCCCGGTCGAGAATCTGCGCCTTCGCATTGCGCACGGGGCCGCCATCCGTGTTGATGAACTCGGGCTCGCAGCGAATCGCGTAGAAGGGCGGCTCTGCAACGGGATACTGCCAGTCGGGCGAGCGGTAGAACTGGTAGTCCACGCCCTTGTCGCAGCAATCGTTCCACACCGCGACGGTTTGCACGAGCTCGTCGGCGGGCACGTCGATGAGCGCGGCCAGCTCTTCGATGGTGTCGGCCTTCACGGCCCACCCGTCCTCCACCGGGTCGTTCTCCGTCAGCACGCCCACGCCGCCGCGCACCGCGTTCTCCATGTTGGCCTGATCGAACACGAACCAGCTGGTTGCCGGCAGCACCACGTGGGGCCACTCGCCGCCGAAGTTGTAGTGGCCGTGACGGCAGCTCGTGGTGGTGGCGATGTCAGCCTCGCCTTGAGCGTAGTCGTACCAGCTCTGCGACACGACGTAATCCACGTCCATGTAGTAGCGCCGTCCGTGCACGCCCACGGTGATGCCGTATTGCCGGCCGAGCGTGAACCACGGAGCATGCGCCGAACCGTCGAACTTCATGGCGCCGTTCCACGTGCCGGCCATCGAGTTCATGTGCCAGAAGTCGGCCCCGATGTCGGCGCATATCTTGAACCCGTCGCCCGTGTCGCAGTCGCCCGCCAGATGGTGCGCCGAAGAAATGGACAGGTAGTCCTGCAGCATTGCGGGATTGCGCTCGAAACCGCCCAGGCACATGATGACGCCCTTGTTCGCCTTCACGGCAACGGGCTTCCCGCCGTCGTCGTACACGGCGCCCAGGATGGCCTTCGTCTCGGGGTCTTGCACGAGCTGCGTGAGCGCCGCACCCGTCTTCATGGTGATGACGTCGTCGTGGCTTTGCACCGCGGACAGCATGAAGATGGACACCGTCTTCATCTCCGCACCCGAGA
Source organism: Eggerthella sinensis (assembly GCF_003339815.1). GTDB lineage: Bacteria > Actinomycetota > Coriobacteriia > Coriobacteriales > Eggerthellaceae > Eggerthella > Eggerthella sinensis. The sequence continues at coordinate 197,586 of NZ_PPTT01000002.1, forward strand.
AGATCAAACGTCCGACGCTCGTGGACGTCTCGAACTCGGGGTACTCGGGCCAGCACGAGATGATGCTGTTGCCGCTGTATTCCGCGTCGCTGCCGCCCTCGTTCAGCAGATGAGCCTTGCCCGGCTCGAACAGGGTGAAGTCCTCCTCTTTCGCGCCGGCCTGCTTCATGAAGTCCACCGTGCTGGCCATGTAGTCGACGAAGGTCTCAAGCACGTCGTCCGGCGTGGTGGTGAACGATCCGCGCAGGTCCTTCCAGTATTTCAGGCACCCGTCCTTGTGCTCGGGGTCCGTGTAGATGACGCTGCCGCCGCTGAACGGGCTGTTGCCGCTTCCAAGGGGGCTCGTGCCCTTCTCGATGAGCAGGCAGGTTTCGCCGCTGCCCTCAAGGGCAAGCGCCACCGCAGCGCTGGCGCCCGCCAAGCCGGCACCCACCACCACGACATCGAATTCTTCGTCCCACGTCACGGTTTCGGCCGCGGCCTGCGGCGCGTCCTTCGCGCCTGCGGCGGAGCATCCCGCCAAGCCGGCCAGTGCGCCCGTTCCCGCAACGAGTGCCGCGCCCCTCAAGAAATTCCTTCTGGTAAGCTCTGACATCTCTGCCTCCTTCTCGCCGCCGCTCGGGCGGCTCCCTTGGGTTTTCCCCTGGTCAAAGCATACCGACCGCGCGCGGTGTCGGAGAAATAATGCTTTGGAGACAAGGGAGCGCGCGCCGTTTGGAGGTCATGCGCATTCGTTATGGCCCCCACAGCCCTGCGGCGCGTTTTCCCGAAGGAGGTTGGCGAAAGCCGCTCGCGACCTCGTGGTATACTGCACGCGAGGGAGCGATGCGTACGGGGAGGGAGCCGCGTGAACATCGAGCATCTGTGTGAATTCATCGAGCTGTCGAGGCAGCTGAACTTCACATCGACGGCAAAAACGCTGCACATGACCCAGCCGGCGCTGTCCAACCACGTCCGCGCGCTCGAGCGCGAAACGGGCGTGCTGCTCATCGAGCGTGCCGCGAACGACCGCACGCGCCTGACGCCCGCCGGCCAATGCTTCCTCGACACCGCCCTGGAAATCGTTGCGCTGCACGACGACCTGCTGCCGCGGCTGCAAACCCTCCAGCAGAACGCCGAGGGCAAGATTGTCATCCGGTCGCCGCGCCACGAGTACAGCGCACCGTTGCTCAACTACATCTACGAGTTTCAGAAGATCCACGCCCATATCGACGTGGTCATCTGCCCATGGGCAGACATCGACGGCATCGAGGACGTCGCATCGGGCAAGGTGGATTGCGCCTACCTGGGATACGCCGACTACGAGGACGAGGAGCTGCAAAGGAAGCACCAGGTGGAGCTCGTCCCCTACACCGAGACGGAGCTGCTGCTGTGGGTGGACAAGTCCCATCCGCTTGCCGCCATCCCGCACCCCTGCATCGACGACCTCAACGGGCACACGCTGCTCATACCCGCCAACATGAAGCACGATTCCTGGAACGCCTGCATCACCGGCACGGTGAAGCGCAACAACCTGCGCTGCGCCATCAACGAGCGCTACTGCGACTCGCTCGAAGACCTCGCGCTCAACAAGGCGCTTCCCGAAGACGTGCTGCTGTGCGATGCGAGCCTGCTCACCTTTCCACCGTTCCAGCTGCGGGACGATCGCGTCACGCTGCACTTCTCTCCCCGCGTGTTCGGGCCCGTGTCCATCTGCCACAAGCTCGACGAGGACAATCCCGCCATGGTGCTGTTCGCCGATTTCCTCAGCCGCAAGTATCAACCCGCAGAGCGGTAAGAGCCCGTTCCTACAAGTAGCCTGCTTGCAGCAGCTTCTTGCAGAGGGTGACCGACAGGCCGTGCCACGAGGTGGGCGTGGCGTCAGGGTCGGACGCCACCAGCATCGACGCGAGCGACGACAGCACGGGGACCTTCGTTCCCCAGGGCACGAACGCCTGCTCCTCGGCCGCCGGCACCTCGGCAACCACGGTCACGTCCACGGTGGTGGCCGCCGCGTGCGGCGGCGCCATCAGGCGCCCGGTCACCATGCAGCACGCGCCCAGCATCAAGGTCGCCACCAGCACGATGCACAGCACGCCGCGCGTTGAGTGGATGAAGTCCTGGAAGATGACGTTGTGCATGATATACCTCCGATGCCGTTATACTATGCTTCACATAGTATATGAGGTCGCAGAGTATTGCAAGCATAAAAAAAGCCGGCACGCGAGGTGCCGGCGCTGCAAAACGAAACCGCGGGACGCAGAGCCAGCCGCCCTACCCCTTCTTGTCGGGCATCCGCAGCAGCAGCACGAAGCCCAGCACGAACAGCACGGCGATGCTCAGCACGCCCAGCGACGAATTCCCCGTGATCTGCGTGAAAATGCTCACCAAAAACGTGCCCATGACGGCGGCGTACTTCCCGAAGATGTCGAAGAAGCCGTAGTACTCGTTCGCGTGCTCCTTCGGAATGAGCTTGCCGAACTCCGAGCGCGACAGCGCCTGGATGCCGCCCTGGAACAGCCCCACGCAAATCGCGAGAATCCAGAACTCCACGGCCTCGCGCAGGAAGAACGCCGCGAACAGCGTGATGCAGAAGTACGCGCCGATGGCCACGAGCAGCATGCGCTTCGTGCCGAACTTCGTGGACAGGCGCCCATAGGCGATGGCCGAGGGGAACGCCACGAACTGCGTCACCAGCAGCGCCAGCACCAGCTGCGTCGCGTCGATGCCGAGGTCGGTGCCGTAGCTCGTCGACATCTTGATGATGGTGTGCACGCCGTCGATGTAGCAGAAGAACGCCAGCATGAACAAGCGCAGGCGGCGGTCCTTCCAGATGCGTTTGAGCGTGCGCCACAAACCCGAGAACGTGTCGCGCAGCAGGTGCGTCGCGCGTTCCTTGTAGTGCGTCTGATGCACGTCGCGGATGAGCGGGATGCTGAACGCCACCCACCACACGGCCGTGATGAGGAAGGCGATTTTCATGCCGATGTCCATGGGAATGCCGACGGACGGCCCGAGCAGCACCACCACGAGGCACAGGATGAACGGCACGCACGAGCCGATGTAGCCCCAGGCGTACCCCTGCGACGACACTTCGTCGTAGCGCTCGTCGGTGGTGGCGTCCACGAGGAACGCGTCGTAGAACACCATCGAGCCGTTCAGCATGATGGACGCAACGACGTAGATGATGAGGAACGCGAGCGCCGTCGTGGGAATGCCCAACGCGGCCAGCGCGATGGCGCCTGTGCCCACGGTGCCCACGAAGAACTTCTTCTTGTTGCCCTTGAGGTCGGCCAGGCTGCCCAGCACGGGCATGAGCAGCGCCAGCAGCAGCGAGGCCACCGTCTCGGCGTAGCCCCATGCCACCACCACCGACGAACCGGGCTCGGCCAGCGTCTTGAAGTACACGGGAATGAGCGCGGTAGCAAGGAGCACGAACGCCGAATTGCCCACATCGTAGAGAATCCAGCTTCGCTCTTTCTTGGTCAGCTTGCCTACCATGGTCGCGCCTCTCGTCTCGATTACGTCAACTTGGGAAACCTTCTTCACAAGTGCGAAACCGAAGGTTAACAAGTCCCCGCTCATTGTATATGATAGCGCGTAGCGTCACCGGTAAAATTCAAGTCAGAACGGAGCGTCACCTCCATGCCCGCACTCATAACTCACGATTTCTTCGGGCGCGACGTCTACGACCGCCTGTACACCTTCATCGGGGGCTCGCGCGATGAAGCCGAGGCCTTCCTCCTGGGCAACCAGGGCCCCGACCCTCTGTTCTACACGGTGCTCAGCCCTCAGCTGCGCGAACACAACCGCCTGGGCTCCACCATGCACAACAAGAAGCCGAGCGAGCTGCTGGCCGCCCTCAAGAACTCCCTGAGCATCCTGGGCAGCGCCGAGCAGGAAGTGGGCCGTGCCTACGCGCTGGGATTCCTGTGCCATTACACGCTGGACTCCACCATGCACCCGTTCGTGTTCTTCCACGAATACCAGGTGTGCGACGCCGGCGAACCCGGCCTGTCGCGCGCCGATGGCAGCGAGGTGCACGGCGTCATCGAGAGCGAGCTCGACGAGCTCGTGCTGTTCGAGAAGCGTGCCGAAACCGTGGCCACGTTCAACCCGTCCGCCGAAATCCTCAACGCGAGCGACTTCGTGCTGCGCATCATCTCCAAGATGTACGCCTACGTGGCCCTCACCGTGTACGGCGAGATCATCCCCGCCACCATGTTCGAGACGGCCGTCAAAGACTTCCGCATCGCGCAGCGCCTGTTCTACTCCCCCTCGGGCCGCAAGCGCGCCATCATCGGCCGCGTCGAAGAACTGCTGCGCCCCTACTCGTTCTACCGCTCCATGAGCCACCGCCCCGTCGCGCTCACGACGAGCCAGTTCGACAACCGCGCTCACGAGGCGTGGGAGAACCCGTTCACGGGCGAGGTGCGCACGGTGGGCTTCTGGGACCTGTTCGACGAGGCGCTTGAGAAGGCGCAGGACAACCTGTTCGCGTTCGACGAGGACACCTTCGACCTCGCGGCCGCTCGAGAGATCACGCACGAGCTGGACTTCTCGGGTGAGCCCGTGGTGGCCCTCGTCGTGTCGGTGGAGGACGGCGCCCGCGTCGCCGACGAAGCTTAGCGCCCCATGCTGGACGTTGCCCTCACCATCCCCTTCTGGCTGGAAATGGCCGCTGCGTTGACCGGCGGCCTGTCCGGCGCCATGAGCGCCGTGCGCGGGCGCTTCGACATATTCGGCGTGGTGTGCATCGCCATCATCACCGGATTGGCCGGCGGCATCCTGCGCGACATCCTGTTGCAGAACTACGGCATTTACGCGTTTCAGAAGCCCACGCTCATCATCGCCTGCGCCATCGCGGGCGTGGTGGTGTTCTACTTCGGCAAGCTGGCCACCTACCTCGACCCCATCGTCGATTTGCTGGACAACCTCTCGGTTGCCCTGTGGGCCGTCATCAGCGTGAGCAAGAGCCTGTCGGCGGGGCTCGACATCATCCCGTCCATCATCCTGGGCACCATCACCGCTGTGGGCGGCGGCATCCTGCGCGACATCATGATGAACCGCGAGCCCGAGGCGTTCCAAGCCGGCGCGCTGTACGGCAGCGCGGCGCTCATCGGCTGCATCGCCTACGCGCTCATGAGCCAGAACCACATCCTGGACAACTATGCGGCCCTCACCTGCGTCGTGCTCGTGCTGGGGCTGCGCTACGCGTCGCTGTTCTTCGGATGGCGTACAAGCCCGCCCCGCGACTACTCCGACGTGGTCACGCGCGTGGTGTCGCGCCCGGTGAAGTCGGTGGCCCGCCGCGTACGCCCGCCGAAGGGCAAGGTGGAGCGCGACAAAGAGCGTCACGGCTACGAGAAGCTGCGCATATTCTGGGCGCGCCTCAACGGCGAGCACGTGCCGAAGAGGAACCTGGAAGGCAATGCCCCCGCCAACGCCACCACCTCGGTGGACGTCCCCGGCATCGACGTGGTGGACCCGAGCGACCGCATCGTCGTGAACCGCGAGGAATTCCGCCGCATCACCGGCGCCGGAGAAGACGAGCCCTCCGACCCCTTCGAGCCGCGCAGCTAGAATGCGGCGCGGCATCGGCATGCTCCTTCGGCCGGTTGGCCGAAGGAGCATCACGCGTTCTTCAGCAAGATCCCGCCCATGGTGTCGGCAACGTGTTCGCAGGCGTCGCAGCACTTCTCCATGCGGTCGAAAATGCGCCACCACATCACCGTGGTCAGGGGGTCGACCCCCTTTTCCTCGCTCAGACAGCGATTCACCTTGATGTACAGGCGGTCGCCCCGCTCTTCGTACGTGTTCACGTCGATGATGAGCTCGCGGAACGTCTTGGACTTCTTGAAGTTGCGGAAGTCGTTCATCGCCTTCTCGAGCGCCTTGCAACTCTTCTTGATGAGCTTCGCGAACTCGCGGGCGTGCTCGTGCATATCGAGCACCGGGTACATGTGGAAGCACAGCACGACGTCTTCGATGTAGTCGATGAGGTTGTCGAGGGCCTGCGTCAACTCGATGATGTCGTCGCGCTCGATGGGCGTGATGAAGTCGTGCGCAAGGCGCTGGTAGACGGCGTGGGCGTACTTGTCGCTCTCGTTCTCCAGCGTATGGGCGCGCTCCATCGCGTCGGCAACCGCATCCTTCGAACCGTAGTTGTCGATGACCTCAAGCAGCAGCTCGGCTTCGAGCACGGCGGCGGCCGCTTGCTTCTCGAACAGATCGAAGTAGCTGAACTTCTCCTTCTTGCCCATGAGGCCCCCTTCGGCTTTCTACACGTTCTTCAGCAGAATGGAGTTCATCGTATCGGCGGCGTGCTCGCAGGAATCGCAGCACTTCTCCATGCGGTCGAAAATCTGCGACCACACCAGCACGCGCATGGGGTTCTCGCGGTCGTGCGTGTGCAGCTTGCGGATGACCTGCATGTACAGCTGGTCGGCCTCTTCCTCGTACGTATTCACGTCCACGATGAGCTGCTTGAACATTTTGGACTTCTTGAAGTTGCGGAAATCCTCCATGGCCTTTTCGAGCGCCACGCAGCTCTTCTTGATGAGGTGGGCGAACTCGAGCGCGTCATGATGGATGAAGTGCACGTCGTACATGTAGAAACGCTGCATGACGTCTTCGATGTAGTCGATGATGTTGTCGAGGTACTGCGACATGTTGAGGATGTCTTCGCGCTCGATGGGCGTGATGAAGTCGGTTGCCACCGTCTTGAAGATGGCATGGTTGATCTCATCGCCCTTGTGCTCGAGAGCGTGCGCGCGCTCCATGACCGCTTTGAGATCCTCGGCCTCGGTGAATCCCTCGATGGCCTCGATCAGCAGATCGGCCTCCTCGACGGCAACTTGCGTCTGCTTCTCGAACGCGTCGAAATAATCGAACTTCGTCTTCTTGCTCACAGGTCCTCCTCTACGAGAACATTAGGAACAGGCGGGCGAACACGAACCCGAGCAAACCGCACCCCGGGAAGGTGAGCACCCACGTTTTCACCATGTCGATTGCAATTCCCCACTTCACCGCACTCTTTCGTTTCGCTGCACCCACGCCCATGATAGCGGTTGTGTTCGTGTGGGTGGTGGAAACCGGCAAGCCGGCGAACGTGGAAAGCATAAGGCAGAAGAACGTCGCGAAGCTGGCGGCGAACCCCTGGAAGGGCTCGAGCTTCACCATGTCGACGCCGACGCTCTTGATGATGCGCTCGCCGCCCACGGCGGTGCCGATGCCCATGTTGAGCGCGCAGAAGAACATGAGCCACACGGGCAGGATCATCTGATCGGCCTGCCCCACGCCGGTTGCCAGCGTGATGGCCAGGATGAAGATGCTCATGAACTTCTGGCCGTCCTGCGCACCGTGCATGAACGCGACGCCCGCGCCCGACACGATTTGCGCCCAACGGAAGAAACGCGACGTGCGCTTGCGGTCCATGTTGCGACAGAACCGCCCGAGGAATTTGGAGTTGAGCCAGCCCAGGAAGAACCCGAGCAGCGTCGAAAGCAGAATGCCGTACACCACCTTGATCCACTCCGCGCCGTTGATGGCGTCGAAGCTGCCCTGCAGCGCGATGGCCGCGCCCGTCAAGCCGGCGATGAGCGAGTGGCTTTGGCTGGTGGGAATGCCGAAGTACCAGGCCACGGTGCCCCACACGATGATAGCCACCATAGCGGCCATGAGCGCGATGAGCGCCTGCTGGGAATTGCCTCCGAAGTCCACCATGTTGAAGATGGTGTGCGCGACGGCGGCGGTGAACAGGGACAGAACGAGCAAGCCCAGGAAGTTGCAGATAGCCGCCATGACGATGGCGTATTTCGGCTTCATGGCACGCGTCGATACGACGGTGGCAATCGCGTTAGGTGCGTCCGTCGCCCCATTCACGACAATGACGCCGATGTTCAACAGGGTCACAACCACCAAGATCGGGTTGGACGCGAGCTCGGCAATGAACGAAGCCCACTCTATGGTCACGAATTCCCTCTCGACAAAACAGCAAAAAGGCCCAGCGTTCCTCAGTTTAACGCAAAACTAACAATCCGAAAGGGGTTCGCCCCTCTTTTTACGTCGGATTACGACCGATTCAGCAAAATCCCCGTAAAGTCCTCAACGAAGCAGGAGGAGGCTCTCTCAGGGTAAACCCCTTGAAAACGGGTGATTTTACCCTGAGCGTAATGATGCGTGTTACAGTTAACGTATTACGAGAGGGTTTCCAGGGGGAGGAACTCATGACGATACGTCGAGCACAGCTGCCGTTGCAGACCGCGGATTTGATCGCAGGGTTCATGGTGTGGGTCATCCTGTCGTCGCTGCTGCCCTACATCAAGCAGGATATCTTCATTCCTCCCGATCAGATTGCCCTTGTCACCGCTATTCCGGTCGTGCTGGGCTCCGTGCTGCGCGTGCCCTTCGGCTACTGCGCGAACCTGTTCGGCGCGCGTTCCGTATTCTTGGCAAGCTTCGCCGTGCTCGTGCTGCCCGTATGGTTTCTGAGCGAGACCACCACGTACCAGGGGCTGCTCATCGGCGGCGTGTTCCTCGGCATCGCCGGCGCGGTGTTCTCCGTGGGCGTGACGTCGCTGCCGAAGTACTACCCGAAGGAGCGGCACGGCTTCGTGAACGGGGTGTACGGGTTCGGCAACATGGGCACGGCGCTTACCACCTGGCTCGCACCCGTGGCGGCCGTGGCCTTCGGCTGGAGAACAGCCGTGAAGCTGTACCTCGTGCTGCTGGCCGTGTTCATCGTGCTGAACTTCGTGCTGGGCGATCGCAACGAGCCGCGGGTGAAAACGCCCATCCGCGAGCAGATGCGCGCCATCGGGAGCGATGCGCGGCTGTGGTTCCTGTCGCTGTTCTACTTCGTGACGTTCGGCGCCTTCGTGGCGCTCACCGTGTACCTGCCGAACTTCCTCACGTCGCACTACGGGATGAACGGCGTGTCGGCGGGCATTGCCACCTCGGTGTTCATCGTGGCGGCTGCGGCCATCCGCGTGGTGGGCGGCTGGCTGGGCGACCGCTTCGACTGCTACAAGCTGCTGGCGGGCGTGTTCGCCGGCATCGCCGTCGGCGCCGTGGTGCTGGCCGTGGCGCCCGACCTGCCCGTGTACCTGGCCGGCATCTACCTTGTGAGCCTCGCGTGCGGCATCGGCAACGGCGTGGTGTTCAAGCTGGTGCCCACGTACTTCACGAAGCAAGCGGGCCTCGCGAACGGCATCGTGGCCATGATGGGCGGCCTCGGCGGCTTCTTCCCGCCGCTCGTGCTGAGCGCTTCGATGCTGATGTTCGGAACGAACGTCCCCGGCCTGGCCGCCTTTGGCGCTTTCGCGCTGGCATGCCTGGCGATTGCCCTGGGTATGAGACGAACCACCGGGGGCGTCTGAGTGCGGGCTTGCTGGGTGCGGCGCTGCGCGCCGATGAGGTGACCTGCGGGTTGAGGCGTCGGCGCGCGGGGGCGCGACGAACCCGTAAGACATCGGGCGCGCCATAGAAAAAAAGGGCGCGCCATGGGAAGAGGGGGAAGAGGGCGCGCCGTGGGAAAGCGGAGGTGGCGCGCCCTTGGTCTTCTGGCTTATGCGTAGTAGGCGAATACGCGCTTGCGTTCGTTGCCTATCTTGGTGGTGCTGTTGTGGCCGGGCAGCACGACGGTTTCGTCGGGCAGCACGGCGAGTCGCTTGAGAGACTTGCGCATGGCGTTCATGTCGCCGCCCTGGAAGTCCACGCGGCCGATGGAGCCGCAGAACAGCGTGTCGCCCGAGATGAGCACCGGAGCGCCCTCGGGGTTCGTGCCGAAGCGGGGGTCGAGGAACAGGCAGATGCCGCCCTCGGTGTGCCCCGGCGTGAGGATGACCTTCCACGGCATGTTCCCGATCTTCAGGATGTCGCCGTCGTTCACCACATGGTCGACCGGGCACGGCGTGAAGCGCATGTCGTCGCGCGGCAGCTTCTTCTCGCCCGTGATGATGGGCGCGTCGATGGCCGAGGCAATCACCATGGCGCCGGTCTTGTCGCGCAGCTCCTTCGCGGCGCCCACATGGTCGGAATGGCGATGCGTCAGGATGATGGCGTCCACCGTGCGGTTGCCCACGGCCTTGAGAATCTCGTCGGCCTTGCACGACGGGTCCACCACGATGGTGGCCGCGCCGTCGGAGATGATGTACACGTTGTTCTCAATCATGCCGAGCACGAGGTACTCGACGGGCACGCACGTGCCCTTCACCTTGTTGGTCATGCGTCGCTCCTAGTCTTTTTCTTTCCGCCGCCGGCCTTCGGCACCATGCGGCGCGCGTCGAACACTCCTTCAATGCCGCGCAGTTTGCTCAGCACGATATCGATATGATTGATGTCGGATACCTGGAACAGGAACCGCATCTCCACCATGCCGTCGCGGTGCGAGGTGGTGGAACTCGACAGCACGTTCGCGCCCTGCTCCGACAGGATGACGGCCACGTCGCGCAGCAGGTTCATGCGGTCGAGCGCGTCGAGGAACACCTCCACCTTGAACGACGTGTTCTTCGGCAAATCGTTCTCCCAGGCCACATCGATGATGCGCTCGGGGGTTTGCTTGAGGTCCTGCGCGTTCGGGCAGTCGGCGCGGTGCACTGACACGCCGCGGCCGCGCGTGACGAACCCGAGGATGTCGTCGCCCGGCACGGGGTTGCAGCAGCGCGACAGGCGCACCAGCACGTCGTCGACGCCCTTCACCACCACGCCGTTCGACGTGTGCGCCTCGTGCTTCTTTGGTGCCTTCACGCTGGTCAGCATGGGGGGCAGCTTGCCGGTGGACATGTCGCCGGCCACGTAGTCCATGGCGGTTTCCGCTTCGCGGCCCTTGTCCACGAGAATCTTGAGCAAGCGGTTCGCCACATGCTGGGCGCTTTCCTTGCCCGTGCCGATGTGCACGAGCATGTCGTCGGCGTCGTTGTAGCCCATGTGGTCGGCCACCGATTTCAGCGCGCGCATCGACTGGGCGCTGGAAATGCCCAGGCCGTGCTTGCGCATCTCGCGCGTCAGCTTGTCGCGGCCGTTCTGCAAATCGTCGCTGCGGCTCACCTTGCTGAAGTACGAACGAATCTTGCTGCGCGCGCTCGGCGTTTTCACGAGGCCCAGCCAGTCGCGCGAGGGGCTTGCGCTCTTCTGCGTGAGGATGTCCACGCGGTCGCCCAGTTGCAGCTCGTACGTAAGCGGCACGATGGCGCCGTTCACCTTCGCGCCCACGCAGTGGTTGCCCACCTCGGTGTGAATGGCGTAGGCGAAGTCGACGGGCGTCGACCCGGCGCGCAAGCTCATGACCTCGCCCTTCGGCGTGAACACGAACACTTCGGTGGGTGCGAGGTCAACCTTCAGATCCTTGAGGAACTCGCGCGAGTCCTGCGACTCGTCTTGCCAGTCCACCATCTGGCGCAGCCACGCCAACTGCTGATCGAGCTCGTCGCCGCTCTTGCCGCCCTTCTCCTTGTAGCGCCAGTGCGCCGCCACGCCGTACTCGCTTTGTCGGTGCATGTCCTCGGTGCGAATCTGCACCTCGAGCGGGCGGCCGGCCGGTCCGATGACCGTGGTGTGCAGGCTCTGGTACATGTTGAACTTCGGCATGGCGATGTAGTCTTTGAAACGGCCGGGCATCGGGTGCCACAGCGTGTGCACCGCGCCGAGAGCCGAGTAGCAATCCTTCACCGACTTCACGATGACGCGCACCGCGATGAGGTCGTAGATTTCGGAGAAACCCTTGCCCTTCTTCGTCATCTTCTGATAGATGGAGTAGAGGTGCTTCGGGCGGCCCATGATCTGCGCCTGGATGCTCACCTTGCCCATCTCGTCGTGCAGGATGGAGATGATCTGGTCGAGGTAGCCCTCGCGCTCGGAGCGACTTTCGGTCACCATGCGCGAGACCTGCTTGAACTTGTTGGGTTCCAGGTAGTAGAACGACAGGTCCTCAAGCTCCCACTTGATATTGTTGATGCCCAGGCGGTGCGCGATGGGCGCGTAGATTTCCAGCGTCTCGCGCGCCTTGAAGATGCGGCGGTCCTCGCGCAGGGCGCCGAGGGTGCGCATGTTGTGCAGGCGGTCGGCCAGCTTGATGACGATGACGCGGATGTCCTTGCTCATGGCCACGAACATCTTGCGGATGGTGGCAGCCTGCTCGTCGGTGAGGCTTTCCACCTCGATGCGCGTGATCTTCGTCACGCCCTCCACCAGCTGCGCCACCTGCGCGTTGAACTCCTGTTCAACCTGGTCGCGCGTCACGCTCGTGTCCTCCACGGTGTCGTGCAAGAGCGCGGCGCACAGCGTTTCCACGTCCATGCGCAAGTCGGCCAGGATGATGGCCACCTCCACCGGGTGCGCCACGAACGGCTCACCGCTCTTGCGGCATTGCCCCTCGTGCGCCTCGCTCGCGAAGCTGAACGCCTTCGCCAGCATGGCCTCGTCGTCTTCGGAGAGGTATACCGAGGTCAGACGTTGCAACTCGGCAAAACGCTCCTCGGGCGTATGGGGGCTGAGCGCGTCCTTCTTGGCCTCGGGCGCGAACGATTTCTCGGCCGCGTACGGCCGACCAAGCAGATTGTCCTCCACGGTCTGCTTGTTCGACGTCGCCTCAGGCGCGCCGCCCAACAGCTCTTCGTGGTTGTTCTTGCTCATGCTCGCTCCTCCCTTCCAACCTGCGCGTTAGCACGCGTCGCTTGCCGCGTCGCCCGGCAAAATGGGGCGCGACACGCGTACATGGAGGGTAGCAGAATCGCTCTTCATCGCCCAGTCCCGGAATGCGTGGAATATCTCGCGCTCCCCCAAACCCTCACGGTAGCGTACGCTGTCCGTCAGCTCCACCTTGCTCTGCGTGTCCACGACGTGAATGGAGCGCGCCATGCCGTCGGCGCCGAAGGCCGTATGCGTCTCGATGAGCCCCAGCTCGCGGAACACGGCCACGCCGCACGCCGCCGAAGCCGGGCTCACGGGGAAGGCGTCGGTGGTGGCCGCCGCAGCCAGATCGGCGTTGCCCATGGAGAAGAACTCGTCGGCGCTGTCGCGCTGCAGGCTGCGCAGGCGGCGGTACACCTGCGCCAGGCAATCGTGGTCGGGCGTCATGTCGCGCAGGATGCGCTCGTTCAGCGAGCAGTCGCCGCGGTTGAACAGCAGATGGATGCCCGCAGGCTGCCCGTCGCGCCCCGCGCGGCCGCTCATCTGGTTGAATTCGATCTCGTTGAACGGCAGATGGTACAGCACCACGTGACGGATGTTGGGGATGTCCACGCCCTCGCCGAAGGCCGACGTGGCCACGAGCACCGACAGCGCGTCGGTGCGGAACAGCTCTTCGATGCGCTTGCGCTCGGCGCGCGCAAGGCCCGCGTTGTAGAAGCCGATGAGCGGCGCCAGCTGCGGAACGCGCTTGCGCAGGGCGCGCGCGACGGAGATGGACTGCTCGCGCGAGTTGACGAAGATAACCGTCTTGTCGCCCGACGCGATGAGGTTCGCCAGGTAGTCGTCGCGGTTCTTGAGGTTGCGCTGGTCGTCCACCTCGAGGTTGGAGCGCTCGGACGAGTCGAACACGCACGCGTCCACCGGCAGCTCGCGCCTGATGGCGGCGGCCACGTCGTCGTCGGCCGTGGCCGTGAGGGCGAGCACGGTGGGTGCCGCGCCGCCGTCGGGCCCGCTCAGCTTCGCAATGGCCGCGCCGATGGTGGCGTAGGCCACGCGCTGCCCGGCTTTCGCCAGCCCCACGTGGTGCGCCTCGTCCACCACGACGAACTTCACGCGGCCCGTGCCGGCGAACTCGTCGGCGTGCCACGCGAGGAACTCCGGCGTGGTGAGCGCGATGTCGTAGGTGCCGTCGGCCAGGCCGGCGAAGCCCTGCCGACGCTCGTCGGGCGTGCTTTCGCCCGTGAGCGTGATGACGCCGATACCGAACGCGTCGAGCGCCTCGCGCAGGTGGAAGGCCTGGTCGGCGATGAGCGCGCGCAGCGGGTACACGAACAGGCTGGCCTCGTGGTGGGCAAGCGCGCGCTCGGCGGCGTGCACCTGGAACGTGAGCGACTTGCCGCGGCCCGTGGCCATGACGCCCAGCACCGAGCGGCCGGCGCGCAGGTGGTCGAGGATGTCGCGCTGCGCGTCGTGCAGCGGACGGTCGCCGATGATGGCGTGCACGATTGCGCGCTCGAGCCCTTCGGGATCGTCCACGGCCTTACGCTCCCAACAGGCACGATTGGCCGCGCGAGCCGCTTCGTACGCCTCGACGTCCTCGGGGCGGTGCGGCGCGTTCGCGCACAGCTCGGCGTCGCTCGTAGCGTACAGGTCGGCGAAGAAGCTGAGGTTCTCGGGATTGAGGCACGCCTCCAACGCGCCGCAGGTGCGCGCAGGGGCCAGCGATTGCAGCATGGCCTTCACCGACTTGCGGCCGCGCCATTCGTCGATTTGCACCTCGAACGCGGCGTTCACCACGCTGTCGGTGCGCATGAGCGACTCGATGTCGGAGCAGTGGAACATGATGCCCGACACGGTGGCGCGCCCGTCCGAGAGCGTGCACGAGAAGTGGTTCTTCTCGGCGCCCACGGCGCGGCAGTTCGCCAGCATCACGTCGCGCGCGAGGTACACGGGCACGGGATGTTCCTGGCCGAACGGCGCCAGCTTGTCGAGCTGCGCCACGTTGTCCAGCGTGAGCTCGTCGAGGCTCACGCACGCGTCGATGTTCACGAGCGGGTGGAACGCGCCTTCGGGAAGCGCGTCCATGTAGGCGCACAGGCGCCGTTCGAACTCGGGCAGGTTGGCGGTGGGCAGCGTGACGCCCACGGCGGCCTCGTGGCCGCCGAAGCGCGTGAGCAGGTCCGATGCGGCTTCCACGGCCTTGAACAGGTTCACTTGGCCCACGCTGCGGCCGCTGCCGCGCGCTTCATCGCCCGTGATGGTGAACAGCAGGCTGGGCACGCCGTAGGTGTTCACGAGGCGGCTGGCCACGATGCCCTTCACGCCTTCGTGCCACCCGTCGCCCGACACCACGAGGGCGCGCTGACCGTGGTACACCTCGACGGCCTGGGCCTTCGCGATTTCAGACAGCTCGGCCTCGATGGCGCGGCGCTGATCGTTCACCGATTCCAGCTGCGAGGCCAGGCGGTTCGCCTCTTCGAAGTCGTCGGTCATGAGCAGGTCGAGCGCCAGCTGCGCGTCGCCCATGCGGCCGGCGGCGTTGAGGCGCGGGATGACGGAGAAGCTGAGGTTCGTGGCGCTGACGGGCTTGTCGGCGGCACCGCTCGTTGCCAGCAGCGCGGCGATGCACGGGCGCGGAGCCTCGTTCATACGCGCGATGCCGTCGGCCACGAGGGCGCGGTTCTCGTCGCGCATGGGCATGAGGTCGGCCACCGTGCCCAGCGTGGCGAAATCGGTGAAGTCGCGCCACAGGTGCGGCTGGCCCAGGCGGCCGCCCAGCACCTGCACGAGCTTGAGGGCCACGCCCACGCCCGCCAGGATGGAGCTCGGGCAGGCCGGGTCGCACTTCGGGTCGGCCACGGGCACGCCCTCAGGCACGAGGTCCACCGGCTCGTGGTGGTCGGTGATGGCCAGGCCGAGGCCCGCCTCCACCACGGCCGCGGCTTCCACCTTGCAGGCGATGCCGCAGTCCACCGTGACGATGAAGTCCGGGCCGTACGAGCACGCACGCGTGATGGCGGCCTCGGACAGCGCGTAGCCTTCGTCGAAGCGCAGCGGGATGAACGGCGTAGCCTGCGCGCCGAAGGCACGCAACCCGCGCGTGAGCACGGTGGTGGCCGAGATGCCGTCGAGGTCGAAGTCGCCGAAGACGAGGATGTGGTCGCCGCGCTTGATGGCGGCTTCCAGCGCGTCGGCGACGTCGGACAGCCCCGGGATGATGTACGGGTCGAGCCAGTCGCGCTCGAGCGACGGTTCGAGGAAGCGGTGAACCGCTGCAGGCTGATCGATGCCGCGCGCGACGAGCGTCGCGGCGATGAAGCGGGGCAGACCGAGTTCGCGTTCCAGGCGCACCACGGACGCGGGGTCGGCCGCTTTAATGTTGAACTGGGCAGACATGGGCGCTCATACCTCACATGCGAGAATTCGAATAGTTCGCTTCATATTGTCCCACATTCGAGGGGCACTGTCACCGAAGATTGCGCAGGCGGCAAAGGGCCGACACCGCACGTCCACGCCTTCGCCCCACCGGCAATCCCCCTCTTCCCCGCGCCGTTCTTCGCCGGCAAACCTCCTCTTCTCCGCGCCGTTCTTCACCGGCAACCCTCCTCTTCCCTGCATCCCTTTCACCAGGGGAAACGCGAAATTCATACGATTCGTGCGACAGGGGACGACCCTTTCGTGCGATACCGGCCGTCGGCGATGGCGCATAGTGCGACCCATCGGCGACGATCGGGGAGATCGCGCCACCATCGAAAGACAGCAAGCAGGGAACGGGAAGGGTGAGGAACATGACGAAATCCATCGCACAGGAAAGCGGCCTCTCGAGGCGGAACTTCTTGAAGAGCGCCGGCATCGGCGCTGCGGGGCTGCTGGGCGCCACCGCGCTGAGCGCATGCGCAGGGGGCGCGTCGGCGAAGACGGCCGAGGGCGCGGGCTCGTGGGATCAGGAAACCGACATCGTCGTGGTGGGCACGGGCGCCGCGGGCGTGGCATCGGCCATGACGGCGCTCGAGGCGGGCTCCGAGATCATCATGATCGAGAAGGAGAAAACCACGGGCGGCATCACGGGCGTGTGCGAGCAGTACTGCGCCTTCGACTCGTCGCTGCACCTTCCGCAGAACTTCGACGACGTCACCGACAGCGCCGAGCTCATGCTGGAAGATGCCATGCGCGTGTCGAACGGCACCGCCGACGAGGCGCTGGCGAAGATCTACTGCGACGATTCCGCGAACAGCTTGAACTGGATGATCGACCACGGCTGCGAGTTCAAGGACGCGCTGCGCGTGTCCGACGGCCGTCACGGCCAGGGCAAGTACATCTCGGCCACCGCGGGCGAGCTCACGCAGAAGCTTTTGCCCGCCATCGAAAGCGCAGGCGGCACCGTGCTCACCGAGACGCCCCTCGCCGAGCTCGTGCGCGACGAAAACGGTCGCGTGGTGGGCGTGGCGTGCTCCGACAAGAAGAACACGCGCATCAAGGCGCGCAAGGGCGTCATCATGTGCACCGGCCCCTGGTCCGACGACGAGGTGCTCATCCCCCGCCACATGCAGGCCGTGCCCGAACTCGTGCAGCAGTGCGCCGAGACGCTGTCGGCGTTCGGCATGCCGTACGGCCCCTATACCGGCGAGGCCATCCGCATCGCGCAGAAGTCCGGCGCGGCGGTGCGCCACATGGAGTACATCATGTTCGACCCGTACTACTCGGTGCCCGAGGCCATGTCGAACAAGATCGCGCCCGCCGGCCTCACGCGTGCGGTGAATCAGATTCTCATCGCGCCTGATGGCAAGCGCTTCACCGACGAGGGCGCGTCGCGCGGCGCCATCGCGCTCGATATCATCGATCTGCCGGGCAACACGTACTACCCCGTCATCGACGCCCGTCACCTGCCCGACCCCACCGGTTCCACCAAGTTCCCCGTGGAGAAGCTCGACGAGTTCGTGGCGGCCGGCTACATGGCGAAGTCCGACACCATCGAGGGCCTCGCCGCCGAGATGGAGAAGACGTTCGGCGTGCCGCAGGACGCGACGCTCGCCACCATCGAGCGCTACAACGGCTTCTGCGCGAGCGGCGTCGACGAGGATTTCGGCAAGGACCCGCACCACATGACGCCCATCGATCAGGCTCCCTTCTACGCCGGCCCGGCCGAGACGTGCCGCGACATGTACACGCACGGCGGCCTTGAGACCGACGCCGAAGCGCGCGTGGTGGACTTCGACGGCGCGGTGATTCCCGGCCTGTACGCCGCGGGCATGTGCACGGGCGGCCCGCTGGGCGAGATCACCATCTCGGGCAACTGGCAGATGAGCTCCATCGTGTTCGGCCGCATTGCCGGCAGATGCGCCGCCGCCGAGAACGCGAGCGCGTAAGCCGCATCCCCTCCCTCACGTGTGCCGTCGGACTCGTCCGGCGGCACACGTTTCGCTATCGCCGCTGGTGGACGGCCGTTTCCATGCGGTCGATGAGGTTGAGCAGCTCCTGGCGCGAATGGATGTCGAGCTTCGCATAGGCGCGGCGCAGGTGCGTTTTCACCGTGTGCTCCGACAGCATGAGGTAGTCGGCGATGTAGCGCGCGCTGCGGCCCGACGAGAACTCGCCCACCACCTGGAATTCGCGCGCGGACAGGTCGTAGGTGTCGCGCAGCAGCTCGAGCGCGGCGGCGTTGAGCGACGCGATGGACGCCGCGGGCTCGGTGGTCTCGTCGGGCGCGTCCACGTACCCGCTCCCCTTGCTTTTCGTGAACAACCACAGATAGCTGACGAACATGAGCGTCACCGCCACGCCCAACAGCCAGATGAGCGCCGTCAGCGTGATGCCGAACTGGGACGATGCGAGGGCGCCGAGGTCCGTCAGGGCCAGTGCGCGGCCGCCGGCGATGCTCAGCTGCGATGCGCCCACGGCCAAGCCCAGCAGGAAGAACGCGGGCAGCTTGCGCTCGTACGCCTCGCTCGTAAAGGCGATCCAAATGAAGCAGAAGAACGTGATGAGCAGCACCACCATGAGCGGTCCCGACCACGTGGTGTCGCCGGGGTTCACGCTGCGGAACATGAGCACCGACATGAGCGCGGCGGCCGACACGGGATAGGCGAGGTCGATGCTGGTTTTCTTCGGCCTGATCAGCACGAGGCCCAGGCATAAGGTGAACGACACCACCACGCCGAGGATGGACGTGACCGCCGTTTGGGCGTAGTGCACCCCGCCCGCGAGGTCGAGCTGCACGACAAATCCGCACGACGCGGAGAACACGACGGCGCCCACCACGGCGCGCTTCGTGCGCGCGGCCAGCTCGGCCATGGAGGTGGAGGGCGCGTCGTGCGGCATCATCACCTTCGCCACCGCCTGATGCTGACGCATGCACACGCCCAGCGCGACGAGCGAGAGGACGAGCGCCACCACAAACACGACGCTGCGATTATCGGGGAACAGCGCAGTGGTCAGCGGCACGAGCAGCGTGTCAACCACGTAGCCCGCCGTGATCATCGGCGCCGCCCAACTGGGACGATAGCTGGCGAACACCTGCATCCAGCACAGGATGACGAGCGCCCACCCCACGCCGCCGGCAAGCTGCCCCACGAAGGGCACGATGCCGTACGAGTCGGGGCTTGCCGCCAGCACCACGCGCGCCGCAAGCGCGCAGCACCCTCCCACGAACAAGGGCAACGAGCGGTCGAGCCGCCCCAGATACGACAGGACGGCCACGCTCAGGTACGTGCAGCCTCCCACCGCGATGCCCACGATGGCGTACGGCTCCGGCGAGTACGGCCCCGTCCCCAAGTCGAGCAGCCGCGCACCCTGCAGCAGTCCGAACCCCACGACGGCCACCGCCACAAGCGCCCACGTCCGCCGATCCACCCCACGCTGTCCGCCCATACCGCCCTTCCCCACGCCTCGAGTAGCACGCAGTATATCGCCTGAAGAAAGCACCGTCGACAAGCTGACGAGAGAGGTAGGAGATGGGGGGGGCGTTTAACATGCGCCGCCGTGTAACATGCACCGCGCGGGCCCTGTTCCCATGCGCTGCGCTCCCCTGTTTCCTTGCGCCGCGGGAATGATCATGGGTCTGCCCTTCTTGCGCGCGGCGCAACCAGGAGGTCTCCCTATTGCGCCGCAGCAGCTCGCTCAGCTCCCCAATCCTCCGCGAGGCGCATAGAGGAGGGAGAAGCCCCCCCCCCCGAAACGGCACAAGCGCTTACCCCTCGTACACCACTTCTCCCATGTTTCTTGGGTCGTATCCTACGATCGACCCGATCTCTTCCCGAAACGGCCTGGTTCTTGTGAGCTTCGTGATCGCTTCGACGGCACGTTCGTTGCCGGGGCGCTTCGCCAGCACGATGTCGAGCCATTCGTCTTGCAGCGGCAGGAAGTCAACGCCTTCCACCTGGCGGAACACGCGCTCGGCACCGATGCCCACATCCGCGGCTCCGCGCGCCACGAACGACGCCATCGACAGCGCCGAGTTCGCCTCGCGCTCGTAGCCCTCAAGAGCCAAGCGATCGGCGCCGAGACGCGACAGCTGTTCGTCGAGCAGGATGCGCGAGCCGCAGCCACGCTCGCGGTTGACGAGGCGCACGCCCGGCTTCAGCATATCTTCCCAGGTGCGCAGGTTCTTCGGGTTCCCCTTCGCCACGATGAGCCCCTGACGGCGACGCACGAGCCGCACCACGCGCACGGGCGTGCCGGGCAGCAGGCGCTTCACCGCCGCCACGTTGTACGAGTCGGTTTCGCCGTCGTACATATGGGAGAGCGCCGCCTGCGCCACGCCGTGATACACGTCCACCAACGCGTTGTAGCTGCCTTCGTAGATGCGGTCCACCGCGGTGTTCGTCGCGCCCAGGTAGTTCGCCAGGATGTCGCCCACCACATCGTTGCCCGCCAGCACGAACGTTGCGGCAGCGGGACGCGCAACCGCGGCGCTCACCCGCGGGGCGGCAACCGCAGCCGCCGCCGCGACCGCCGCCGGGGCGGCCTTCGCACGCTTCGAGCGCGCGATGTAGTTCTCCACGTCGCCCATGGTGAAGCGCATCTTGCGGCCGACATGGTACGATGCCAGCTCGTCGGCCTTCACCAACTTGTAGACGGTGCTCTTGCTCACCTGCAGCAGGCCGGCCACCTCATCGGCCGTCAACGCGTCGTCGTTGCGCATGGACGAACCCCTTCCGTCAGTCTTCGGAACCCCACAGCTCTTTCAACTCGCGCGTTATCGCGTGCGCGTTCGCCGGAAGGCCCACGTCACGCGGCATCGGCGCACGCTTTCCGCCCTTTGCGCCTCCGGATCGCTTCGCGCTCTCGGCAAACAGGCGCTCGGCCGGCAGCACGTCAACCCCGCACGATGCGGCCGAGCGACATCGATGCGCCAATTCCCGATCGGACGTCACCACCCCGATGCGCTCCTTCGCCGACCGAACCTTGCTCACAATCGCGTCGTCGGCCGTCGGCATCCGCGTGAACTCCACCGGAGCATCCAGCCGATGCGTCGATCCAGCTCCGTGCGACGCGTCCCATACAATGGTGTAGCTCCCCGCGCCCAGCACGTCCCGCGCCGCCACGCGCAGGCGACGCTCGAGGGTATCGCGCTGTTCCTCAAGCGACAGGTCGCGCGTCGCAGGATCCCGCTTCGTCACGTTGTACCCATCGATCAGGTAGCGCATGCAAGAACCACCGCTCTTTCCGCGTCAAGCAAGAATATACTCAGGCAAGTATAGCGCGAACGCGACACGAAAGTGAACGAAACGATACGAGAGCGTACGAACTCGGTACACTTTGCGCGCGGCCCTTCCCCCGCCGCCCCGCAGCAGCGATACTGCACTCATACCGAACGGGCCGCCGGAAAAGCCGGAGCCCCTCAACCAGAAGGAGCAGCACATGAAGATTTCCGCTCGCAACCAGCTCAAAGGTACCGTTTCCGCCGTCGCCGAAGGCGCCGTGAACGGCGTGGTATCCATCGACCTCGGCTCCACCACCGTCAAGGCCGACATCACCATGGAAGCCATCAACGACCTCGGCCTCAAAGAGGGCACCGACGCCGTGGCCATCATCAAGGCCAGCAACGTGATGTTCGCCGCCGGCTCCGAGCGCATCCAGGGCATCTCCGCCCGCAACCAGATTGCCGGCACCATCGTGTCCGTGAAGAAGGGCGCCGTGAACGGCCATGTGGCCATCGAGACCGCCGAAGGCGCGCGCATCATGGGCTCCATCACGAACGAGGCCATCGAGGACCTCGGCCTGACCGAGGGCGCCGCCGCCCTGGCCATCGTGAAGTCCACCGACGTCATCGTGGGCGTCGAATAACGCCGACGCACCAAGCACCAAGCCCCACCAAAGCCGCCCGTCAAACGACGAGCGGCTTTTTTCATGCCGCTCAGTAGCGCAGCCGCCCGACGCACGGCCCCGCCGCGCCTACACCCCTGCGAGCAAATGGTGGAGGTAGGCGTGGGCTTGGGGTTTGGAGCAGCGGCGGTCGCCGAGCAGGCTCCATTCCAGCACGAGGAACAGGGTGTTGCCGAAGTGGTCGGCAATCAGCTCGTAAGGGATGGGGGCCACGACGCGCTCGGGACAGGTGCGCAGCATCGCGCGAATCTCAACCTGCATGATGGCGCGCAGGTGGTTGAGCAGGTAGCCCGAGGCGGCGTTGTGCACGAGCGTGCGCTTGATGGCGTCGAGGTGCTCGACACACAGGTCGTACGTGCGGTCGAAGTACACGCGCAGGCCCTCTTCCGCGTCCATCGTCGCGGCCTCATCCAACCGCAGATGGGCGCCGATGCGCCGCCATCCGTAGTCGAGCAGATCGTACTTGTCGTCGAAGTAGTTGTAGAACGTCGCCCGCGGGTACCCCGCGCGCTCGCACAGCTCGTTCACCGTGATGCGTTCGAACGACCGCTCGGCAAGCAGCGACAGCAGCGCATGCGAAAACGCGTCGAGCGTACGCTGCGCTCCCTTTGTGGGCTTCTTCGTCACATCGTACTTCACGCCGTCCTCGCTTTCCTCCCGCACGGTTTTGCACGAAGCCGGATGTTGTCCAACCTTGGGCACGACGGGCAAAGCCGTCCCTTGTTTCATCGCGCGGCCCATTCTATGGTGGATGATGGAAATTGACAAGTGTCCAGAACTAGACAGGTGCAGGAGCAACCGATGATTCTCTACTACTCCGCCACGGGCAACACCCGCCACGTGGCGCATCGCCTCGCAGAAGCCTTCGACGACCAGGCGGTTTCGATCCTCGACGCCCAAAGCGACGGGCGCCGCTCGTTCGAGCTTGCGGCGGGCGAAACGCTGGGCATCGTGACGCCCACGTACTTCATGGGGCTTCCCACCCTCATGTCCGACTTCCTCGACACGCTCGAGCTGCACACCGCCGACGACACCCCGTACGCCTACCTCATCATCACCTTCGGCAACTTCAGCGGCACGGTGCGCTCGTCGACGGCCGCCGCGCTACGCGCGAAGGGCATCCCGCTCGCGGCCGCGTTCGGCGTGCGCATGGTGGACACGTGGACGCCTGTCTTCGACGTCTCCAACCAGGAGCGCAATGAGCGCGTCACGCGCGCGGCGGACACGGCCGTCGACGACATCGTCGCCGCCGTGCGCACGCGCGCAACCGGCAGCCACCGCGTTCGCACCGGCCCTCCCCTCGTGGGCAGCCTCATGCATGCGAGCTGGAAGAGCAAGCGCTCCACCAGGCCGTTCTTCGTGGAATCGACGTGCATCGGCTGCGGTCTCTGCGCGAAGACGTGTCCCGTGAGCGCTATCCGCATGGAAGACGGCATGCCCACATGGGTGGCAGATACGTGCGCGCAGTGCCTCTCGTGCCTGCATCGCTGCCCCGTGTTCGCCATTCAGCACGGCCCGAAGACGAAGGGCCACGGGCAATGGGTGCACCCCGACGAGGCTTCTGCATAGACCGCGCGGCTCCTCGAAGGCCGTCCCGCGCGGCCGGCCGGTCGCCCCGCTCCAGCAAAAAGTTCACATTCGTTGAAACAATTGCACCCCCTGGCTCGTATGCTTGAGCAAGGGGGTGAATCGATGTCTGCAGCACACGACGCGCAATCGCGCCGCACGGAGGAGTTCATAGCGCACGCCATGGCCGATTGGGGCGACGCCGTGTACCGTCTGGCGCTCGGCCAAACGCGGTCGAAGGCCGACGCCGAAGACGTCTACCAGGACGTGTTCATGCGCCTGTACAGCGACGCCACCGTGTTCACCAGCGACGAGCACCTCAAGGCGTGGCTGCTGCGGGTCGCCATCAACCGCTGTCGCGACCTGGCGAAATCGAACTGGAACCGCCGCACCGTGGCGTTCGACCCCATCCGCGACGACGTGGCCGAGCTCGTGCGCGACCCCGCCGACGCCGACGTGTGGGACGCGGTGGGCCAGCTGCCCGACAACCTGCGCTCATCCGTTCACCTTCACTACGTGGAAGGCTACACCACCGAAGAAATAGCCCGCATGCTGAACAGCCAACCCGCCACCGTGCGCACCTGGCTGTCGCGCGCACGGGCTCGCGTGAAAGACCTGCTGTTGGGTCGGAAGGCACGCGAAGGCATGCATGCGACGAGCATTCCGCTCGTCGTCGCCAACCCCTGCGATTCCCGAAAGGAGGTGCCCCATGACTGACGATCCCCTGCACCGCTACGCAGCCCTGATCAACCGAGCCCACGCGCCGCGCGACCTGTCGCGCGCCGTGCTCGACCGCATCGACCGCGAGCAACACGAACCAGCGCGGCCATCCGGCCCACGCCACCAAGCACGAAGAAGCGGACCCGCGCCCTTCGCGGTCAAGCGACACCGGTTCCGGGGCTTCGCGTTGGCGGCATGCATCGTAATGTTGGCGGTGATCGTAGGAGTTTCGCTGGTCATACCCCGCATCGGCAAGCACGTCGACCCGCTGGGGTTCGCCATCACCGCCTACGGCGCGTCGGGCAACACGCTGCTGGCCATGGGCGACGCCGGCCGCATTCTGTTCGAGGCCGACATCCTGTTCCGCGTTCCGCCCGCCGATCGCTACGCGGAGGAAGGCGTCTACACCGGCTGCATGTTCCGCATCGAAGGCAGCGACATCGTACGGGTGCAGGCGCACATCGACAAGGGCGAGCTGTACCGCTACACCAACGAGGAGTTCTCCACGTCGGACGACCCCGACCGTTGGGCCGAGGCGCAGGCGTGGAACACGACGCTCATCGGGCAGGGCGAGCACTACGCGCAGTACGACCTCGTGCAGCCCGTCAACGGGATGAGCTTCGACGGCGAAGCTCCCACCGTGGAAACCGTTGGCGTGAAGTGCTACCAGCGTCTGGGCAGCACCATCGACCTGCCGGTGAACGACACGGACGGCTCGCGCCTGTCCGACTACTGTTTCGGGCTGTGGACGAACGAGGACTCGGGCGTGGTGACCGGGTATCAAGACTACATCGACACGCTTGACGGGGCCACGCTCACCGTCACCATCGAGAAGGCGGACGGCAGCCACGCGACGCGCTCCATCACGCTGACGGCGGCCGACGTGAAGGCGAAGCTCGTGCATTCGAAGAACGAAACCACGCCCGGCATCGAACTGATTCCCCAGATCGTAGACCCCTTCGCCGAAGATGTGCAGCAGAAGCTGGACAACCGGCAAGCCGGGTTCACGTGGATCCACACGCTGTACGGCACGGTTGAGGAAGAGAACTGCAATCCCTTCCCGTTCGGCGACGAAACGCCTGCGAACCTCGATCGCCCGCTCACCGAGCCCGCGCCGGAGCGTTCGAGCGAAGACGCGCCCGAGCAGACCGACGAGAACGTGACGCCCGAGGACACGTGGGTGGTGAGCAAGAATCCACTGCGGCCGGGCGAGATCATGGACGTGCGGTTCCCGCAGAATGCGGTGACCAATGCGGCAAGCGGATCGGCGGCCGGGCTGCTGACGTGCACGAACGCGAAGGTGAGCGAGCAGCTGCCCGAAGGCGTGACCGTCGACGATCTGGCGTTGCCCATGTGGGACGACTCTTACTTCGAGAGAAGCGGGTTCACCATCGCGGAGGACGGCACGCTCTCCGAAGGGTTCGCGTACGCCACTATCGACGTCACGGTGAAGAACACGTCGGAGGACCCGCTGTACGCCGATCCGACGGAAGGCGGGTTCGGCACCCTCAAGGAGCTGGGCGGCGAGCAGTACTTCGCGCGCAGCTCGTCGTCGTGGGCCCTGTGGATCAGCGGCCTGCACTACTCGCTGGATAATTTGAACGCCGGATCGCAGTACGCGCTCGTCGAGCCGGGCGAAACGAAAACGTTCACCGTGCTGCACGTCGTGCCGCTCAGCGACATCGCCGACCCCACGTTCTCGTTCTACTACGACAACACCTCCTTCGGTGGCCGCACCACCGCCACCTACCACCTCGGCACCCTCCAGCTGCCGTAG
>NZ_PPTT01000020.1 GCF_003339815.1 Eggerthella sinensis
CGGGGATGGGGGGTGGTGACGCCGGGGGCCATCCAAGTCATCGTCATTGTGTCTGTTGGGGATCGCTCCGTATCGCAAAGCGTTCATTTGTACTAGAATACCCGCATGCGCAAAAGAAACGTTGACATGCGACAGATGATTGAGACACCGCTGCTGGGTTTCGGCGTGGTGCTGTTGTCGTTGTCGTGCTTCCTGCTCATGCTGTGGACGCTTATCATCATCGTGAGGATCGTGCTGGGCTGATATGTGGCAACGATTCACACTGTATGACGTACGGGTCATTGGCCATTACCTCGGCGTGCTCGTATTGTTCTCCTGCCTGGCGCTGCTCGTGCCGTTCGTCACCGCTATCGCGTGCGGCGAATGGGTGCCGGCCACGCACTACCTGCTCACCATCGGCATCGCGCTGATCATCGGCTCGGCGCTGCGCTACCTGCGCATCGATCCGGGTCGGTTGAACCGGCAGCAGGCGCTCGCGGTCACCGGCTTCGCGTGGATCGTGCTCGCGTTCGTGGCGTCCATCCCGCTGTACTTGTCGGGACATTACGTCACCTACCTCGACGCGCTGTTCGACGGCGTGTCCGGCCTCACCACCACCGGCGCGAGCGTCATCATCGACCTCGACCACCTGTCGAACGCCGACAACATGTGGCGCTTCATGATGCATTTGCTGGGCGGCTTCGGCCTTATCGTGGTGGCGCTGTCGTTCGGCCTGTTCGGCAAGCGCGCCGGCGCGAGCCTGTACATGTCCGAAGGCCGCAGCGAGCACGTGGTGCCGAACGTCGTGCAAACCACGCAGTTCATCGCGAAAATCGGCATGGGCATGATCCTCATCGCCACGGTGCTGCTCACCGGCATCTGCCTGTTCATCGGCATGGAGCCGCTGCGCGCCGTGCTGCAATCGCTCTGGCTTTCCATCTCGGGCTTCACCACCGGCGGCTTCGCACCCATGAGCCAAAGCGTGATGTACTACCACTCGTTCCCGCTCGAAGTGGTGCTCATGCTGCTCATGCTGCTGGGCTCCATCAACTTCGTGCTGCATTCCGAAGTGTGGAAGGGTCACGTGGAAGTGTTCTTCCGCGACCTCGAGATCCGCACGATGGTGCTGTGGCTTGCGGTGATGACCTGCGTGTTCGCCGCCTCTCTCAGCGCGAGCCCCGAATTCTCCAGCTTGCCGGCCATGCTGCGGCGCGGCCTGTTCATGGTGATCTCCGCGTTCTCCACGACGGGCTTCCAGAACATCACCACCAACCAGCTGTACACGGCGCTCTCGTCGGGCGCCTTCCTCGTGCTCGCCATCCTCATGGCGGTTGGCGGCAGCGGCGGGTCGACGTCGGGCGGTTTGAAGTTCAGCCGCATGGGCGTCATCATGAAGTCGCTCATCGCCACCATCAAGGAAGCGCTCGCTCCCGACACCGCGCGCGTGGTGGTCGCCTACAACCATGTGGGTCGCCGCATTCTGTCGCCGGAAATCGTCAAGGAAGCCATGACGGTGTTCGTGCTGTACATCGTCACGTACGCCGTGGGCGCGCTGGTGGGCATCGCGCACGGGTTCGAGGCGACGCAGGCCATTTTCGAATCGGTATCGATGGCCAGCAACGGCGGCGTGTCGTCGGGCCTTGCGGGGCCGGGCATGCCGGTGACGCTTGAAATGTTCTACATCGTGCAGATGTGGGCGGGCCGTCTCGAGTTCGTCACGCTGTTGGCTCTCGTCGCGGAAATCATCGTGTCGCTCAATCCGAAGAGGCGGGTGCTGAAGTCATGAGGGTGCAGGGTCGAAACATGACGATGCTTGCGCGGCGGGCGACAGCGTGGTGTCTCGCGCTTGCCGTGGCGCTCATGCTCGCGGCTGTGCCGGCGTACGCGGACGAGCCGGCCGAGGGCGACAACGCGGTGAACACGCAGCAGCCGTCCGACAGCTCGTTTATCTACGACACGTCCATCGGTGCGCTCAGCCAGGCCGACTCCTACTACGACGGCCAGACCGTGCAGGTGGTAGGCGAAGTGGTAGGCGATAGTATCCGCGCCGGCATGTCCGGGCGCCATCGCTGGATCACGCTTTCCACACCAGGCGATTCCGCAACGATCGCGGTGTACATGAGCAACGAAGCGGCGGCGAAGATCGACACGTACGGTGGATACGATACCGTTGGGACCATCCTGCAGGTGCGCGGTACGTTCCATCTCGTGTGCGCCGACCACGAAGGCCTGAGCGATCTCCATGCGGAAGCGGTGACCGTGCTCGAGCCGGGCAAGAGCACCCCCGACGCGTTCGATTTCAACGCGTTCATCCCGGGCATCGTGGCGGTGGTCATCGGGTTCGTGCTGTTGGGCGTGTTCTACTGGATGAGGGAACGGCAGCGGTAAGCGCACGGCGCGTCCGCGGAAACGAAGGAGTGCTTTTGCAAAGAGGCCAGGTCGTTAAGCTTGATCGCGGGTATCCGCTCGTGTGCACCGACGAGGGCGCGTTCGTGCGATGCGAGCACGCCACCGCTTTGGTGAAAGGCGAGGAAGTGCGCGCCGTGATCGGCGACTTCGTTGAGGTGTCGGTGCCCGAGGGGCACGACAAGGGCATCATCGAGCGCATCCTGCCGCGCTCGCGCGCCTTCGTGCGCAAGGACCCCACCGAGCGCGCATTGCCGCAGGTGCTGGCCGCGAACTTCGACCGCGTGTTCGTTGCGCAGCCCCTGTCCGACGTGAACGTGCGCCGTCTCGAGCGCGAACTGGTGCTGGCGTACGAAACGGGCGCGGCGGTGACCGTGGTGCTGACGAAGGCCGACCTTGCCGAGAGCGATGCCGAAGTGGCTGCCGTGCGCGATCGCGTGTGCGCGCTTGCCGGGCCCGACGTGCAAACCATCATCGTGTCGGCCGACGACCCTGCAAGCGTGGAAGCCGTGCGTACCCTCGTGCCGCCGAACACGACGGCCGTGCTCATTGGCAAGAGCGGTGTGGGCAAGTCGAGCCTGGTGAACATGCTCGTGGGGTGCGAGATGCAGGAAACGACCCCCGTGCGCGACCGTGATGGCAAGGGCCGGCACACCACGGTGAGCCGCGAGATGGTGGCCATTCCGGGCGGCGGATTCATCATGGACATGCCCGGCGTGCGCGGCTTGGGATTGTGGGAAGCCGACACCGGCATCGGCGCCGCGTTCTCCGACGTCGAGGAGGTGGCCGAGCAGTGCCGCTTCCGCGATTGCCGTCACGAGGACGAGCCGGGGTGCGCCGTGCGCGCCGCCGTCGAAGCCGGCGACATCAGTCCCGAGCGCTTCGCCTCGTACCAGGCGCTGCGCCGTGAGACGAAGGACCTGCGGGTTCGGCGCGAGGAGGCCCGCCGTATGCGCGGCGAAAAAGCCTCCGACCGCTCGAAAGCCCCAGCCCGCAAAGGCGGATCGCGCAAAAAGCACTGACAAACGAGGACGCCGCCTGTGAGGGCGGCGTCCTTCATGGGGATGGGGAATGCGGTGCTGTGTGCGTGACGCCGAGCTAGGAGTTCGCCGCTTCGCGTTCCGCTTCGGTCACCGGCAAGCCGTTCTCATAGCCCACATGGAACTCCGCACGCTCGAGCGCCTCGCGGTAGTCCTTCGTATTGGTGAACATCTCGTTCTTCCACCAGTTCTTCTTGAGCTTGCGCGAGCGGTAGACGGCGGCGCACACAAGCGCGATGTTCGCCACGAGTGCCAGGGCCGATACGACGGTCATGGGCAGGGTGTTCACGGCGCCGTTCGTCATGATGCCGTCGGCGTACATGGCGGGAAGCACGCTGAACGGAGCTTGCTCCATGAACAAGGGGAACACCTGCGCGAACATGCACCAGAAGGTCAGGGTGTGCCCGCGGTTGATCAGCCACGATCCGCGGTTCCACACGAATGCGAGGATGGTTGGCGCCAGCAGCAGGGCGACGCCGCAGTACCAGGAGTGCGTCGGCAGGTTGTTGTAGGTGTAGGCGAAGTTCCACAGGTCGTAGGGGATGATCCAAATCCAGGTCATGTCAGCCCAGATGACGTCGCGGCCGCCGTCTTTACCAAGCGGCTTGCTCACGTAGATGTGCATGACGGCGGTGAGCCCCACGATGCACAGGATGCCGGCGAGGGCGTTCATCACGTTGTGCCAGCCGCCATACAGCCACACGCCTTCGCTTGAGAGCTCCCACGTGTACCACGCGCCGATGGCGTGTTCGAAATCGCTGACCACGGCGATGAGGATGTTGAGGATGAGGATGCCGGGCACGGTGTAGATGAACCACTTCTTCTTGCCGATGCCCCATTGGAAGCGGATGAGCAGGAAGCTGATGCACGACAGCAGAGCTGCGTACAGTTTCGCGTAGTGGAACCAGCCGTTCATGTAGAGGTTCGTCGGGTTTTGCAAGGCCCACTCGGCTCCCGCGCCTGCGCCGACGGCCACGGCGACGCAGTATACCGTGACGATGGCCGGGATGGCGACGAGCATGATGAGCGCACCCCGTTTGCTCTTGATGGAATACCAATTGAGAAGCATAAGAACCAGCAGCACGGCGATAAGGCCGCCCCACTGGAACAACGCGTTCTCCCCGTACACTTGGAATAGCATGTCCCGCTCCTTCCTTTCGTTGAATTCTGTGGTATGACCACAAGTGCAATATACCACCATGTGTGAAGAAAAGGAAATAAGTTTTGCGAAATTGCTGGTAAATTTGGTAGTAATGACTTGTATAACGACAAATTCTGTGGTATTACCAAATACCAGAAGTGGTGTGGATTGAAGAAAACAAAGACGGAGTGGAGGCGGTATCGTGCAATTCGAGCGCATTGCGTCACCGAGCTTGAAAGATCTGTTCGTGCAGCAACTCGAGCGCATGATCTTGTCCGGAGAGCTTGCGGTGGGCGATCAGATACCCGCCGAGCGCGATCTTGCTGAGCAGATGGGCGTGAGCCGTACGGTGATCAACGCCGGCATTGCCGACATGGCGTCGAAAGGGTTTTTGGAAATCCGTCCGCGCAAGGGCGTGTTCGTTGCCGACTATCGGCGCACGGGCTCGCTGTCGACGCTCGTGTCCATCATGGATTTCAACGGCGGGCTGCTGCCGCGCCGCGAGATCAAGTCGCTGCTCGAGCTGCGCATGGCGCTTGAGGTGCTGTGCCTGCACGAAGCTATTCCTGCGATGACCGCCGACGGGTTGGCGGTCTTGCAGCGGCGGTTGGACAACCTGATGGATGCCGCGACTCCGGCCGAAGCCGCGGAGGGGCGGTTCGCCTTCGGCCACGAGCTTGACTGTCTGAGCGGCAACACCGTGTTGCCGCTGCTGAGCCACTCGTTCAAAAAGCCCATCGTGTCGCTGTGGACGGAGTACGGGCGGCGCTACGGCATACAGCTGCTCAAGGATCACTGCGTGAAGCGTTTCGACTACATCAAGGCGGGCGATGTCGAAGGTGCCGTCGCCTGGACGAAGCAGTGCTTGCAAGAGGCGATCGAGGGTGATCGTCAGCTGTACGGCGAGCGCTAAGAACGCTTCGTCGAGAAAAAATTCGGCGACGTAAGTATGACGTTCGTCATCCATTTAGCCTGATGCGCTCTTAAAAGGGGCGGGTATTCCCAGATGAGGCGCATTTTGCGTCGTTCGGGTTGTTGTGTTACGGTTGTGCCGCGTTGCGGATGAGCGCTGAGCGACAACGTGGGGGACGCACATGGGGAAACGCGCATTCAGCTTGAAGACCATTTACATCGTCGCATTGACGGTGGCGTTCGCCGTGTCGTTTTTCGCCTTCGCCGCCTTCGACTTCTACTCGCAGCAGAAGCAGACCGAGCAAGCCATGCTCGAGGAGGCGCGCACGTTCGCGCGCGAGATGGACGCCGTGTGGCAGTTCATGGACAACCAGCAAAATGTAATAAACACCTCGTCCGACGGCACCTACGAATTCAAGGGCCTCCATTGTTCCGTGGTGGGCAAGAGCGTCGGCCGGCTGTTCTCGGCGGGCAGCGACTACGCCATCCGCTACACGAATTTCAATCCCCGCAGCGAGCAGGATATCCCGGACGACTTCGAGACAAAGGCACTCGATGCCTTCTACGCCGACCGGTCGGTGCAGGAATACTACGGTGTGGCGTCGTTCGACGGCGAGAACCGCTTCCGCTACCTACAGGCGCTCGAGGTGGACAACAGCTGCCTCGAATGCCACGGCGAGCCCGCCGGGGAAATCGACATCACCGGCCACGCGAAGGAAGGCTGGACGCTCGAGTCGGTGGGCGGGGCCATCAGCATCGTGATCCCCCTCGATCAGCAGCAGGCGGCCATGCGCGACAACGTGATACGCGACGTGGCGTACTTCCTCATGATCACCGTGTTCATCGGCGCCATCATCTACGTGGTGACCACCGTGTTCGTGCTGCGTCCGCTCGGCGGCATGCACCGGGCGTTCGGCGAGCTGCGCGAGGGACGCCTGGAAGCGTCGCTCAGCGAGCAGTACGCCGCGAAGGAAGTGCAGCGCCTCATGGCGGGCTTCAACGACATGGCCGGCGAACTGCGCGATATGTACGAGCATTTGGAATCGCAGGTGGAAGCGCGCACCATCGACCTGAGCGAGGCGAACGCGCTGCTGGAGCATCAGCGCGACAAGCTCGAGCAGCTCAACGCCGACCTCGCGCAGGAGACGCAGTTCAAGTCCGACCTGCTCAGCATGGTGAACCACGAGCTGCGCACGCCGCTCACGTCCATCATCACCTTCGCGCAGATCTCGCGCGAGGCGTGCGACCCGTCGAACGCGGCCGATCGTCGCTCGTGGGAGGAAATCGAGAAGAACAGCCAGATTCTGCTCAACATGATCAACAACATGCTGGATATCGCGCGCTCCGACGCGGGCAGCGTGCGCGCAACCTGCGAGCCGATGGACCTTGGCGACGTGGTGGCGTCGGTGAAGAGCACGATGGCGCCGCTCGCGCGCAAGTACGAGGTGTCGTTCCGGACGAAGGTGGCGCCGAACGTGCCGCTGGTGAACGGCGACTACGAGAAGATGACGCGCATGCTGGAGAACCTGGCCAGCAACGCCATCAAGTTCACGCCCGACGGCGGCTCCATCGAGCTGCGCGTGGCGGTCGACGAGGCCACGCACGTGGTCACGCTGTCGATGGCTGACGACGGCATCGGCATCGCGCCCGAGGATCAGGAGCGCATTTTCGAACGATTCGTGCAGGTGGACAGTACATCGACGCGCAAGTACAACGGCAGCGGGCTGGGACTGGCGCTTGTGCGCGAGTACGGGGAGATGCAGGGATTCGCCGTGACGGTTGAGAGCGAGCTGGGCGTGGGCAGCACGTTCGTCATCACGATACCTGCCGACGCGATTGTGGGGGAAGACGATGTATAAGGTCATGCTCATCGACGACGAGGACAACCTGCAGCAGGCCATCGAGCAGCTGCTCGTGTCGAACGGCTACGCGTTCTGCGGCGCGAAGGATGCGGAAAGCGGGCTGGACCTGCTGGCGTCCGAGCATCCCGACCTGCTGCTGCTCGACGTGATGCTGCCCGGCACGAACGGCTTCGACCTCTGCGCGCGCATCCGTGAACAGGGCCGCCGCATCCCGGTGATCTTCCTCTCGGCGAAGTGCGACATCGTGGACAAAAGCATCGGCTTCCGCTCGGGCGGCGACGACTACGTTACCAAGCCCTTCGATTCGACGGAGCTGCTGCTGCGCATCGAGGCGAACATCCGCCGCCATAAGGACACCATCGACTTCGCCCGGTGTCGCAACCGCGAGGGCGTGGCCTGCATCGGCGATTTGGAGGTGCGCTTCGGCGAATACGAGGTGCGCGTGAAGGGCCGCCCCGTCGCGCTGACCACGAAGGAGTTCGAGATCGTGGCGTTTCTGGCGGCGCATCCCGGCAAGGTGTTCACGCGCAGCCAGATTCAGGAGTACATCTGGGGCGAGTCCGACGTCGAATGCAAGCCCACGAACAACATCACCGTGTTCGTGCGGAAGATTCGCGAGAAGATCGAGGAGAACCCCTCCGAGCCCAAGTACCTGCTCACCGTTCAGCGCGTGGGCTATAAAATGGCCGATGACCTGTATCGTTAATATCCGGTTAACAACTTTTTAACCCAAAACTTATTTTCGGTTTATCGCAATATTCCTCGGAGCTCCGTAAAGTGAAACTCATGAAAGGCCAGGGGGATCACGGCTTTTCAGCTCGTCCTTCGCGTAAGACCTTCCCTCCCTCCTTCCGCGAAGGGCGAGCACCGAACGGCCAAGCTGGCCGATGGAGTGGCGAAGAGAGGAGAACGCATGGCTGAACAAACGACGCACGGTTTCACCCGCAGGAGCTTCATCAAAGGTGCCGCAGCCCTAACAGCCGCCGGCGCTTTAGTAGGTTGTAGCCCAAAGACCGAAAACCTGGAAGAAACCGACGCAAAGAAGGAGGCTCCCGAGACGCAGATATATGCGGGTTCTTGCCGAGGTGCCTGTATGCAAGGCTGTCTTCTGAACGTGCATGTTCGCGATGGCGGGGTTGTCCGGACCACGGCGCGAGATCTGCCCGACACTCGTTACAACCGTATCTGTAGCAAAGGTCTCACTCATCCGTTTCGCATGTACAGCGCAGAGCGGCTCCAGTATCCTATGAAGCGGGTTGGAGAGCGAGGGGAAGCGAATTTCGAAAGGATTTCCTGGGACGAGGCTATTTCGGGTATTGCCGAAAAATGGAAGAGCATTGTGGACGAGTACGGTTCCCATGCCGTTGCCGCCATCACATGCGGTGGCAATCTTGGCATTCCGACCTTTGTGTACTCTTCAACGTTGGCGGGTATCTTGGGATTGACCCCGGTCAACACCGATTTCGATGCCGCGCATCAGTCGGCCATGAAGCCCATGCTTGGCGGCGGAGACATGTTCCGTCAGCAGAACGAAAATGCCGATCTGGTCAATTCAAAAACCATCGTGGCTTGGGGCTTCAATCCTGCCGTTTCCCATGTGCAAACGATGCATTTCATTAACGAGGCCCGAGAAGGCGGCACGCGTTTTATCGTGATCGATCCCGTGTTCAGCCCGACGGCTCAATTCGCGGATTGGTTCATTCCCATCAATGCAGGCACCGATGCGGTACTGGCAATGAGCGTTTTGGGCGTTGTTATTGAGAATGGCTGGCATGACCTCGAGTTCCTCAAGTGTCATACCGAGGCGGGTTTTCTCATAAAAGACAATGGTTCCTTCTTGCGCATGAGCGATTTGGGTGTAGAGCCAACCGAAGGCGATCCCAATCCCTATACCGGCCAGCCCACGATGATCGATCCATGTGTTGTATGGGATGAAAGCTCTCAGTCCGCTGTCGCTCATACTGAATCCTCCAATCCTCAGCTGTCTAACGTTCCCGAGGTGGAGGGTATGACGGTGAAGACTGAATGGGAGGCAGTTCTCGACTCCATTGCCGCGTACGACCCCGATACTGCTGCAGGAATTACGGGCGTTTCCGCTGATGACATTCGTGAACTTGCTCGCGTCTACGGAGAAGATGGCCCGGTTAACACCTACAACATCTACGGCTTCAACCACTATTTCAATGCCCATCAGGCATATCGCGCTGTTTATACGCTTGGATTCGCCACGGGCAATGTCGGCAAGCCCGGAGCTGCAACGGGAAGCGCAAATGGCGAGCCTTATGCGATGTTTAACCTTGTAGGTGCAGCCATGCCCACGGATGATAGCGGCAATTACTGCCAAGGCTCAAACCCTGTCCAGCCGCCCGTATCTCAGCTCGCATCCATTATTGAGACGGGCGAGTATGCAGGGCAACCGTTCCCGTTGAAAGCGGCTCTCGTTGCCAATTGTAACTTCATGGCAACCAATACCGATCGAAATTACACGCTGAAGTGGTTAAGCGGTCTCGATTACGTCGTTGTTGCGGATATGGTCATGAGCGAAACGGCAAAATACGCCGATGTGATTTTGCCTGTAGCGCATTGGTTTGAGCAGGAGGACGTACTCTGGCAAAGCATTAACCTTCCGTTTGCTCTATGGCAGGATAAAGTGGCGGATCCTCTTTACGAGAGCAAAACGGATGTGGAAATTGCGAAGCTGCTGGCAGATGCGATGGGGTATACAAATTTCCCGATCCTTTCTAGTCAGGAGGAGTATCTAAAGACCCTCTTCGATACCGAGGCATTGCGGCAATGCG
The DNA here is from genome assembly GCF_003339815.1 of Eggerthella sinensis. GTDB lineage: Bacteria > Actinomycetota > Coriobacteriia > Coriobacteriales > Eggerthellaceae > Eggerthella > Eggerthella sinensis. The sequence continues at coordinate 10,139 of NZ_PPTT01000020.1, forward strand.
GGGTTACACTCGACAGGCTGAAGGAAGAGAAGGCGGCTCGCATCTGGACTGCCGATGGGAGCGAATTAATCGCGTATAAGAATCTGACCTTCAGTACCCCATCGCAAAAAATCTCCTTTTATCGGGAAGCTCCATTTCTCATGTACGACATGGGGCAAGAAGTCGATGCCGTACGAGAGAGCTGCTTGGCGTGGGATCCGCCGAAGGAAGCGTACGTCAACGGGGAGGTGCGTAAGGTGTTCCCATACCACTGCATCTCGGAGCGACAGCGTCATCGTACTCATACGCAATGGCAGGATGTGGGCTACCTCAACGAGCTGTATCCCGAATCGGTTTGCAAACTCAACCCTAAAGACGCAAAAGAGGTTCATATCGAAGAAGGAGACAAGGTCAGGTTGTTCAATGATCGCGGCAGCGTGGTCGTTCGCGTGGCGATACACGCAGGCGTTCCGCAAAAGACCCTCATCGCTTCTCGCGGGTACGAGATCGATGAGGTTATCGAAGGTCATTTCGGAAACCTTTCGACTCACGAATATGACAATATCAACAAGAACCAGGTGTTTCTCGATTGCGCAGTAAACATCGAAAAGGTTGAGGAGGGCGAATAGCGATGAGCCGTTATGGGATGGCGATAGACCTCAAGCGATGCATCGGGTGTCATACGTGCTCTATTGCGTGCAAAGTAGCGAATAACATGCCCGAGAATGTGCGGTACAGCTGGGTGCGGACAGTAGGGGGAGATGCATCCGACACCGCTTCGGGAGATTTTCCCAACTGCACTATGTCCTATCTTCCGGTCCAATGCCAGCATTGTGAGAACCCGGCTTGCTTGGACGTTTGTCCTACGGGGGCTACCTCGAAGGATGAGGAGACGGGCATTGTTTCGGTGGACAGCGAGCTGTGCATCGGGTGCGAGTCGTGCATCAAGGCGTGTCCGTACGAGGGCGTGCGCACGCTGATCAAGAGCCCCGAGTACTACCTCGACGTGGTGGTGGGCGAGTACGACGCGCCGCCGCACAAGGGCGGCACGGTGGAGAAGTGCACGTTCTGCAAGAACCTCATCGACCGCGGCGAGGTGCCGGCGTGCATGCAGCTGTGCCCGGGCCGCGCGCGCTACTGGGGCGATCTCGACGACCCCGAGTCGGATGTGTCGAAGGCCATCGCGGGACGTGAGACCATGTTCCTGCACGAAGAGGGCGGCACGAAGCCGAGCGTGTATTACCTGCAATAACGCAGACGCGGGGCGGCGGTTTTGCAGCGATCGCCGCCCCTGCTTGTTGACGAGCGAGGGGGACGTATGGGGCAAGAAGAGGATCTGAAGCAAGCAGTGGGGTTGGCCGACGCGTGCGAGTTGCTGTCGTATGCGTTCGCGTATCCCGACGAGCGATTGGCGCAGGCGTTGGTGGACGGCACGCTGGCCGATGACGCGCGGGCGTGCCTGAGCGATGCGGGCGTTGCGGCCAACGCTGAGGCCGAGGCAGCGGCGGAAGGCTTGCGTGCGTGGCAGGGCGCTTCCATCGAAGAGACGCTGTCCGTCATGCGCAAAACCTACTCGCGCCTGTACCTGGCGCCGGGCGGCCACACGCCCATCTTCCCGTACGAAAGCGCGTTTCTCCACGTGGAGCGCGGGCTGCCGGGCATCCCGGCCCTGTTCCGCACAGCGGTGACGCTCGACGTCGAACGGCATATGCGCGAAGCGGGCGTCGCTGCGAGGAACGGACGCAAGGAGCCGTGCGACAGCGTGTTCGAGGAGTTCGAATTCTTGTCGTACTTGCACGCGAAGCGCGCCGAAGCGCTACACTGCAATGATGGCGAACGTGCCGTCGCGTGGGCGCAACGCATCGGCGCGTTCGAGGAGGAGCATGCTTCGATGTGGCTGCCGACGTTCATGCGGCGCACGCAGGAGCTTGCCGAAGGAACCCCGTACGCAGCGTTCGCCGCGTTGGGGTTGGCGACGATGGGGGAGCGGTCATGACGTTGGTGCTGGTGCTGGTGGGAACCGTGGTGTTCGCGTTCGCGTGCAAGCGGCCGATCAAAGCGTGCCCGATGGCGTTCTACGCGCTGGCCGTGGTGCTCGACGTGCTGTTCGTGGTGGGCTCGTTTATGGGCTTGCCGGCGATGCTGTACGACGTGCTGTTTCTGCTGCTTCACAAATGCACCCTGGCCACGGCGCTGTTCGCCGTCGTGATGTACATCGGGGTGTTCGCGCGCGACGGCCGCGTGGCGCAGTATTTCCGCCCCATCCGCGCCGAGCTCTCCATCATGGCGTGGCTGCTGTCGCTGGGCCACATGGCCATCTACCTTTCCTCGTACGCGAGCACTCTGGCGCTCGGCCTGCCGCAGACGAACGTGGCCGTGGCGCTGGTGGTGGCGCTCGCGTTGTTCGTGCTGCTCGTGGTGCTGGGCGTGACGTCGTTCAACGTCGTGAAGAAGGGCATGAAGAAGGAGACGTGGAAGCGCGTGCAGCTGCTGGCGTACCCGTTCTGGGGCCTCGTGTACGTGCACCTGCTGCTCATGCTGCTGCCCTCCGCCCTGCGCGGCGGCGCGGCGGCGCAGGTGAGCGTGATCGTGTACTCGGTGGTGTTCCTGGGCTACGCCGTCCTGCGCGTTGCCCGCGCGCTGCGCGACCGCCGCGCCGCGCACGACACGCCCGCATCCCCGAAATGTTTCACGTGAAACACGTCCGTTTTCCTCCCTGTTTCACGTGAAACAGGTGCGCGCGACGAAGCCCCCTGCCGCATGGCCGGGGGCTTCTGCTATACTTCCCCTCGGCCGGTCGGCTGCGGAACTCACGCCCGCACCAGACATCGGCTCCGCGTTTGCATCGTTGGGCCCTGCACTCGCGGTTTATCAGCTGCCCAAAACCCGCGGCATCGCGCCGCGTGGAGACAGGAGCATATCCATGAACAAGAAGACGACGTACGTCGCCCAAGCGGGCATGATTGCGGCCGTGTACGCGGCCGCAACCCTCATCGCGCTCATGCTGTTGCAGGGCTTGGCCTGGGGGCCGGTGCAATTCCGCATCTCGGAGGCCGTGTGCGTGCTGGCGGTGCTCACTCCTGCCGCCGTGCCCGGACTCACCATCGGCTGCATCATCGCGAACCTCATGGCGCTCGCCATCAACGGCACCGGCGCCCTCGGCATGCTCGATGTGGTGTTCGGCAGCCTGGCCACGTTCCTCGGTGCGTTGTGGTGCTGGAAGATGCGTGAGCGCCCGAAGGTGGCGCTGCTGGGGCCGGTCATCGCGAACGCGCTCATCGTGCCCGCGTACCTGCCGCTGCTGCTGCAGGGCCTGGGCTACTACACCATCCCGTTCACGTCCATCGCGCTCGACGGGCTGTACCTGCCCATGTACCTGTTCGGCGTCGTGGCCACTGGATTGGGAGAAGCGCTGGTCATGTACGTGTTGGGGCTGCCGCTGCTCTCGGCGCTCAAGCGCTTCAACGTGGTGAAAAAGGCCGCTGCGTAGGCAGTCGTGCGGCCTCGTTGAGGCGGCGATGACGAGGCGGGCATGGAACGCGTGAGCTATGCCCGCTCCACGCGACGGTGACGCGCTTACTGATTCGGTGAATTGAGAAGCGTTCGGAGCGAAAATCGGTACAATAACAAAGTTGGGCCTGTTTCGAGTGAAGGACGTGCATGAACCCTGTTATTGTGATTCCGACTTTCGTGTCTGCTCGCCGCCGCAAAGAAGGCGGCAGCGTGCTCACGACGTACGATCACGCGACCCCCATTTCGCAGCCCGGCGAGCTTCCGCGCTTGCTGGCGTCGTTGCAGAAGGTGCGCGGCGTCGGTCAGATCATCGTGCTGGTGGTGAGCGAGCCTTCGATCGAGAATCAGGCTGCCGAAAAGATCCAGGGGGTGGTTTCTCGCTATCCCTCCCTCAACTCCGTGGTGATTGGCGCGCCCGAGCTGGCGCTCATTCAGCAGCGCATGGAGCAGTTGGGCCTGGGCAAGCTGCAAAAGGAAATCGGCCTGTCCGGATACGGCGCCGTGCGCAACCTCGGCCTGGTGATGGCCGATGTGCTGGGCTTTGACTCCGTGGTGTTCCTCGACGACGACGAAGTGGTGGACGACGCCGACTTCTTGCAGAAAGCCATGTACGGCCTGGGCAAGCTCACGAAGAAGGGCATTCCCATCCTGGCCAAAACCGGTTTCTATTTCAACTCCGAAGGCTCGTACCTGTCGAAGAGCCAGGACAAGTGGTACAACCATTTCTGGCAGCAGGGCAAAGCCTTCAACAAGTGGATTTCGAAGGCCATGCGCGGACCGCGCCTCTCGCGTTCGAACCACACGTGCGGCGGCTGTCTGGCCCTGCACAAAGAGGCGTTCAAGCGCCTGTCGTTCGACCCGTGGATCGCGCGCGGCGAAGACCTCGACTACATGCTTGACCTGCGCATGTACGGCTCCGACATCTGGTTCGACAACCAGTGGAGCCTGCGTCACCTCCCTCCGGAGACCGAGAGCGAAGGCACGCGCTTCCGTCAGGACATCTTCCGCTGGCTGTACGAGTACCGCAAGATGGAGTACAGCCGCACGCAAATCGACTTGCTGCAGGTGAAGCCGTCGTCGCTCGAGCCCTATCCGGGCCCGTTCCTCGAGGCCGGCATCACGAAGCGCATTCGCATGACGGCGTTCCTGCGCAGCCTGGCGCGCCCCGACAAGAAGGCGTACCGCAAGGCGGCGAAGGCCGCCACGGGCGAGGCTACCACCTATGCGCAGCGCAACTGCTCGAAGTACTTCGAGTTCCAGTTCGTGTGGCCCGAGCTCATGGCGCGCATGGAGAACGATCAGATTCTGCGCACCGCGCTCATGCAGTCGGCGGCGCAGCGTCAGGCCAGCATGGGCTCCGAGCGCATGGCGGCCGCGCAGGCCGTTGCGGCTGCGGGCATCGATCCGGGCGTGACGAGCGAGATTCGCCTCAACGTGGCAGAGTAGAAGGCGATCGTAGATGGAAGTGTTCACCCTGTTCGTGCTTCCGGCAATCGTCGGCGTGGGTATCGGCATCCTGTCGGGATTGCTCGGTATCGGCGGCGGCACGGTGATGGTGCCCATCTTCCGTTTGGCGTTCGACATGAGCCCCGTGATGTCGACGGCAACCTCGCTGTTCGCCATTATTCCGACGTCCATTTCGGGTGCGGCGTCGCATATCCGTCACAAGACGTGCATCGTGTCGCTGGGCGTGGCCGCCGGCCTTGGCGGTGCGCTCACATCGCCGATTGGCGTGTGGCTTGCGCAGATTTCCCCGGCGTGGCTCATCATGGTGGCCGCCGCTCTCATCATCAGCTGGTCGGCTGCGAAGATGCTGGGCAAGGCGTTCAAGATGCAAGCCAAGAAGAAGGCGGAGAAGAAGGCCGAGCAGGTTCCCGCACCGATGGACGCGGTCGAGCTCGACGAGGAAGCGCTCGAGCGCGCAGCCGACGCGGCGGCGAACGACGATGCGCTGGCCGAGCCGGCCGCAGAGACGGCAGGCGACGCTCCCCGCAAGCTCACGCGCAAGCAGCTGCTCGTCGGTGTGGCTATCGGCCTGGCTGCGGGCTTGGCCTCGGGCTACGTCGGCGTCGGCGGCGGCTTCATCATGGTGCCGCTCATGCTGTCGCTCGTGGGCATCGAGATGCGCCAGGCGTCGGGCACCTCGCTCATCGCCGTCATGATTCTGGCTGTCCCCGGCGTTATCGAGCAGGCGTTGCTGGGCAACATCAACTACATGGCCGGCATTGCCATCGTGATTGGCTCTATCCCCGGCGCGGTTATCGGCGCGCGTCTCGTGCGCGTCGTGCCCGAGGTCGTCCTGCGTTTCATCTTCGGAGGCTTCCTGATTGTGGCCGCCGTCATCCTCGTGCTGAACGAATTCGGTATACTGGGCTGATAGTCCCAGGCGCGTCGCTTGGGTCGGTTGAGCAACGCGGGAGGTACCATGCAGGAAGAGACGAAGGGTTCGAAGTCGACGTTGCCGCGCTTCTTTACCCTCGAGATGTTCATGTTCACCATCACAGCCCTGTCGGGCCTCGTGCTGCTGTGGTCTATCGCGGTGCCGTACCGCAACGTGGCCGTTATGGTGCTTGCCGGCATCGTGTTCACGTTCTCCATCGTGGTGGTTATCCGCCTCATCATGGACCCCGATTCGGTGCGCGCCCGGCAATCGGACTCCATGCTGAAGCTGGCAAGCCAGACGCTGGCCTGCATGAACGATGGCATGGACCGTACGGCCGCGCAGAAAATTTGCGGGCTGCTGCTGCCGTCGACCGCCGCCATCGCCGTAGCCATCACCGACAAGGATCAGATTCTGGGATACGCCGGCTTCGAGGAGGCGCAGAATCCGTCGGGCAGCATCATCCGCACGCACGCCACGCATGCCACGCTCGCCGACGGGAAGCTGCGCATCCTGTTCACGCCGGAGGACATTGGGTTCCCCAGCGAATCGTCCAACATCAAAGCCGCCATCATCGTGCCGCTTGCGGTGGGGCGCAACGTGGAGGGCACGCTCAAGTTCTACTACCGTCGCGCGAACCACATCAGCGAGACACAGAAGTCCATTGCCGAAGGGTTCGGTCAGCTGCTGTCCACGCAGATGGCCGCGTCGGCGTTGGAAGAGCAAACCCAGCTGGCCACGCGCATGGAGCTCAAGATGCTGCAGAGCCAGATCAACCCGCACTTCCTGTTCAACACCATCAACACCATTGCTTCGCTCATTCGCACCGATCCCGAGACGGCGCGCAAGCTGCTGCGCGAGTTCGCCGTGTTCTACCGGCGCACGCTTGAGGACTCGGCCGACCTCATCGTGTTTGCGCGCGAGATGGAGCAGACGAAGCGCTACTTTACGTTCGAGGTTGCGCGGTTCGGCGCCGATCGCGTGCAGATGGAGATGGACGTGGACCCGCGCGTCGAGGACATGATGGTGCCGCCGTTTTTGCTGCAGCCCCTCGTGGAGAACGCCGTGCGGCACGCGATGCCGTCGGAGGGCAAGCTCACTATCGTGGTGACGGGCAAGGTGGAAGGCGACGACGTGATTGTGAGCGTGTGCGATGACGGCGTGGGCATGACCGAAGAGGCACGCTGCAACATCATGCATCCCGAGTCGTCGAGCGGCCTCGGCATCGCAGTGAAGAACGTGCACGATCGCATTTGCGGCTACTTCGGCCCCGGTACGCGCATGGAAGTGGAAAGCGAGCTCGGTAGCGGCACTTGCGTCATCCTCGTTCTCAAGGAAGGCGCCCGTCGGGATTACGAGTAGCAAGAAAAACGGCGCCGAGCGGCGCCGTTTGCTTTCGATGGTGCCCCCGGGCGGATTCGAACCGCCGGCACCCGCTTTAGGAGAGCGGTGCTCTGTCCCCTGAGCTACGGAGGCGCGTTGGCTATTGTAGCATTGTTGGCGAAGAAGCGCGCGTCGGAGTAAGGGAACCTGCGTCGCCCTCAGCCTGCGTCCCCTCCTATTGCGCCTGCGGTGCGATTTGCTGGTGCGCAAGGTTTTTCGCAGGCGCTAGGAGCGGGGGCAAAAAGGAGGGACGCCGTGGGCGCCCCTCCTTTTAGTTTTGCTTCTTTGGGTCTTCTGTTGGGTCTTCGGTGGGGTCCGGGGTTATTGCTTGGAAGGTGACGGTGATGTTTACGTTGCTCTTGATGTTCGGGAGCGTGAACGTGCCACCTGTCTTGCCGACGTCGTCTAGGCCGCTGACCTTCGCTACCTCGTAGCCGGGGTTCGGGGTGATGGTGATGACGGCGCTGCCGCCCTCTTCAACCGACGAGACGTTCGAGGTCACGGTGCCGCCGCCGTTGGAGTTCACGCCAACCGAGTACGTCTGCGTCTTCTTGCCGGTGCTCACCACGATGTTCACCGCGTCGCCCTCTTTGCGCTTGCCGCTCGAGGGATCTTGGCTGATGACGAGTCCTGCTTCGACGGTATCGCTTTCCATGTAGTCGGTGTTCACGTAGAAGCCAGCGTTGTTGAGCGTGGTGACGGCGGCGCCTTCACGCTGACCCACCACGTTCGGCACGTCGATGCCCGCCGAGCCCTTCGACAGGATATACGTGACCGTGGAATCCTTGGCTACCTCGGTACCGGCAACGGGGTCTTGCCTGATGACGTGGCCTTCCTCAACCGTGTCGGAGTATTCGGCCTCGCCCGAGGCGGACTTCAACCCGTTCGCGGTCAGTTCCTTCTTGGCCTCGTCGGCGGTTTTGCCCGAGAGATCGGGTACGGTGATGGCTTTCGTGCCCTTCGACACGGAGAGGTTGATCTTGGTGCCCTTGGCCTGCTTGCTGTCGCCCTTCGGATCCTGGCTGATCACCTGGCCGGCCTCGACGTTGTCGTCGAACGATTCCTCAACCTTGCCCAGCTCGAACCCGGCCTCCTCGATGGCGGCGGTGGCTTCGTCAACCGTCTTGCCCACCACGCTGGGAACGGCAACCTTATCCTTATCATCGCCGCCACCCGACATGAGGGCGAACGCGATGCCGCCCACCACGGCAAGCGCCGCGATGATGCCGATGACGATGGCGATGGTCTTCTTGTTGTTCTTCTTGCCGCCCGTGTTGTTGGCGTTGTAGGAACGCTGCGCGCTCGTGGGGGATGCGGCATTCACGCCGCCCATGGCCGGCATGACGGCGGTGCCGTCGGCCACGCCCATGGGGGGAACCACGCCGCCCATGACCACCGTCTCGGCACTGGTGAAGCCCTCGCCCAGGTTGACGGGGCGGCCGGCCAGGTAGTCGTTGAGCGCGAGGCGCATATCCTTCGCGGTGGCGAAGCGCTCTTCGGGGTTCTTCGCGATGGCCTTCATGATGATGGCCTCGAGCGCGGGGTCGATGTCGGGGTTGATCTCGCGCGGCGGCACGGGCAGGTCGTTGACCTGCTTCATGGCAACGCTCACGGCGTCGGGACCGTCGAACGGCAGGCGTCCGGTGGCGGACTCGTACAGCACGATGCCCAGCGAGTAGATGTCGCTCGTAGCGGTGAGGTCTTTGCCCTGCGCCTGCTCGGGGGAGATGTAGTGCGCGGTGCCCAGCACCGAAGAGGTTTGGGTCATCACGGAGTTCTTCGCGCGCGCGATGCCGAAGTCCATGACCTTCACGTTGCCGTCGGGCTGCACCATGATGTTCTGCGGCTTGATGTCGCGGTGGATGATGTCAAGGCCGTGCGCCACGGAAAGCGCCTGGCACACCTGCGAGCCGATTTCGGCAACCTTGCGCTGGTTGATGGCGCCGCGCTCGAGGATGGCGGTCTTCAAGTCGGACCCGCGCACGAACTCCATGACGATGTAGTAGGTGCCCTCGTCCTGGCCCCAGTCGTACACGTTCACGATGTAGGGGCTCTGCAAGTTGGCGGCAGCGGCGGCTTCCTGCTTGAAGCGCTGGGTGAAGTTCGGGTCGGCGGCGTATTGGGGCAGCATGACCTTCACGGCGACCAGGCGACCGAGCACGTTGTCCTGCGCGCGATACACCTCCGCCATACCGCCGATACCGATGCGCTCGGTAATCTGGTAGCGGTTGTTGAACACCCTGCCTATCATGTTTCCGGTCACGTTTTAGCTCCTTTAGGTTACATGCTGGGCTGCATACCGTTTTGAGGACGGTACACGGGCCATCAGCATACCTTATTTACAAAAGCCCCTGAACTTCCAAGGCCGTTTTTAACACATTCTGCGCTTTTGCCGTACCCACGCCCTCTTCGCCGTCCTCGATGATGAGCGCAACCACCACGCGCGGATCGTCGGCGGGCGCCATGCCCACGAACCAGCTGTCGTTGCTGTCTTGCTTCTCGGCGGTACCCGTCTTGCCGGCAACGTCGATGCCGTCGATTTGCGCCGCCGTGCCGGTGCCGTTCTCAACGACGCCGAGCAGCACCTGGCGGGTGCGCTCAGCGGTGGTCTTGCTGATGGCCGTCATGAGCTTCGACGGCTGAGCCGAGAAGCTGCGCTCGCCGTTGGCGTTGTTCACGCTGTCAACGATGTAGGGCTGCATGATCACGCCGTCGTTTGCGATGGCGGCGCCCACGAGCGCCATCTCGAGCACGGTGGCCTGCGGGCCCGCCGGGCTTTCGCGGTCGGGGTGGTTGGGATCGCCCACCGGCTCGCCCGCGGCGGCCCACGCCAGCTCCCATGGGCTCTTGGACAGATCCTCGGCGGTGGGCATGAGCGAGGTGAACAGGCCCAGCGAGAAGTCGATGTTCTTGTTGAAGCCGAAGTCCTCGGCGCCGGCCACCAGCTTATCAGCACCCATCTCGACGCCCAGCTGACCGAACACGGTGTTCGACGACAGCGCAGTGGCCTGGGCCAACGTGAGGTTGCCGTAATCGGCCTTGTTGAAGTTCGACACGGTGGCGTTGCCGATTTCCATGGTGCCCGGCGACGAGAACACGGTGTCCTCCTTCGCCACGTCGTCTTCAAGCGCGGTGGCAAGCGTGACCATCTTGAACGTGGAGCCCGGCGCGTACAGCGCGTGGGTGGCGCGGTCGATGAGCGTGGTGTCGTCGGGGTTCGCGTTCGCCTGCTCGATGATCGACTCGAAGTCGGCGGCGTTGTACGTGGGCGATGAGGCCATGCCAAGCACGGCGCCCGTGTCGGGGTCGAGCACCACGCACGCGCCCTTGCGCCCGGCGAGCGCATCCTGCGCTGCCTGCTGAATCTTGGAGTTGAGGGTGAGCGTGACGTCGTTGCCCGCCGTGCCGATGCCGGCAAGCGAGTTCAGCACGTCGGTCCACGAGGCGAAGTTCTCCTGCCCCTTGAGCGTGTCGTTGTACGCGGCTTCGATGCCCGCGTTGCCGAAGCGCGACGACGAGTAGCCCACCACGTGGCTGGCCAGGTCGCCGGCCGGGTACTCGCGCTCGTACGTGCCGTCCTCCTGCTTCACGCTGCGCGCAAGCACGGTGCCGTCGTACGTGGCGATGGTGCCGCGCTCGGTGCGCGCTTCCTTCGCGATGGTGTGGTTGTTGCCCGGCAGGTTCTGGTAGTAGTCGGCCTGCACCACCATGATGAGCGTGAGGTTCGCCACAAGCAGCGCGAACAGCGTGGAGCACAGCAGCATGCTGTGGTTGAGGCGCTTGCCCAGCGACACGCGCCCGAGCACGCTGTTCGCGTGCAGCGACGTGGTGGCGCTGGTCATCTCCGCGCCGACGCCCGTGCCTTCGTCGCCGCAGCGCAGCAGGAAGCCCACGATGATGAAGCTGGCCAAAAGCGACGAGCCGCCCTGGCTGATGAAGGGCAGAGTGAGGCCCGTCAGCGGGATGAGCCGCGTGACGCCGCCGACGATGATGAACGCCTGCAGCACGATCATGGACGTGAGGCCCACGGCGACGAACGAGCTGACGTCGCTCTTCGCGCGCGCCGCCGTCACGAAGCCGCGCACGGCGAAGCACAGGAACAGCAGCAGCACGCCCGCCGCGCCCAGCAGGCCGATTTCCTCGGCGATGGCGGCGAAGATGAAGTCGCTCTCCACGACGGGAATCTGGTCGGCCAGGCCGCGTCCGATGCCCACGCCGAACAGGTCGCCGTCGGCGATGGAGTAGATGGCCTGCGTGAGCTGGTAGCCCGTATCCTGTGCGTCGGCGAAGGGATCGAGCCAGGTGTTCACGCGCACCTGCACGTGGGTGAACGCCATGAACGCGCCCACGGCGCCGATGGCGATGAGGCCGAGGCCGATGACGAGGTAGAACTTCTTGCCCGTGGCCACGTACAGCATGACGAGGAACACGAAGAAGAACACGAGGGCGCTGCCGAGGTCTTTCTCGAACACGACGATGACGAGCGCGATGCCCCACATGAGCAGCAGCGGCAGCAGCGTGCGGACGTCGGGCAGGCGGAAGGGGCCCACGCGCCACGTGAACACCGAGAGCATCTCGCGGTTCTGCGCGAGGTAGCCCGCCAGGAACAGCACGATGACGATCTTCGCGATTTCGCCCGGTTGGAACGAGTAGCTGCCGATGGACAGCCAGATGCGGCTACCGTAAATCTCCTGGCCAAGGCCCGGAACGAGCGGCGAGAGCAGCAGCAGGAAGCCCACGATCATGAGCGTGTACTTGTAGTTGGCTATCTTGTCGAGGTTGCGTATGAACACGAGCACGAGCACCATGCAGGCCACGCCCACGAACAGCCACATCACCTGGCCGACGGCCAGGTCGGGGGCCAGGCTGGTGACGAACGCGATGCCGATGCCCGACAGCGCGAACGAGATGGGCAGCAGCGCAGGGTCCGAGTTTGGCGCGAACTTGCGCACGGCGAGGTGCGCGATGACGAATGCGACGAAGATGGCCGCCGGCACTCCGAGGGTGGTCAGGTTGAGCGCCTGTCCCTGGTTGATGGCGATCATGGCGAACAGCAGCGCCACCACGGGCGCCGCCACCAGCAACAATACGAGTTCTACGTTGCGGCGCGTCATGCGGCACCGCCTTGCGTGTCCTTGTCGTCCCCGTCTTTGGCGTTGTCCTGCGTCTCGCCGCCTTCGGCGGCGTTATCGTTCTTCTGCGCGATCTCGTCCTCGTACTCTTTGACGAGCGCTTCGGCCGCTTCCATGTCGTCGACGCGGATGCCATCGTTCAGGCGGTTCGCCACGCCGGGCTGCAGTTGGTCGACCTCCACGGAGGTGGTTTTTTCCAGGTGCGAGAATGTGAGCCCCAGCACCGAGCCGGGAACGCCCCGGTAGATGGCCACCTTGCCGTTGTCGTTGGCCAGGTACGCCGTGGTGTTCAGGTAGGTTTGCGTGCCCCACACGGCCCCGGCGATGATGGCCGCGAACAGCACGAGCACGAGCGCGATGGACAGCTTCGTTTTGCGCGCCAGCTTCTTGCGGCGCACTTCGGCGTAGCCGGTCACGTCTACCACGATGACGGTGACGTTGTCGTGGCCGCCTGCTGCGATGGCCTCGTTCACCAGCTGCGATGCGCAGCGCTGCGGGTCTTGGATGCGGCGCATGGTGTTCTCGATCTCGTCGTCGAACACCATGCCCGATAGGCCGTCGGAGCAGATGAGCAAGCGGTCGCCCGTTTCGACGTTGATCTCGTAAATGTCGGGGTGCAGGTGCACGTCGCTGCCCAGGGCGCGCGTGATCACCGAGCGCTGCGGGTGCGTGCGCGCTTCTTCGGCCGTGAGCTGCCCGGCTTCGATCATGTCGGCCATGAGGCTGTGGTCGCGGGTGAGCTGCTGAAGCTTTCCTTGGTGCAGCAAGTAGGCGCGCGAGTCTCCCACCTGGGCAATCACCAGACGCTCGCCCTCGAGCATGGCGGCGGTCATGGTGGTGCCCATGCCCTGGCGGCCGCGTCCTTCGTGGGCTGCCTGGATGACGGCGCGGTTTGCGTTCTCCACGGCGCGGCCGAGCTCCGCCCCGTCGGGATGGGCGGGGGCCTGCTCGGACAGCACGCGCACGGCAATCTCGGAAGCCACTTCGCCCGCGGCGTGCCCGCCCATGCCGTCGGCGACGGCGTACAGGGGAGGCGTGACCACGAGGCTGTCCTCGTTGTGGTCACGCAGGCATCCGATGTCGGTGCGACTGCCGAACGAGGTGAGCGCGCCCTTGCGCGTGCGCGGCGTGGATTTGTACGAACGCTCGGCGGCCATTAGGCAAACCTCACGCGGATGGCGACGTCGCCGACGTTCACCACGTCGTTGTTCCTGAGAGCGGTGGGCTCGGTGATGGGCTGTCCGTTCACGCCCGTGCCGTTCGTGGAACCGAGGTCCTCAACGAACAGGTTTTGCCCCATGAGCTGGAAGCGTGCGTGACGGCCGGACACGTAGCCCGCGCCCACGACGATGTCCGCCCCGGGGCTGCGGCCCACGATGACGGGCCCGCGCACCACGATGGACACGCCGCGCAGCTCCTTCGGCCCGCGTTCCACGGAAAGGTTCCACGTGCGCTCTTTCTTGCGCTGGCCGCGCACGAGTCCGATGCCCGTCTTCATGATGGCGAACAAGAACAGGTACAGCAGCGCGACGAACAGGAGGCGTACGATGAGAAGTACGACGTCGATCACGGGTTATCCTTCCGTTTCCGCTCAGGCTTGGGTGAACACGAAGTTCGTCATGCCGATGGTGATGCGGTCACCTTCGGAGAGCGGCTGGGTGGCAACCTCGCGGCCGTTCACCAGGGTGCCGTTCGTCGAACCGAGGTCGGTGATGGTCCAGATGCCCTGCGGCTCGAAGCGCAGCTCGGCGTGCGTGCGCGAGGCGTTCACGTCGTGCACGGCGATGTCGTTCTTCGACTCGCGGCCGATGAGCAGGCGGGCGGAGGCCAGGTCGTACGTGCGGTTGTTCGTGGTGTCCACGAGGCGGGCGCGCACGGCGGCCTGCGCCGGCATGGGCGTGGCGGCCTGCGGACCGCCGGCGAACACGACGGTTTCGGCGGCCATGGGCTGATGCTGCTGCGGTTGCTGCTGGGGACGCGGCTGCGGCTGGCGCATGGCGGCGGCTCCCATGCCCGCACCGGCAGCGGCGCCGACACCGGCTCCTGCCGCAGCGGCGGCGCCGATGGCGAACGGGTCCACGGCCGTCGGGCGCTCGGGCGGCTGCATGCCGTCGCGCTGCTCGTCGAAGTCGCGGCTGTCGAAGGTGTACTCGCCGTAGTCGATGGAGTAGTCCAGCTCGTCCTCCGGCACGTAGGGAAGCTCCTGATGTTGGTCGAGCCCGCCGGCAGGCATGGCGTCGTACTGGTCGTAGGCGCTGTACGCGTCGTACTGCGCGGGGGCGCTCATGGGTGCCGGAGCCGGCGCGGGTGCGGCGTAGCCGTTGTCGTAGCCCTGCTGCGGGTAGCCGCCGTACTGCTGCTGCGGCGCCTGCTGGCGGGGAGCCTGCTGACGCGGCGCGGCATAGCCCTGCGCGGGCGCGCCGTAGCCGCCGGCCGACGGAGCGGCCAGGCCGTAGCGCTGCATTTCCTCGGCGCGCAGCTGCGCGATGATGGGCGCAGCCACCGCCTCGGCGATGATGTCGAACTTGCCGTGCTTCAGGCCGTCGTCCACGATGAAGCGCACGAGCGGCTGGCCGTCCATGACGAGGCCCTGCTCGGACGCCTTCGCGGTGAGGTAGGTTTCGGTTTCGCCGGCCAACGTGGGGTAGTAGCCCATGAGGCGGCGGTCGTCGTCGGGGTTCACGAGCACGGTGTACAGCGTGGGGGCGTACTGCTTGCCCGCGCCCACCATCTTCTCGCGCTTCATCTGCTTCTCGGCCTTCTTCGCTATCTGAACCGGCGAGATGGGAGCGTCGAACATCTTGTCCGCAGCGCCCTCGAACGTGTCTTCCATCCTGCCTTCGAATTTCGAAAGAAAGCCCATTGCATCTCCTTTAACGGCGCGTCGTGGAAGCGGCGGCGGAGCCGAGCTTCGGGTGTGCGCGTGTCGCGTGCGGGCCGGTGCCCGCGCGGTCGCGCGCCCAAACGCAACCAGGTTACTTCGTGTGTCCCTGCATATGACTATGCAATGTTCCATCTTGCCATAAACGCCCCAGGTGCGCCCCATCCTTTACGCAATCGTCATTATTGTGAAGCGAGGGTAACGCACGCGGGGCGGGGCGTGCGGGGATGGCTACTCGGCGGCTTCGGCCGATTCCACAAGGCGCATGAGCTCCTGTTGGCTGTGCACGTTCGTCTTCTTGTAGACGTGACGGATGTGCGTTTTCGCCGTGCCTTCGGAAATGTAGAGCTTCTCCTGGATGTAGGCGGCGTTGTGGCCCTTCGCCAGGAAGAACATGATTTCCGTCTCGCGGCGCGACAGCAGGTACGTGTTGGCAACCGTCTCGCATTTCGCGCGGAAGCGCCCGCCGCCTTTGCGCCCGTCGGCTTCGTCGCGCGATGCGGACGAGCGGGCCACGAGGAGCGGTTCGCGCGCCGCTTCGGGCTGCGAGGCTGTGGTCTCGGACGCGGAAGCGACGTCGTCCGCCACCGGGCGCAGCGGCATGAGGGGCCGTACCTGGTCGTTCAGTTCGGCCGACACGGCTTTCACGAGCGGGCACGGCGCCACGATGGCCTCGATTTCGCGCTCGCGCGGCAGCAGCGCGTAGGCGAACACCATAATAAGGAGCACGATGACGATGACGCCCTGCTCGCCGAAGGGCAGCAGGTGCACCCAGTTCGCCGCCACGATGGGAAACAGCGACCCGGCGAGCCCCGCCAGGGCCAGCATGCCGCGCCCGAGGCCGAACACGTAGATGGGCGACAGGCGGAAGCGCTGCGCCAGTTCGCCGAAGAAGATCCACATGAGCGCCTCGAAGCACAGGTACCCCACCACGAGGAACATGCTGGAGAACGTGCTGTCGCTCATCTCCGACAGCGGCAGGAAGAACAGCGTGACCGCGATGAAGGGGATGAGCGGGCGGAAGTAGCGGCTCCATTTGTCGCCGCCGCCCAGGGCCACGATGGTGACGAGGATGATCACGGTTGCGCATCCCGCGGCCAGCAGCATGAGGATTTGGTCGGCCACGTTCGATGCGGGCACGATGTACTGGATGGACGTTTGCCGCAGCGTGCCCAGCGCCACTCCGAACACGAACACGGGCAGGGCGAACCGCAGGAAGAACTTCGTGTGGTTCACGGGCAGCGGCTTGAAGATGGGCACCTCGTTGCGCTCGGAGTAGGGCTGCGGCGTTTTGTTCCACAGGATGGCCAGCTCGAGCAGGGGAATGATTGCGGTGAGGATGCCGGCGATGGGGAAGGGACCGTAGTGCAGGGCGACGGCGTACACGCCGATGCCGATGGAGATGGCGATGGATGAGTTGAGCACGATGGAGGCGCTGTCGCACCGTGCGAACGCCGTGCCCCAAAACAGGATGAGAATGGCGGAACCGATGCCCGTCACCACGCCCGAAACCGCCTCGAGCGGCGGCGCGTTGAGCGGGGCCGGCGCCAGCAGCAGGAGCGTGCCCGCGCACATGAGCAGCGAGCCCGTCACGAGCGTCTTCTTCGAGATGTAGGTGTGCAGCAGCCGTTGATCGGTGATGCCGGCGAACAGCAGGCACAGGCCGAACACCACGATGGATATGAGGAACGGAAGCGAGGCGTGGCTGCCGTACATGCCGGTGATGTAGGTCTGCGTGCCGAAGATGGAGGACGTGCCGAACATCGCGGCGTACACCCATGCCTGGTGCAGGCCGTAGCCGACGGACAGCAGGCTGAGGTCGCCGAACGCGGCATCGTCGCCGAAGTCGGCGTTTATGGTGATGCGAGGAACCCTGACTCCCATGTTGTAGCTCCCCTCTGGCGTCTTCCCCTGGTTCTATGATACCGGCTGAACTGCGCGTTTGCCAGCGGAAACGTACGGGGACTGGAGGGAGGGGCGGCCGGTTGACCTGCATATATGACGGGGGAGATAAAAATAATCCTCTGCGGATGATGCGATGTAGGAGGCGGATGATGCGCGAGGGGCTCGGCTGGTCGTCCGAGCCCCTCGCGCGCGGCAGCTTACGACACCGTGAATACCACGTTGTCGTAGCGCTCGAGGGGCGTGTCGGCGCCCTCGGTGCCGCTTGCGTCGTGCGTGGTGTGCGTGCCCGGCTTCTGCGCGTCGGCATGGTAGACCGTGCAGGTCCATTCCGTGCCGGACAGCGTTTCGTCCTGGCATACGGCTGCCGTGCTGCCTTCGGGCACGATGAGCAGCCCGGTGCGCACCCCTTCGCCCGCCGCGGTCGCATCGACGGTGTACGTCACCTCGATCACGCCCTTGCTGTTGGACGCGGCCGATGCTTCGCCCTGCACGTGATACTGCGCGTAGGCGGGCAACGCGATGGTAGCGGCGCACAGGCAACCAAGAACCACGACGGCAAGCGCCTTCTTGCCTCGTACGTTGGCCATAAGAACCTCCTTGCTGCGGAGGCCCCGCTCTTCGCAACGCACTGCGAGTATAGGCGGTTGCAACACGCCTCGTCAAGGCGAAGAACATCCTATTGAACTGGTGAAATACCGATTCAATCCCCTGCGTATGATACGTGCGCGCCCGCCGCGCGCAAAGTACCCCGCGGGGGATGATGGCGCGCCACGCGCGCTTCCTATAATAGAGAGAGCGAAGAGAGAACAGGAGGAATGCCATGCTTGCATCAACGAAGCTGTTCGTTGCCGACGGCATCGACGATGACGAGTTCGACCCCTTGGCGGTGGACGACCTCGACATCAATCAGGAGGACATGGACGAGGACAACCCCTTGGACACCGTGGACTTTCCCACCATGCGCAACATGCCGCAGAGCATGCGGCGCGAGGCGGTGTACACGCCGGAGCGGCAGGGAGGGGCCGAGCAGGCGGTGCGTGCGCTGCTCGATCACAACCCGGCGCGGCGACCCGTATTGCTGGCGCTCGTCGCGTGGTGTCGCGAGGGCTGCTTGTCGAGCGAGCTGTCGGCGCGCGTCGATCGTGCGCAGGAGCACAACCGGTCGGTGTACGCGCCCATGACGCTGTGTCGCATGCTCGAGCGCGCGGGAGCGCTCGAGGTGGAGATGCCGGCGGTGGCCGACGAGCGCGAGGACGTGGCCGAAGGGGTCGCGTATCTGGAAATCAAGGAGCGCGTCGACCCGGTGTGGCGCGCGACGCCGGCGGGATTGACGGTGTACGAAGAGCTTTCACAGGGCGCGGCGTTTCGGGATATCGTGCTCGACCGCGATCGCGTCTACCTGGACGTGTATCGCGCCGTGATGGAAGCGGTGGATGAGGCGCCCCGCACGAAAGCCGCCATCGAGGAGCTGGTGGACACGTTCGACATCGTGCAGAACCCGCGACGGTTCGGCGGGCACTTCATTGACATGCTGGAGCGCACCGACGCGCTGGAGTGGAACGATCATGCGTGGCGCCTGACCGAACTGGGCCGGGCCATGCTGCCGGTGGTGCAAGCTGCGAGCAAGGAGGAATGCCATGTCTGAGGAATCGATCGATCTGCGGGAGCTCATGGACAAGCGCGCCCGCACGTACGGCATGCTGGCGCGTCTGTTTCGCGAAGAAGTCGACCGCGAGACGCTGGCCGAGCTGCAAGGCATGCGCTTCCCCGCTTCAACCGGCAACGCGACGGTGGACGAGGGGTATCACCTGCTGTATGCCTACCTGAAAGCCGCCTGGGACGACAGCATCACCGAACTGGCTGTCGATTTCGTGCGCACGTTCATCGGACACGGGGTGAACGGCTACTCGGCCGCGTATCCGTTCGAGAGCGTGTACACGAGCGAGCGCCGGCTCATGATGCAGGAAGCGCGCGCGGAGGTGCTGCAAACACTGCGCGAGAACAACCTCAAGCGCGGCGCATGGACGGAGGGCGAAGATCATGTGGCGCTGGAATTCGAGTTCATGCAGCGCATGAGCCTGCGCGCGAGCGCGTCGTTCGACGCGGGCGACGAGGATGCTGCGGTGGAGTGCCTGCGCACGCAGCGCACGTTCTTGCAGGAACATCTGCTGAACTGGCTGCCCCTGCTGGTAGGCGACATGCGCCTGTTCGCCCGCACGATGTTCTATCAGGGGCTGGCGCAACTGGCCATCGGCTTTGCGGAGGAGGACGACGCGCTGCTGACCGAGCTGCTTGACAGCGTGGACGTTGCAGCTTGATGCGCGGGGTTTCGGATGGAGAAAGGGCCCTCGGTTTGCGACCGAGGGCCCTTTTCCGTCAGTTCAGGCCGTGGGCGGCGAGCAGGGTTTGACCGCCGGTGGTGGCGGGGCAGGCGTTGCCGGCTTCCGCAAGGAAGACGGTGGGCTGCACGAGGGCGATGCGCTCGCCCTGTTCGGCGCGCACGCGGGTCACCTGCATCTTGGTGCGCTCGGCAACCTCGAGGGGCGCCTTCGTGAAGTACGAGATCACCAGTCGTTTCTCTGCCTTTGCGATGCCGCTGGCGAAGCTGCGGCGCTCGCTGCTCATGACGCGCTCGCGCGCTTCCTCGGTGCTGATCACCTCGAAGGCGTCGCGCCGCGGGATGAAGCCGTTGACGGCGGCAACGACGAAGAGATTGTCGTAGGCGGTGCCGGCGAGCGTGGCGAAGGTGGCGATGCGCAGGGTGTGCGCGTCGTCGGGGAAAGCGGGGTGGAACTCCTGCGCGCGCACGAGGGCGAACAACTGCGCTGCGGACTCGTCGCCGGCCATCGCCCGCGCGATGTCCTCGAAGGCGGGCAGGCCCTCGGCACCGATGGCGGACAGCAGGTTGAAGCCCGTGCGCCCCTCGTTGCGCTCGATGAACGCGCGGCCCTCGAGGAAGCACTCGCGCAGCACCGCGGCGCGCAGGAAGGGCTCGTCGTCGCGCTCGGCGATCGCGAACAGCGCGTCGTACAGGCTTTGCCCCGCTTCGTCGGCAAAGGCGAGCAGCGCATTCCAAGCATCGCTGTTGGTGAGATAGTTGTCGAAGCCGCACCAGGTACGCCAGGCGACGAGATCGCGGGGGTCGGCAAGCAGGTTGAGCTTCGTGTAGGCCTCGAGCTCTCGCGCACGTGACCGCTCGCGCGGGTCGCCGCCGATGCCGCCCTGCGCGCCCGCGGCGGATACGGCGAAGCCGCGTTGCCGAAGCGCCTGCTCGAGCAGCACCGCCCATCGCTTGGTGGGCACGACGACGCAGGTGCGCTGCTCGGGCGCGGCATCGTCCTCGTCGAGCAGCACGCGCAGGAGCTTCGTGATGCCGTTGACCTCCTCTTCGGGCGTACTCCACTTGACCACCATGGTGTCGTCGGACGCGAGCGCGTTCGCCACAGGATGGTCGAAGGGTTTGGCAAGCTCGAACACCGCCACCTCGCGTCGCTCGGCTTCGAACTGCGTGAATCCCGCAACGTGGGGGTGGGCCGCTTGTGTGACCTGGGCTTGCTCCTCGTTGCCGGCCACGATAAGCTGCTCGGTTGCCAGCAGGCACAGGCAGGTTTGCTCGGCGCGGCTGAGGTTTTGGAAGTCGTCGCACAGCACGTAGGCGAACCCGACGCCGCGCTCCGCTCGCCGCGCCTCGCGAAGATAGGCGGCGCAGAGCGCGGGCGCCTCCTGCGCGAGCATGGCGCAACGCGACGACACGACGCGCTCGAGGTGGGCGCGCACCGCCTCTTCCTCGCCGTCGAGATGCCAGTCGCTGAGCGGCAGCCCCTCGTCCATGCAGGCGAAGAAGCGTTCGAGCAGGGCGCGCAGGCGGCGGACGGGCGTGCCGAGCGTCTTCATGTCCTCAAGCACGATGCGGTACTCGGCCGCCGTGAGCAGCCGGGGGATGCGGTCGGTTGCGGCGCGGGCATCGGGCGCGTCGAGCACGTCCGCGCAGACGTCGAGCGTGGTGGTCACACACACGGCGTTCGCCGCGTCGCCACGCTCGTCGCCGAGCGCTGCGTGCAGCCGCTGTCGAAACGCCTGCGCAGCGAACCCGCTCGTCACCTCCACCAGCACCGAATGCGGGTCGGTGCCCGCGCGCAGTAGGTGGGCGCAGCGCTTGACGAGCGCTTCCGTTTTGCCGCTGCGGGCCGGGCCGTGCACCTTCGCGATGCGCCCCTCGTACGAGGCGATGGCGTCAATCATGCGAGCCTCCTCTCAGTCGACGAACGCGGCGCGGGCGGAATCGAACACGCGGGCGCTGCCATCGTCGTATTCCACCAGCCAGAGACGGTAGTCCACGGCGAAGGCCGGTTCGTCGAGCGCGAAGGGGTCGTCGGCCCCGTCCTCACCCGCCGCCGTGCCCGCGTCCACGTCTTCGCCGTCCTCCTCGCCCTCAAGCTCGGGGCTCCCCAGGAACAGGCGCTCCGCCTCGGCCGCAGCCGCCTCCCGCGCCGCCTGCCGCTCGGCGGCCTGCTGCGCACGCGCGGCTTCCGCGGCCTCAACCCGCGCGGCCGCTGCTGCTTGTCCTGCAACCTGCTGCTCCTCGTACGCTGCGGGCGTCGGCATGAGCACGCGCCGCACGCCCTCGCCCAGCGTCCCGGCATTGCGGGCGTCGCGCAACGCGCTCAGCAGCGCGGCGCATGCCGGGTCGATGCCGCTTGCGGTGTCGAGGTGCAGGCCGGCAACCAGTTCGCCATCCTGCAACTCGATTTCGATCCAATCGAAGAACAGCTCGGTGGCGTGCAGGTCGCGCTGCCGGCGGTTGAACACCAGCATGTTGTTGCCCACTTTGTGAAACTCGTTTGCGAACCAGCGCTCCAGCACGTCGTTCCACAGGCGGTCGGCCTCGTCGCCGGCATGCAGATAGGGGCGGCCTCCCATTTTCACCAGAAAGCGCGCGATGTTCTCGGGCGCCCCCTCGCTCGCCGGATGCGTGCGCACGAGCGCCGATCCCACGTGGGCGTAGCAGCGGCTGATTTCCAGGCGCAGCTCTTCGCTGTCGAGCCTCTCGTCGATATCCAGGATCAGCGTCAAAGACGGACGCGGTTGTGCCATGGGTTCCTCCTTCAGATCGGGTTCGTGCGGGCCTCTTCGCTCTGCATTCGAGTATAGAACGGCCCTTCCGAGCAAAATAATCCTTTGAGGATGATTCATCGCCGATTAAGCATCCACCCCTTATGATTTGGCCTTTTGCCGCGTTTCTACACTGGGAAAGCAGCGGGAGGGCCGCGCCGACGCGACCGAAACCGCATCTGAGAACACAGCGAGAAAAGGAAGAGAGGAGGGGCATATGGCGAAACTTTCACTGACTCGTCGAAGCTTCCTGAAGGCCTCCGCGATTGCCGGGGCGGCGTGCACGCTCGGGTTCGCGGCCGCGCCTTCGACGGCGCTTGCCGAAGGAGAAGACGCCTCAGCGGGCGAGATCAAGCGCATTCGTTCCTGCTGTCGCGCATGCGGCAAATGCGAGTGCGGTGTTTGGGTCACCGTCCAGGACAATAAAGTCATCAAGGTTGAAGGTGACGAGTCCAACGCCCACAGCCGCGGGCACTGCTGCGCGAAGTCGCAGTCGTCCATGCTGGCCCTGTACCACCCCGATCGTCTGCGCTACTGCATGAAGCGCACGAACCCCAAGGGAGAGGACGACCCGGGTTGGGTGCGCGTGTCGCTGGGCGAGGCCTTCGATGAAGCGGGCGCGAAGTTCAAGGAGATCGTGGAGAAGTACGGAGGAGAAGCGAACTTCGCCATGGGTGGCACGTCGCGCGTGTGGGCGCAGCCCCCGTACGGCACGCTCAAGTCCATCTTCCCCACGCCGAACGCGCACCTGGCCTACGAGATTTGCAAGGGCCCGCGCCACTTCGGCGGCATCCTCACCGACGAGATCGGCTCGCCGTGGATGGAAGTTGAGCAGGGGCCGCTCGTGTACGTGCAGTGGGGCACCGCGGCCGAGTACTCGAACTACGACTCCACGAACCGCACGGTGGTGGACTGTTCGCAGCGCGCGTACAAGCATATATTGGTAGACCCGCGCATGACGCCGCTGGGCAAAGAAGCCGACCTGTGGCTGCCGCTGCGCGTGGGCACCGACCTGTGCCTGGCGCTCGGGTGGCTCAAGTGGATCGTCGACAACGAGGCCTACGACGACCTGTTCGTGCGCCGTTGGACGAACGCGCCCTTCTTGTGGAACCCCGAGGAGGGCGGCCGCACGGAGAAGGGCTGGTTCCTCGAGATGAACGGCGGCATCGACATGGAGAGCCGCATCCTCACCGAGGCCGACCTCGACCCGGAGTGGGTCAATCAGTATTGGGACTACGAGGGTCGCTATCAGCGCTTCATCTGCTGGGACGAGAACAACAACAAGCCCACGTACTGGGATTCCGAGGAATGCCAGTGGGAGGGCGAGAAGCATAAGATTCCCACGACGGGCACGTGGATCGAGCATCCGTACAAGCCCATCATCGCCGACGCATGGCTGCCCGACCCGTCGCATTTCGCCGATCCTGCCGATCCGCAGTACGATGCGTACTGGAACGAGGGCAACGAAGGCGGCGCGAAGTCGAACCCGGCGGGGCTGCCCAAGAACCCGGCGCTGTTCCCCGGCGGCGTGGAGATCAAGCTGAAGGACGGCAGCACCATCAAGGCCGACACGGTGTGGGAGGCGTTCTCCGACAGCCTCGAGCAGTACACGCTCGACTACGTGTCCGAGGTCACCGAGGTGCCCGCCGACAAGATCGAGGAATCGGTGCGCATCTACGCGACGCGCCTCAACCCGCTGCACGGCAACGGCGGCATCCACTACCAGCTTGCCCCCGACCAGACGGGCCATGCGGTGCAGAACACGCGCGCCCTGCAAATCATCGCGTGCATCACGGGCAACTCCGACGAGCCTGCCGGCAACCGCGGCTCTTCCAAAGCCGAGGTGGACGGCTGCGCCGGCCGCGCGAACATGCTGGTGACCGACTACGGCGACCAGGCGCACGACTGGGGCGTGGGCGTGGGCACGATGGAGCTGGGCAACACGCCCCGCAACCTGTCCATCGACGAGCAAGTACCGCTCATCCAGCAGTTCGTGCAGTACCTCATCGACGAGAAGTCCCCGCTGGCCGCGCGCTACGGCAACAAGGTGCCCACCGACGAGGAAGCGCGCTTCATCGCCGAGCGCAAGGGCGGCGCGTACAAGCCGAACACCGCATGGCCGCCGCTCAAGACGTCGTACGAGAGCAACGCCAAGCAGATTTCCGCCGACCGCTTCCCGCTGTTGCGCTACTGGAACCGCTGGGCCGACTCGGCCGCCATCTGGGACTCCATCAACGGCATCGACACGCCCTACCAGATCCACGGCGGCGTGTGCATGTCGGGCGACTTCATGAACGAGTCGAACCTGCTGGAAGCTTGGGAAGCGCTCACGCGCCTCGACTTCTGGGTGGATTTCAACCTATGGTCGTGCCCGAACAACGGCTGCGCCGACATCGTGTTCCCCGTGCTGCACTGGCTCGAAGTGAACACCGGCCGCGTGTCGCAGGGCGCCGGCGGCATCTTCGGCGCGGGGCAGCGCTGCGTGGAGCCCATGGGCGACTGCATCTTCGACCCCGTGGCCGTCATCTGCCTGTACAAGGCCATGGGCGTGGTGTGGAACAACCGCGACCCCGAATACGACGAGTGGAACAACCTCGACTACAACGAATTCGTCCAGATGGGCGGCTCGGTGGGCTACGAGGAGCAGGAGTACCGCGTGCTCAAGGACGCCACCGACTGGTGGAAGACGGAGGAGTTCCCCGAGGGTCCCGACTTCCCGCAGTACGCGGCGAAGTTCCAGGAAGAGGGCTGGTTCGACTGTCGCACCTGGCACCCCGAGCGCTGGGGCACGTACCGCCGCTGGGAGATGGGCTACCGTCGTCAGCAGGGCGGCTACAACCTGTACGCGGCCGTGGACGAGAAGTGCGCCTTCATGACGCCCACCGCGAAGGTGGAAATCTGGTCGACCATCTGCGAGACGTACATCCCCGACGGCGCGGCCACGTTCGCCAGCACGAACGTCGTCGACCCGAACGTGCCCGACATCGACAAGTTCCCGCACTGGGTTGAGCCGAAGAACTCGAAGGTGGCCAACCCGGAGTATTACGATGCCGCGCTGGTGGACCAGATCAAAACCACGGACGCCTACATCAACGACAACTACCGCGGCGATCATCTGGTGGAAGACTACAAGGCGGCGCTCACGCAGTACCCGGACAACGCCTTTACCATGACCACGGGATCGCGCCAGCCGGTGTACTTCCACTCGGAGCACCGTCAGCTGCCATGGTGCCGCGAGCTGTGGCCCAGCCCGCGCGTTGAAATCAACCCGAACGACGCCGCTCGCATGGGGTTGGAACAGGGCCAATGGGTGTGGATTCGCACGCCGTGGGGTGCGGTCCGCGAAGTGGTGGACCTGTACTACGGCATCAAGGAAGGCACCATCAACGCGAACCATGCCTGGTGGTACCCCGAGGTGGACACCGCGTCGCACGCCTTCGAGCTGGTCAACATCAACTGCACCATGGACAAGTACGCGCAGTGCTGGATCTGCGGCGCTTCGCAGCTGCGCGGCGCGCCGGCGCTCATCTACCCCGCGACGGCCGAGAACAGCCCGTTCGGCAACCCGGTTCCGTGCGACCCGCAGGGCAACCCGGTTATCACGAACGCGAACGACCCGCGTTTGAAGGAGTGGCTGTCGAACGATCCGCGCCTCGAGGACTCGAAGGTGGAGCTCACCTTCGCCAACCTGTCCGCGACGGGGCTGAACCACGCGACCGTGGTCAAGGCATAGAAAGGAGGTTTACATGGCGAACTACGCGATTATCACCGACCTCAACCGCTGTACGGGATGCCTTGCCTGCACCGTTGCGTGCAAGGCCATCAACGGCGTGGACGTGGGCTCGTTTTGGATCAAGACGCTGCGCATCGGGCCGCACCCCATCGAGGGCGGGTCGGGCACGTTTCCCGACGTGGAGATGTACTTCCTGCCCGTGCAGTGCCAGCACTGCGAGAACCCCGAGTGCGTGAAGGTATGCCCGACGGAGGCTTCGCATGTGCGCGAGGACGGCACCGTGCAAATTGACAAGTCGAAGTGCATCGGCTGCCAGTTCTGCGCGATGGCATGTCCGTACGGCGTGCGCTATCTGAACGAGGAGGAGCGCGTCGTGGAGAAATGCACGCTGTGCGAGCAGCGCATTTCCCAGGGCGAGCTGCCTCAGTGCGTAGCGCAGTGCGGTGCACGCGCCCGCTACTTCGGCGACCTCGACAAGGGCGTCGACTCGTTCGAGGCTCCCGCGCATCCCGACAGCCCCGGCTGCCAGTACGACGAGATGACCCAGACGCGCGTGAAGCTGAAGGACTACGTGGAGCCCTACACCGAAAACGATATCCATCATCTCACGAATGCGGGTAACGAGCCCAAGCTCATGTACCTCATGCGCGAGGGCCGAAAGTGGAGGGAGTAGCACATGGAATTGCAATGGCCCCTTATTCTCTTCACCTTCTTCCTGTGCCTGGCGGGCGGCATTCTGCTTGCGCAGGGCGTGCTGACGTGCGCGGGCAAGGGCAAGAAGATGCAGCTCGTGTCGCTGATAGCCGCCGCTATCGCGCTGGTGGTGGGCGGCATCGCGGTGTTCTTGCACCTGCAGCATTGGGAGCGCATCTTCAACGGCTTCGGGCATATCACTTCGGGCATCACGCTCGAGTTCGTGGGATGCATCGTGTTCGCGGTGGTGCTGGTGCTGTACTTCCTCATGATGCGCCGCTCCGAGGACGGCATGGCGCCGAAGTGGTGCGGCATCCTGGCCATCGTCGTGGGCGCGGCGCTGCCCATCGTGACGGGCATGAGCTACCTCATGCCGTCGCTGCCCGTGTGGAACACGCCGCTGCTGCCGGTGTACTACCTGTGCAACACCGTGCTGATGGGCGGTCTGTCCGCGCTGGTGATTGCGGGCGCAACCGGTGCCGACGACGTGAAAGGCCTGGCCATCAAGCTGGTGGTGGCCGGCGGCATCGCGCAGCTCGTGGTGGTGGCTGCGTACGCGGTGGCCATCTCGTCGATGGGCGGGTTGTACAGCGATGTGACGTACTACTTCGATCCGACGCTGCCCGACGTGGGCATGGTGGATACCGACGCCGTGGTGGGCAGCTTGTTCACCGGCAGCCAAGCGCTCGCGTTTTGGCTGGGTGCCGTGATCTTGGGATCGGTGGTGCCGGTGGTGCTGGGCATCGTGGCGCGCACGGTGAGCGACGTGAAGAAGCTTGCCGCCTACGCCGCCGCCGGACTGGTGTGCGCGGTGATCGGCGGACTGTGCTGGCGCTCCATCCTGTACGTGGTGGCGGTGAGCGTCTTCGCCCTGTACTAGCGCGATGAAGGTGTGATGCGGTGTTCGGAGGCGTTCTGGTCGGCGCTTCCGAGCACCTGAAAATTCGTGATGGACGGGGCTTCGCCGTCCGATTTCGCCCCGCTGTTCGCAACGACGTGGCGAAGCCCGGTCATCCACGCATTTTCGGAAGCCCTGCGAGGGGTGCGGGACATGAGGCGGTATCGAGCGAAGAGGAGAGAGCATGAACGTGTCGAGACGATCGCTGGTCATCGGCGTGGGCAGCACGGCGGCGTTGCTGGGTATGGGGGCGCTGCGCTACGCGGGGCACACCCCGCTCGTGCGGCCGCCGGGAGGGCAGGACGAGGCGCACCTCGTGTCGGCGTGCATCCGTTGCGAGAAGTGCTACGAGGTGTGTCCGCGCAAGGTGATCGTGCCGGCGCATATCGAGGATGGGCTGCTGGGCATGCGCTCGCCGGCGCTCGACTTCGACGCGAACTTCTGCGATTACTGCGCCGACGAGAACGGCGGCGAGCCGCTGTGCGTGAAGGTGTGTCCCACCGAAGCGCTGCAGCTGCCGCCCGGTGCGACGGCCGAGACGACGTTGCTGGGCGTGGCCGTGATCGATGAGTCGCAGTGCCTGGCGTTTCGCGACACGGGGTGCCGGTACTGCTACGACGCGTGCCCGTACGAGGCCATCGAGCTCACGGGCGAATCGAGCAACCCGCGCGTGGCCGTGCTGCCCGAGAAGTGCAACGGCTGCGGCGCGTGCGAGAGCGTGTGCGTGTCGCTGAAGGCGGGCTCCATCGCGTCCGGCGCCACTGCGCGCGCCATTGTGGTCAAGCCGATCGAGTCGGCGGAGTAGGGGGCTGTGATGAAAACCAAGAACCTGCGCACGGCGATTGCGGTTGCGGCGTTCGCCGTGCTGTCCATCGGATTGGTGGCGGGCATCGGCTTCGGCACGATGTCGGGCTTCGGGTGGGAGACCATCTCGGCCCTGTGCCCGCTCGGCGCGCTCACCACGATGATTGCGGCGAAGACGGTGGTGCCGCGCGCCGTGGTGTCGCTCGTGGTGATGGGCCTGTTGGTGCTCGTGGTGGGCCGCGCGTTTTGCGGGTGGCTGTGCCCCGTGCCGGTGCTCGAGCGCGCCCGCGCGTTCTTCCGTTCGCCGAAGAAGCGCAAGGAGCTTGCGCAGGCGAAGCACGACGAGATGGTGGGAATCGCGAAGAGCGAATTGGGCTGTGCGGGGGAGGCAGGGGACGGCTCTGGCTGCGCCCGGAACTGCGCGACGTGCGCCGAGAAACGCACGAAGCTCGATTCGCGCCACTACGTGCTGGGCGGCGCGCTGCTGTCGACGGCCATCTTCGGCTTTCCCGTGTTCTGCCTCGTGTGCCCGGTGGGGCTCACGTTCGCCACGGTGCTGGTGGTGTGGCGTCTGTTCTCGGCCGGCGATATGACGTGGTCGGTGGTGCTCATCCCGCTGCTGCTGGTGGTGGAGCTCGTGTTTCTGCGGAAGTGGTGCACGCGCTTCTGCCCGCTGGCGGGGCTCATGAACCTGGCCTCGCGGTTCAGCAAGACGTTCCGGCCCGTCATCGACGAGTCGAAGTGTCTCGAGACGACGAACGGCACGCCGTGCAGCCGGTGCGCCATCGCGTGCGAGGCCGATATCAACCTGCGGCATCCCGCGTTCGGCGAGCGCACGCTGGCCGATTGCACCCGGTGCCGCGCCTGCGTGGAAGCGTGCCCGACGCAGGCCGTCAGCATGCCGTTCGTGGCGAAGCGCGGCGTGGCGGGTGCGGTGGACGCGCCGGGTTCGCCAGTGCCGGTCGTGTTGGCCGACGCCGAAGAGAACACGGCCGAATGATGGGCGGGCCTGGGGGCAATCGGAGCATCGTGGGCGTGCTCGACGAGGTGTCGAGCGAGGCCATCGTGGTGCATCAGGAGCGGTGCGCGAAGGTGCGCAACCGCAACGTGTCGTGCTTGAAGTGCGCCGAGGCGTGCACGTCCGGCTGCATAGCGCTGGTGGACGGGCAGCTGCGGGTGGATGCGACGAAGTGCGTGGGCTGCGGCACGTGCGCCACCGTGTGCCCGACGTGCGCGCTCGAGGCGCGCGCGCCGAGCGACGCCGAGCTGCTGCAGGCGAGCTTGGCCGCGCGCCGTGGCGACGACGTGGTTGTGGTGTGCGAACAGCTGCGCCGTGCGGCTGGCGGGTTGCTCGACGACGGCGGGGTTGCGTGCGTGGTGTGCTTGGGGCGCGTGGAGGAGTCGCTGACGAGCGGGCTTGCGGCCGCGGGCGTACGCCGGGTGCGCTTGGCGTGCGGCGACTGCGCGCGGTGCGCGCAGGAGCACGGGGCGGTCACGGCGCGTCTGGTGGCGCAGACGTCCAATGCGCTGTTCGCCGCCTGGGGCTGTGATGCGCGGGTCGAGGTGGTTGAGGGCGTGCCGGCGTCGGCGCTTGCCGCAGGGGCGTTGCCCGGTGACGCGACACGCGCGCTCGACGCGTACTTCGCCGAGCCGCGTGGCAACGAGCCGGTTGGGGAGCAGCAGGCGGCAACCGCTTCGAGCTTCCCCGCGCTCGTGCGGGTCATGAAGGACGGCACGCTGCCCCATTTCGTTCCCGACCGTCGGGAGGCGTTGCTGGACAATCTGGCGCAGCTGGGCGATCCCGTGCAACACGATGTGGCCACGCGGCTGTGGGGTTGCGTGGTGATTGACGGCACGACGTGCTCGTCGTGCCGCATGTGCGCAACCTTCTGTCCGACGGGCGCGCTGCGCAAGTTCGATCGCGACGACGGCACCTTCGGCATCGACCACTACCCGGGCGAATGCGTGAAGTGCGGCAGTTGCCGCGACGTGTGCCCCGAGCACGCCATCGTGCTGCGCGACAACGTGCGGCCGTCGTACTTGCTGGAAGGGGTGGTGCATCATTACGCCATGCGTCCCCGACCGGTGGAGTTAGGCGGTGCGCATCAGATAGTGAACACCATGCGCGAGCGCATGAAAGGAAACGACATCTTCGAACGGTAAACGCTTCCACCCTCTTCGCTCGGGAGCGTTGTGCCACGTGGTTGAGCCCTCTGCCGGACCCCCTCCCGGCAGAGGGCTTCTTTGCATGGGGGGGTGCGTTGGGCGCTCGGCGTTGGAGCGCGCGAGCTTCTACCAGTGGCACACCACGACGTCGCCGCCTTGGATGATGCCGAAGAGGTCGGCCGCCGCGCCAACGGGCAGGTTCACGCAGCCGTGGCTGCCGAAGCCTTGCTGGTAGCGCGCGCCGCCGAACGCGTACTGCCAATCGGCGTCGTGCATGCCGATGACGTTGCCGACGAACGGCATCCAGTAGCGCACGGTGGATTCGTACTTCGAGCCGTCGAGGTTCGTGCCCTTGAGCACCGAGGGGCTGGCCTTCTGATTGAGCCAGTACACGCCCGGCGGGGTGTTGTGCACGCCGTTCGGCGTGCCGGTGACGCAGGCGGATTCCCAGATGAGCGCACCGGCTTCGTCGTAGAAGCGGACGTACTGCTCCGACAGGTCGATGTCGCAGTAGCGCGCGCCCCAATCTTGCGCGCCGGCGCCGTTGTAGGCGCTGCCCGTCGTTTGGCAGGGGATGTCCACCGCGCCGGTCGTGCCGTTCGCCACGCCGTCCTTCACCAGCGTGCGCAGCGCTTCGCCGTCGGTCAGCCATCCGTAGGGGCCGCCGGAGACGGTGACTTGCTTGCCGTCGGGGCGCGTGTACGTGCGCTCGGTGCCCACCGTGTCGCACGCGGCTTCCAGCTCGTCGAGCCACGCGTCGAGCGCGCCCTCGTCGAGGCTGGGCGTGAGCTCTTCGTCGAAGTGGACCCACGAAGAGACGAGTGAGGGGTTGACCTCGGCCGCCACGTCGCCGCCCATTATGAGCTGCATGTCGGCTTTGACGAACTGGTTGGCCGCTTCGGCGGCGCTCTGCAGCTTCGGGTCGGTGGAGCGCACGGCGGGCTGCTGCAGCACGTCGGCGGTGAGCTTGACGGTGGGCTGCAGGGAGGCGATGCCGGTGGCGATGGCCTTGGCAACCGCGTCGGCGTCGAGCGCGGTGCCCGTGGATTCCTTCTGCACGGCGAACGCGTCGGCCTGCTCGTCGAAGGCGACCGCGGCGTCGGTGGGCGGGGTGGCCGCGGCGTTGAACTCGTAGACGGCCGCCTGCACGGCGCTGCCGAGGCCGCTGCCGGCCGACGAGGCGGTCAGGCTGTCGGTTTCGTCGTGCTGCTTCGTGATTTCGAGGGGCCAGAGCCAGGGGTTCGTGTTCGAGAGCGCGGCCTGCGCGATGCGCTCGCCGTCGAGGGAAACGCCGGCGTCCTTCGCCGAGAGCTTCAGCGTGAAGCCCTGTCCCGTGACGGCCACCGCGTAATCGTTCAGGGCGCCGTCGAGGGTCGCCTGCACGTCGGAAGGCGTTTTCAGCGAGATGTCGTGGGTTCCCAGCGTGGTGTTCGGCATGAAGTGGCCGGTGAAGAAGATGCCGCCTGCAACGTAGGCGATGACGAGCAATCCAACGAGAACGCCCACGATGATGCCGATGATTTTGGGTGCCGAATGTCGGCGGCGGGGGCTCTCTTCAGGGAAGCTGGCGTGTGCGGGCGTCGCGTCTGCGTGTGAGGTGTGGTTCATAAGGCGTCCTGGCTGGGTGGCGAATGTGCGTTGCTCCTGTTGAGCGCTCCGTCCATTCTAAAGGAAACCGCCGCCCGACGATAGCACGACTTCCCACGTTGCAACCAATCGGTGAATGGTCGAAGCAACTTCGGTGTTTCACGTGAAACACCGGGGGCGGCTACCCTTCGCGTGCGGGTTCTTCTTCCCGGTCTTCAGTCGGATTGCCCTGCGCTTCTGCAAGCGCGGCCGTGCGCTTCTCCGCGCGGAGCGGGAGGTACTCGCTGATGACGATGCCGGCGAAGATGAGGGCGAACCCGGCGAACAGGGGACCCGTGAGGATTTCGCCCAGGAACAGCACCGAGAACGTCACGCCGAACACCGACTCGGTGGCCAGGAACAGCGATGCGGGCGCGGGGTCGACGTGCGCGACGGCGAAATTCTGCAGCAGCAACGCAATGCAGGAGGCGAACACGGCCAGGTACCCGAGACTCATCCAGGTGTCGAGGCCGAGCGTGGCGAAGGCGGGCATGGGCTCGAAGGCGAACCCGGCGCCGAAGCCGAGCACGCCGGCAACCAAAAACTGCACGACGGTGAGCAGCGTCATGTCGCGGCCGCGTGCGTATTTCGCCGTGTACAGCACGTGCAGGCTGAGAAAGAACGCCGACAGCAGCGTGATCAGGTCGCCGAAGCGCAGCGAGAAGCCCGCAAGCCCCGCGAACGACACGCAGCCCACGCCCCCGACGCACACGAGCGCCGCCGCGATGTTGAAGCGCGTCGGGCGCGGCCCGCGCAGCGCCCATCCCAGGAACGGGATGATCACGCAGTACAGCGAGGTGAGAAACGCGCTGTTCGAGGCCGTGGTGTCGGTGAGGCCGGTCGAGTTCGTCCAGTAGGACAGAAACAGGAACACGCCCAGGATGGCGCCCTTTTTGAGGTGGTCGAAGTCGAGCGACTTCCGAAACCGCGGCAGCATGACGATGCCCAGGATGATGCCCGCCGCCGTGAAGCGCACGCCCACGAGCCACGCGGGCGGGAATTCGTCCACCGTGGACTTGATGACGACGGTGCCCAACCCCCAGATGGCGGCCGCCACCAGGAGGAAGGCCTTGTACATCCAGAGGGAGCGCGTGCTATGTTGTACGAGGTGAGCCATAGCGCTGCATCATAGCACGTGCGCGCCCCGTTCAAGCGCACGATGCCGTTTACTCTTCGAACAGCGCGATGACGTCGGCCTTAGAGCGCGCGCCCAGCTTGGCGTAGAGGTGCCGCACGTGGGTCTTCACGGTGTTCTGCGACAGGAACAGCTCCTGTTCGATCTCGGCGCGGCTCTTGCGTTGCGCGATGAGGCCCATGATCTCCGTCTCGCGAGCGGTGAGTTCGTACTGCGCGGCCAGGTTGTCGCAGCGCGTCATGAAGCGTTCGCGCGGGCCGGGCACGTGCAGCCGGTCGTCAAGCGACAAGCCCGACGCGCCCCAGTCGCCGTTCACGGACTTCTCGCTCATCCAGATGACCACGCATACCAGCACCAACACGATGCCGGCGAGGGCCGTCCCGATGAGAAACGACTGGCTGATCAGCAGATCGCTCTCCTGCAAGGAGCGTCGCAGCACCACGCCTGCGAACAGCGCCCCTTCGCTCGAGGCGCGCGCGATGGCGAACAGGCGCAAGCTGGGGACCTCGAATCGAAACGAGATGTTAGCCAGCATGAGCAGCACGAAGAACGTGAACCACACGTACGCCAATTTCAGCAGGAACGACACGGCGTAGCTCCACGTTCCTGCGGCGAAGGGGATGAGGGCGATTGCCACGATGGCCAGCGGCAGGGCTGCTTTCGCCAAGAAGCGCACGTCAACGCGGTTCTTCAGCGTGAACGCCGCGAGTATGATGGCGACGCCCGCGAGCCCGGTAGCGGCCACGCGGTGCACCGATCCGGTTCCGTCGGGATTCGTCAGCAGCGATCCCGCCAGGCCCGAGATGAATCCCGCCACCGCCATGATGGCGATGAGCTTCCAGGGAAGCGGGTAGTGCACGTTGTGCAGGCGCGCCGGTTCGCTTGGCAGGATGCGGAAGCTGAGCATGGCGCATCCGAGCGACGCAAGGGGCAGCAGCGAGGTGGCGATGACGGCGAACGGTGCGCTCATGGTGTACACCATGAAGGATGCGACGGCCGCCGCGATGCAGGAGAACGCGCCGTACATGAGGGTTCGCGTAGCTCCCATCTGGCTGTACGCTTCGGCCCAGAGACAGAAGAGCACGGCGCCGCCCCATGCGGTCGCGACGGAGGCGACGATGACAACCCCTTCGGGAGCGTTCATCGGAATGAGGACGAGGCCCACGACGGCGGTTCCGACGGTGGTGGCCGCGACCAGCGCGACGCAGAGCGCTCGGCGATTGCTGAGACGCCCTATGCGCGATGCGAACAGCGCCAACACCGCGAACATGCCGATATCGCCGAAGCGCATGCCGGTGTCGAAGGCGTTGCGCAAGCCGAGGTCGAGGTCGGGTCCCGGAAAGACGTGGGGGATATGCGTGCAGCAGAGCCAGGCGATGAACAGCCCCATCCCCAAGAAGCGCAGGGGGTACAGCAGGGCGGAGAGGGGCTCGTCGTCGCCGGCTTGGTCGGCCGGGGCCAACGCGCGCACCACATCGCTCGATTTCATCGACGCCTCCTTCGCTCTCTTCCGCCCGTTCGTCGTGCCATTGTACCAGGGGTGAATGCAGGGGTGAATGCGAGTTCACCCCTCGGCCGGGCAGTTCACCCGCGACAAGGTGCCTGATCCGGGGCATGCTTGCCTCAGCGCCTCGGGAGGGCGCGGCACCGGGCCTTCGGGGCGGGTGCATCGTAGATCTCTAGGAGGGATTCACATGAACGCACTGAAGAACGGACTTTCTCGTCGGAGCTTCCTGACGCTGGGCGGCGTCGCGGCACTGGGCGGCGCGGCGGCGCTCGCCGGATGCGCGCCGAAGGCTTCCGCGCCCGATGCGAAAGCCGAGGCGGCCGACGACGCGACGACCATGCAGACGGCCGACCAGACCAAGGAATGCGACATCGCCATCGTGGGCGCCGGCGGCGCGGGCCTGTGGGCCGCGGTCGAGGCCGTGCGTGCGGGCAAGAGCGTCGTGGTCATCGAGAAGGGCGGCAACGTGGGCGTGGCGAACGGTTCGTTGGCTGGCGGCCCGTTCATGGTGGGCTCGAAGCTGCAGGAGGAAGCCGGCATCGACTTCACGGTGGAGGAAGCTTTCAACCATATTATGGAGTACGCGCACTGGTCCACGAACGCGGCGGCGGTGAAGGCGGCGGTGGCTATCTCCGGCGAGACGGTGGACCAGTTCACCGACGACTTCGGCGTGCCGACGGGCATGCGCCCCGACAACTACGGCGCCGGCCATGCGTCCGTGCGTGCGAACTTCCAGTCCGACCCGAGCGATTCCAAGACCCAAACCAAGGGCGAGGACCGCATGAAGCCGCTGCAGGAGTTCGTGGAGAGCAAGGGCGGCACGTTCCTGTTCAACACGGCCGGCAAGCGCCTCATCATGGAGGACGGCGTGTGCACGGGCGTGCAGTGCGAAGGCGACGGCGTGATCGACGTGAAGGCGAAGGCCGTCATCGTGGCGACGGGCGGCTTCATGGGCAACGTCGATATGATGCGCGAGAAGTTCGGCACGTTCGTGAACCCGCTGGGCAACATCCTGTCCGTGGGCGAGGGCATCGACATGGTGCAGGCCGCGGGCGGTCAGGTGTCCACGCAGTGGGGCATCGCCGGCAACGAGTTCACCGGGTCGAACCAGAAGGCCGACGGCCTGTACGATCGCAAGAGCGCCGCATTCACCATCGGCATCTACGGCACGCTGCTCGTGAACAACCAGGGGCGCCGCTTCTCGAACGAGGGCAAGTTCGCGAACCTGCCGCTGGCGCTGGGCGGGGCCATCTCGCTTGTGGGCGGCAAATACTACGCGGTGGTGGATCAGGCGTACGTCGACGGCTTGAATTCCGGCATGGATGCGTGGACGCTGTGCGGCTCCGACGAGGAGCATTGGCACACCGGCATGATGACGCTCAAGGGCAAGGCGCTTGAGAACGTGCAGGGCAGCATCGACGACGCGGTGA
Organism: Eggerthella sinensis; assembly: GCF_003339815.1. Taxonomy (GTDB): domain Bacteria; phylum Actinomycetota; class Coriobacteriia; order Coriobacteriales; family Eggerthellaceae; genus Eggerthella; species Eggerthella sinensis. The sequence goes on from NZ_PPTT01000020.1 coordinate 46,416, forward strand.
GTGCCGGGTGGGCCTTCAAGGCCGACAGTATCGAGGCGCTGGCCGAGGCCATCGACGCTCCCGAGCTGGTGAACACGCTTGACGAGTACAACGGCTACTGCGCCGACGGCAAGGACGAGCAGTTCTACAAGCCGGCTTGCTTCCTGCAGCCGGTGACCACCGGTCCGTTCTATGCGTTCCAGTACGAGCCCAGCGCGTGGGTGACCATCGGCGGCATTCGCACGAACGACCGCCTGCAGGCCATCGACGGCGACGGGCTGCCCATCGCCGGGCTGTACGTAGCCGGTGCCGACAACGGCACGCTCATGAGCGCTCCTTACTGCGACTACGAGGGCTACTCGCTCATGTGCGCCTACTGCGGCGGCCGTCTGGCCGGTCAGTACGCTGCCGAAACCCTCGACGCGTAAGGTCGCGCCGCAGCAGCATCGCCAACCAACCCGCAGGGGCGCACGCGCATCTCCCTCCCTCCGCGTCGCGCCCCGTTTTCGCCGCCCCCGCCTGCGCAGACGGGGGCGGCCTTGTTGCGCGCGCCTCCCTGGGGCGCTTTGTCCTTCGGTTCGTCTTCCTCTGGGTGACCGCTTTGCGACAGAACGTGCTGCGCGGGCGCGCCATGCTACGCTGGGATGTCGGATGACGATGACCGGACGGGTGAGGAGGTGCGGCATGCCCACGCTCAAGGAAGTGGCGCAGGTGGCCGTGGAGGCGCGGCGCGAGAAGGGCTCGGGCTCGGGCAAGCGCCTGCGCGAAATCGAGCGGATTCTGCGGCGGCACCGCGTGTGGTCGGGCCTCACGCCCGAGCAGGCCACGAGCTTGCTCGAGGACCTCGGCCCCACGTTCGTGAAGATGGGCCAGATTGCCGCGAACCGCAGCGACGTGATTCCTCCCGCGTACGCCGACGCGTTCAAGCGGTTGCGTGCCGACGTGCCGCCCATGCCGTTTTCCACGGTGATCGAAACCATCGAGTCGTCGCTCGGCCATCCGTGGCAGGAGACGTTCTCGTGCATCGAGGAGAAGCCGCTCGGCTCGGCGTCCATCGCGCAGGTGCACAAGGCGTGCATCGCCGCGCATGCCGTGGGCGACGCGCGCGGCGGCGCGACCGCCGAGGCGCTGCCTTCCACGGCGCCGGATGCGGGCACGTGGGTGGCCGTCAAGGTGCGCCGCCCGAACGTGGTGGAGCAGATGACGCAGGACCTCGCGCTCATTCGCCAGACCGTTGCGCTTGTGGGGCTGACGCGCGCGACCGACGGCATCAAGCTGAATCTCGACGACCTCGTGAGCGAGCTCGAGCGCACGACCCACCAGGAGCTGGACTTCTGCATCGAGCAGGAGAACCTCGTGCGCTTCCGGCAGTTCTTGAGCGACCAGTCCGGCGTGGAAAGCCCGCGTCCCTACCCGCGCATGAGCTCCGACGACGTGTTGGTGATGGACTTCATCGCCGGCCCCATGATCAACGACGTGCCCGCGCTGCGCGCGCAAGGTCTCGACCCGGCGAAGCTGGGTCAGCGCCTGGCCGAGAGCTACGTCACGCAAATCGTGGACAACGGCTTCTTCCACGCCGACCCGCACCCCGGCAACATCCTCGTGCACGACGGCGACATCGTGTGGATCGACCTCGGCATGGTGGGCGAGCTGTCGGCGCTCGAGCGCGCGCTCATCGGCCGCATGTTTCGCGCCGTGGCCGAGAACGACCCCTATGCGCTCATGGAGGCGCTGCTGGGTGCCGCACGCGTGGAAGGCCCCGTCGATCACGGGCGCCTGCTCAGTCAGCTGGGCAACCTGCTGGTGTCGTACACCACGGTGAACCTGGCCGACATCAACGTGGGCTCGGCGCTGGTGGATGTGTTCGGCGTGCTGCGATCGCAGAACCTGGCCCTGCCGTCCTCGTTCACGCTGCTCGCGCGCGGCATGGTGACCATCGAGGGCGTGCTGGTGGACATCGCGCCGAATACGAGCGTCATCGACATCATCTCCGACCACGTGAAACGCCGCACCCGCACCTGGGCGGCGCTCGAAACGAAGGCGCGCGAGTTCGCCTCGAGCGCGCTGACGTCCGCCGAGTCCGCCGTGCGCCTGCCCACGCAGGCGTCGCACACGCTCGACATGATCGACCGCGGCCAGATTCGCGTGGGCGCCGACCTGGGCATTCCCACCGATGCCATCGCCGCGCTCTATTCCGTCAGCGGTACCGTGGCCATGGCCCTCATCTCCGCCGGCCTGTTCGTGGGCTCGAGCCTGCTGGCCACCACGAACATGCATCCCCAATTCCTCGGCGTCCCCCTGCTCGGCGTCCTCGGCTACCTGGGCGCCTTCGCCCTCGGAGCCTACGTCGTATGGCGCAACATCGTCATCCGCCATAGGCAAAAGAACGAGGAGAAGCTGTAAGCCTGCGCGCGGGCTGCGCTCAAGTTCATGCTGAGCGGCCACGGCCATGACGTTCGGTCGCTTGGCGGGTACGAACGCTGCTGCGGGGCTTTAGGGCATGAAAAAAGGGAGCCGGCTTGGGGCCGGCTCCCGATGCGTGCGGGTGGTGCGGGATTGTGCGTGCTCGCTAGGCGAACACGACGATGGCGGCGGGGTCCTTGACGCGCAGGGCGGCCGTCTCCATGATGCGGAACGTGTGGTTGAAGTCCGCGAGCTCCAGGTAGCCCACCGAGAGGTCGAGGCCGACGGCGAGGTCGAGGTACTCGGGCTCGGCGCACACGAGCACGGCCTTGCCGGGGCCCATGACGCTGGTCATGTACACGTTGTCGCCGATGAGCTTCTTGATGCGGTCGATTTCCAGCAGGCCGGTGTTCGGCTGCAGACGCTGCAGGTCGAGGAACAGGTCGGGCGACACCACAAGCGCGTAGCGGCCGAGGTAGCCGGTCTTGGCAAGCTGCGCAACGCCGGCGGTGACGTCGGCGAAGCTGTTCTCGCCCTGAGCCCAGTCGCCCTTCTTGATCTTCGTCGAGCCCTTCACGGTGAGCAGGCCGTCGGCGCCGAGCGCCTTGTTGCCATTCAGGATGAGGTCGTCCTCGCGGCGCGACGCCTTCTTCGCGGCGGCGATGGCCACCGAGAGATCAAGCGGGTAGCCGGTTTGCGCGGCGTACTCCATGTCGCGGCCGAGGAGGGTGAAGTCCTCGAAGAACATCGGCAGCTCGAGCTGCGTGCGTCCGACGATGCGGCCGATGCCGTCCTCAAGCACCTCTTCCTTGTTCACGCCGTCGACGGCAACCGAGGTCACGCCGGGGCCGAGCGGGCCGAACACCTTGAGGAAGCGGCGGCACGTCAGCTGGTTGCGCGCCGTGCCGATGACGGTGCTGTCAATGCGGTTCCACAGGCCGTCCGAAAGGTCGGCCGATTCACGAGCGAGATAATCCATAGCGGACTCCTTTCGAGGAGAATACGCGGATGCGAACGAATGTTTCACGTGAAACATTCGGCCTCCATCAGCGGAAAAGGCAGAAAAGCGAAAAACGAAACAGGTTACGACAGGTCGCCTACGGTGGGGGCGGGAGCGGGCTCGGCCGGGGCCGGGGCAATCTCGCCGTCGGTCTTGATGCCAAGTTCGGCAAGCTTCTCCTGCACCTCGCCTTCGCCCTCCAGGAAGAACTCCGTCTCCGTGGGGTCGAGGTGGCGCATCAGCGTGATGAGCTCGCCCATGTGAGCCTTCTCCTCGTCGCGGATGTCGGCGAGCACGGCCTTCGCGGCCGGATCGTCGGTGGCCTGATAGTGGGCGTCGTACAGGAAGATGGCTTCAAGCTCGCCAGCGATATCGATGCGGAGCGCCTGCATGAGCTCGGCGTTCGTCATCTTGCGATCGACGTTGCCGGCAAACGGGTTGGGGAAACTGGGCATGAGATCCCTCTCTTTCGGTGTGAACAGCGGTTCTTTTCATCTCTCTGTTCGATATGATACTCCGTTTGTCATGATAGAAACATAACGAGTTGGTCATTATTGATAACTATTCTCAATAACTACAGACTTGAAGGCGAGCTTGCGATACGCCACCACGCCGATGCCCGCAAGCGCCAGGGTGAGCACGGCGATGGCCGCGGCTCCCAGGTAGTTCCCGTCGCCGAATGCGCCGGCGGCCAGCGTCGAGGTGATGACGGAGGGGATGCGCCCGACGGTGGTGAGGGCCACGATGCGCCCGACGGAGCTCGTACCCAGCCCAGCTACGTAGGTGAGCAGGTCTTTCGGCGTGCCCGGAATGAGGAAGCACAGGAACAGGAGCAGCTCGAAGCGCCGCGAATCCTGCAACCACTTCATGGACGTGATCTTCTCGGGCGAGAAGAACAGCCCCACGATGCGCATGCCGAACGTGCGCACGAGCAGCATGACCGCCGCCGTGCCGAGTGCGCTCGCGACGAGGCACCACAGCGTGCCCTCCCAGAAGCCGAACGCGTACCCGGCTCCCAGCTCGAGCGGTTCGCCCGGCAGGAAGGCGAACACGATTTGCGCCATGTTGGCCAGCACGAACACCACGCGGCTGAGCGGGCCCGTCTCGTCGACCCATGCGCGGAAGCGCGGGGCGTCGGCCACGAACGCGAGCAGCTCGGGTCCGTACAGGATACAGAACGCGGCCAACCCCGCGGTGAGCGCAAGCAGGCCGACGATGACGGCGATGCGCTTCTTGATGAGGGTCTTCCGTGCGTCTTCCATGGGGGCTCCGTTTTCTCGGGGGCGTTCGGTACGCTTCCGATGCTACGGGGCAAATATCTACCGGCTGTCTACGTCGCCGCATTCGAGCGAAAATCGGGCGATCACCCGCGCGCCGCCCCCGCCTTCCGTGCCGCTCGGCTCGCGATTTTCCAGCACGAGCCCGCCGCCGTGCTTCTCGCACAGCAGCGACGCGATGTTCAATCCCAGGCCGAAATGGTCGCTCGACGGAGCCTCGCTGAAGAAGGGCGCGCACCCGCGTTCGAGCGCGTCGGGCGAAAAGCCGGGCCCGTCGTCTTCCACTATCAGCACGAGGCTGCCATCCTGCACGTCCATGCGCGCGTCGATGCGGGCGCAGGCGTAACGGGCGGCGTTGCTCAGCAGGTTCTCGGCAACCTCGCCCACGATGGATTGGTCGAGGCGGAGGGCGGGGCGCTCGCGATCGCAGCGCGGGCTGACGGACAGCCCGAACGCGCGCCCGTGTTGCGCGCTCAACGCCACGCCGATGTCGTCTATCATGATGGCTGCGTCGTCGAACGGCACGTCGTGTGCGGTGATGGTGCGATCTTCGAGCTTTTGCAGGCCGCTCATGGCTTCGACGTAACGCTCAAGGCGTTTCACCTGATCGGCCAAGGACGACACCGACGCGGCAAGGCGCTCGGGCGAGGCGTCGCCCGTCTGCAGGTGCGCGTCGAGCAGCTCGATCTTCCCCTTGAGGATGGTGAGCGGCGTGCGCAGGTCGTGCGCGAATGCCGCGTTGAGGCGCTTGCGCTCTTCGGCGGTGCGCCACAGCGAGCGCTGCGACGCAGCCAGCGATGCGCGCATGGTTTCGAACGACGATGCCAGGCGGCCCAGCTCGTCGTCGCGGTCGTACGCCACGACGAAGTCGAGATCCTGATGCGCGATGTTCGAGGCCGCTTCATCGAGCACGGTGAAGCCCGGTTGCAGGCGCTTCTGGAAGAAGCGCCGCGCCGCCGCGAAGATGCACAGGCCGAACCACAGCGGGAACATGAGGAACGTGAGCGTGCCGAACAGGCTGGACAGGAGCAGCGCCTCGTCGGAAGGCGGCGTGGACAGGTAATAGCCTATCGGCGATGTGAGCAGGCCGGATGAGCTTCCGTTGTCGAAAGCGGGGTCGTCGTCGGCCGAGAAGAACGCAGCATAGGGGCTTTCGGGATGCTCCTCGATCCAGGCGTAGAATCGGGCACGCGCCTGCGCGTCGTAGACGGGCAACCCTTCGACGGACAGGTCTTCGGCGGGTAGGTCTTCGTCTTCCGGGGCTTCGATGGTGAGCGCGTCGGAGGTTTCGTCGCTCGACTGAGAGCCGCTCAGGCCGAACGTGACGCTGGTGTATTGGTAGTCGCTCGCGTCGGTAATGCTGGTGAGCGGCGACACGTCGCGCATGGGCAGTGAGGTCATGTCGTCGCGCACCGTCTGTACGAACACGCTGCTGCCGTTCTCATCGATTTCCACGGCGCGCGCCGGCACGAGGGAATCGGTGCTCTCGTCGTACAGGTAGAGGCCGGACATTTCGTAGGCGTCGCGGGTGGCGTCGTTTTGCAGCGAGGCGAATACCGAGGCCGTGGCGCTTGAAACTACGAGCGCGATCAGCAGAAACACCAGCATATACACCATGAACGACGTCTTGAGCGACGCGTTGCGCCAGCTGTGCCGGATGCGGGCGAACACGCTCGGGCGCTCGTCGGGGTGCGGGGCGCGCCCTCCGTCGGGCGATCCCGCTACGCGCGCCATCGGTACCCCATGCCCCACACCGTTTCCACTGGGTCGGGTGCCGCGCCCGCCGTTGCCAGCTTCTTGCGGATGCGGCGGATGTGCTCGGTCACCACCTGCGGGTCGCTTTCGTTTTCCCATCCGCCCACGCGCTCGTGGATGCGCTCGCGCTCGAACACCTGTCCGGGATGCTTCGACAGGAAGGCGACGATGTCGAACTCGCGCCGCGTCAGGTCCACGGGTTGCCCGGCCACCGTAACGATGCGCGTGCGATAGTCGATGACGATATCGCCGTCGAACCGCACCTCGGTCTTGGTTTGCTGGCGGTTCGTGCGCGCAAGATGCGCCTTCACGCGCGCGCCGAGCACGGCGAGCGAAAACGGTTTGAGCACGTAGTCGTCGGCGCCGGCCTCGAAGCCCTCGAGCGCGTCGACGTCTTCTACGCGCGCCGTGAGGAAGATGATGGGGCAGGTGAGGTGCTCGCGCAGGCGGCGGCATACCGTATAGCCGTCCATGAGCGGCATGCCCACGTCAAGCACGATGAGGTCGGGATTCTGCTCGGCGCGCTTGAGCGCGGCCGCGCCGTCGCCGGCGGTGAGCACCTCGTAGCCCAAACCCGTGAAATACTCGTCAAGCAGCGCAACGATTTCCGCCTCGTCGTCCACGACGAGGATGGTGGTGTGCGATGCGCGCTCGGTTTCTCCCACGGTGCTCCCTTCGGTGTGCTGCATGCTGCGCCGGAAGTCTACCATGAGAATGTCAAGAAACGGTCAACGCGCGCGCCGCGTTTCACTCGTTGGTGCCTTCCTTCACGATGAGCACGGGGACGTCGGCGTTGCGCAGCACGAAGCTGCTCACGCTACCCAGCATGCCGCGGAGGGCGCCCAGGCCGCGCGAGCCCATGACGATGAGGTCGCAGCCGTTGTCGACGGCGTACGTCACAATTTGATCGCCGGGGCTGGTTTCTTGCAGCAGCTCCACGTGCACCTTGTTCATCAGGCCCTTGAGCAGGGGGTCGATGCGGCGGCGCAGGCGCTCTTCCGCTTCGGCGGTGACGGCTGCGAACGTGGCTTGGAGCGTTCCCGAGGTGGACACGATCTGCTCGTCGCGCCCTTCGGCTTCCAGCTTGTCGATGGCAAGCTGCTCGGTGTCGATGATGTGGACGATGCGCAGCGTGAGGCCGGGGTCGTCTTTGGCGAAGCGCACCGCTTCCGCAAGCGCCGCCTGAGCCGAGGGCGAACCGTCGTAGGGAACCATGATGTTGTCGTAAAGCATGGCAACTCCTTTTCGCACGCGAGGTGGAACGTTGCCATCAGTATAGCAGCCCGGCGCGCGCGGGGTTTTCGCTGCGGCATCTTGGTTTCAGAGCGTGAAGTAATACGATTCCAGCAGGTAGGACTGCTCGTAGCGCTCGGCAAGCAGCAGGAGGCGGCGCTTGACGGCCTCGCCGGTTGCCTCGCCGCGCCCGAAGCGCGTCATGAGCGTGTCGAACGAGGTGCGCTCGCGCGTGGTGACGTGCGGGGACACGTAGCCCCACACGTGCTGCGCCGCGTTGCGGAACGAGCCGGGGTCTTCGGGCAGGGACAGCGCGCGTTCGGCGGTTTCGTAGAACGGCACGGCGGGGTAGCCGTGCTTGTCTTTGAGCAGTTGGCGAAGGGCCTGGTAGGCGGCCTGATCGTGCTCGAGGATGGCGTACTTGTAGCGCGCCCATTCGCGCTCGAGCGCAGCGATGCCCTCGTGATGCGTGCACAGGATGCACTTGAGGGCCGAAAGGTTCTTGTCCTTCACTTCCAGCATGATGTCGGGGAGCGAGGAGTTGTCGCCGTTTTCGCTCGTCGCGCTGCGAAACGCGACGAGTTCCTGGTAGAACGCGAGGAAGGCGTCGATGCCGATGGTGTCGGCATGGCTGCCCGGCCGGCGCCCCGGCGCCTGTTGCGCGTAGTGCATTTTCTGAGGACCGTCCTGCGCATGCCACGTTGCGCGCGCTTCGTCGAGCAGCTCGAGCCAACCGGGGCTGTCGGGTTCGTGGTTGAGCTCGTGGTGCAGCGTGTCGAACACCACCGGCGCGCCGGTCCGGCGGCTGAGCGCCAGCACGTCGCGCGCGGTGAACAGGCGGTCGTCGTTCTCGATGACGAGCCGGCGGCGCACGGTGGCGGGCAGCGTCTCGTAGGCGCGGGCGAAGCGGTCGAGCGCGGCTTCCTTGTCGCCGTACGCGCCGCCCACGTGCAGCACGATTTTGGCGGTCGCGTCGAGCTCGAGCGCATCGAGGAACGCCGCGTGGTAGACGAGGTCGGCGACGGCGCGCTCGACGACGTCCGCATTGGGCGAGTTCAGCACCGTGTATTGCCCGGGGTGCATGCTGAGGCGCATGCCGTGCGTGCGCGCCGTGCGGCCGAGCGCCGCAAGTTGCGGGGCGAAGTCGGCCGTCCAATCGAGGGTGTTCACGGGACTCGAGCCGAAGGGGATCACGTCCGAGCTGATGCGGAACAGGTTGATGCGGTTGCGCGCGTTGTACGCGAGCGCCACCTCGAGCGCGGCCAGGTTATCGGCGATGACGGCGGCAAGCCGTTCGGGCGTGGCGAGGCGCTGCGTGATGGAGCGCATGGCGGCGCCGGGCACCGCGAGGGTCTTCGAGGCGTAGCCGATGCTCATGCGCGTTCCTTTCCCGGACCGTTTCCGCTGCTTTCGGAAGAGCGTCGATCATACCGCTTCGCGCCCCTCCGGGGGAGAACGCCGGGCCACCGCTTGGAAACGCGCGGGCGACACCTTCATGACCTGCGAAGATTCGATGCTACCATCGGCATTCCCGAGAAGAGGAGCGCCCATGAAGCCGTACTACGAAGGCTGGTACATGAAGCAGCAGCAAGGCGACGACGTGCTGGCCGTCATTCCCGGCCGGGCCACCGATAACGCGTTCATCCAGGTGATCACGCCGCAGGGCGCGCGCTACCTGTCGTACCCGCTCGCGGCGTTCCGTCAGGAGGAGCGCCGTGGCGAAGGCATGGTGATGCATGTGGGCCGCAACCGCTTCTCGCCGCGCGGCATGGACGTTGACGTGCACGAGGGCGGCGTTGACCTGGTGGGACGGCTGCGCTATCGCTCCCTCACGCCGTTGCGCTCCGACATCATGGGCCCCTTCGCCATGCTGCCCATGGAGACGAAGCATACCGTGTTCAGCATGCGCCATCGCGTGAACGGCGAGCTCACGTTGAACGGCGAGACGCACCGCTTCGACGACGGCGTCGGCTACATGGAGGGCGACCGCGGGCACAGCTTTCCGGCAGGGTATACCTGGGTGCAGAGCGGCGAATTCGACAACGGCGCGTCGGTCATGATCGCGGTCGCGCGCATCCCGATTGGCCCGGTGCGGTTCATCGGCTGCATCGCCGTCGTGAACCTCGACGGGTGCGAGTACCGCCTGGCCACGTATCGCGGCGTTCGCATCCTGCACGCCACGTCGTCGCTCGTCGAGCTCGCGCAGGGCGACCTGCGCCTGCGCGTGGACATCTTCGGCGAGGGCGGGCATCAGCTGCAAGCCCCCAACCAGGGCGCCATGCAGCGCGTCATCCGCGAGAGCCCGTCCGTGCCCGCGCACTTCCACTTCGAGCGCCGCGGCCGCACCCTCCTCGACGCCCGCAGCCCCCACACCAGCTACGAATACGTCCCGGAGTAAGGGAGCGATAAAGCGGGCCCGCCGGATTTCCGACGGGCCCGCTTGGGTGGCGCTTGTTACCGCTGCTTGCTGTCGCTTGCTACTCCGGGGTGCCGTCGCCGAACAGGAGCTCGCGCTCGGAGCCCTTGAGCGCGGCACGGGCCTGATCGCGCAGGTTGTTCATGCCGCTGAGGAACTGGCGGTACATGACCACCGTGAGGTAGCGGCCCTTCGGCGTGAGCGTGAGCTCTTCGGCGTTGTCGGTGGCGAACGCCCCGTTCAGGCGCATGAACGCCATTTCCGCAGGCAGGCCGCGCTCGACGCTGCAGCCGAAGTCCTTCGCGAACTGCTTCTTATCCAGGCGCAGCTTGTACAGGTCGAGCAGGAAGCGGTAGCGCATGAGGTCGCGCTTGCTCATCTTCGTCTTGCCCATGATGGACATGCGCCCGCTCTCGATGGCGGCGTTGTAGTCCTTGATGCTGAAGTTGTTGACGTACAGGCATCCGTTGAGGTGCGTGATGGAGCCGCTGCCGATGGCGGGGTACTCGTCGTAGTTCACCTGGTACTCGTCGATTTGCGGCGTGGGGTTCTCGAAGCCGCAGAGCGACGCGCCCTCCTGCCCGGAGCGGGTGAACGTCCACAGCGTGGTGCGTTCGAACAGCGGGTCATCGCCGCCGGCCAGCACGCCGTCGAGGATTTGATAGTAGCGGTGCTCGCGCTCGTAGTCCATCGCGCCCAGCGTGGAAGCCATCTTCCGCGTGGTGGCCGACGACACGTACAGCGGCGAGAACGTGGTCTGACGGCAACCGCTCAGCGCGATTTTCTCGAGGTCGGCCATGAGCACGTCCTCGGTTTGCGAGGGGAAGTTGAAGATCATGTCCACGTTCAGCGAGTCGAAATACGATTCGGCCTCGGCAATGCGCTCGAGGATTTGCTCGCCGCTGCCGTACTTCTCGTAGCGGTCCATCTGCTTGAGCAGGTCGTTGTCGAAGCTCTGCACGCCCACCGATAGGCGCTGCACGCGACCCTTCATCTTGTCGAGCCACGGCTGCGCCAGATGGTTCGGGTTCGTCTCGGAGGCAACTTCCTTGATGTTGAAGTTGTCGCGCGCCAGGTCGAGCGTTTCGCACAGCTCATCGATCATCACCGTCGGCGTGCCGCCGCCCACGTAGATGCTCTCGAAGTCGTAGCCGAGGTCCTTCAGCATCATCATTTCCTTGCGCATGTTCGCGAAGTACGGCTTCGCGATTTCCTCGCGGAAGGGATAGCGGTTGAAGCTGCAGTACGGGCACAGGCGCTCGCAGAACGGCACATGCATGTACAGCATGTAAGGCTGTCCGGGGTTGGCGGGCGGCATCATCGTTTCGGTGGTGGGGTTGAGTGCCAGGTGCTGCTTCGTCATGGTCTTGATCAAGTTGGACAGTATGCGCTCGGATAGCATGAGTCTCCTATTCGCGGATTAATTGTTTCGCGTCATATGGTAATGCTTCTTGGCCGTTTCGCACGCAAAACATCGAACGGCCATCATGAAGTTTGAAGATAGCGCGACGGCAGCAGTGGACGAAAAGAGAGATTGATGGAGAGAGAAAGAAAGCGCCGGAGGTAGGTGAAATACTCACCGTTCGGGCGCTTTCTTGATTGCACTTTACCATACTTGGAGATGTAAACCCTCATTTTATCTGATTCGGATTTTACGATTAACCATTTCAGCTTCGTTCGATCTGACTCCCCCTTTGGGGCATAAACCCCGTGTCATCCTATAAGAGCAGAGGGGTCGCGATGGCAGTCCCTGCGCCCCGCCTGCTGTCCTTTTGGCAGAGATCGCACGATATGAACGATTTGTGCGCCAAGCCAAGAATTGCGACCTGGGGTTTCTCGAAATCGGGGAGGAAAATGCGACCAGATATCGTTCATAACTCGAAATTTCTGCCAAGGCAGGGACGCGGAAACCCATGCTGCCCGCGGGCCCGCGGCGCTTCCGGAAAGGACGGGCTTTCTCCTGTTCCGGCTGCGGTTATGCTCCAAAGGGGGAGTCAGAATGATCGATTCAAAACGGACACGGTTCAGCCGAAGAGTCTTGAATGGAAGACACCGACCGTATGGCAAGCGCGGCGATTCACATACATCAGATGTTTCATGGTTCGCAGTTCACAGCACCATTTCCGAACCTCGCGCTCGATAGCCATATCCGGCAGCTTTTTCATTCTCCGCGCATCGACGTTGAGGTCTGGCGCGATTATGGTCTTTCCCCGGGGCTGTTTCATAGGTGCCATTATATGGCTTTCGAAAGCCGCATCGTCCCCGAAAGGGCTGCTAAGATTTCTTCCCCGATGCGGTTCCCTCAACATGCGTCTCAACACCCTCGAACAATTCCGATGCGGTCATGTTGAGTCCAGCGGCTATTCTCTCGATTGTGTCCAGGGAAATGTTTCTCCGGCCATGCTCAATCTGAATGATGAATGACTTGCTCAGTCCAATCATGAGGGCAAATTTGTTCGTAGAAAGGCCCGCTCGCTCACGCAAGGTCTTCACTCTAGCGCCGAATTCTTTCTTCATCAGTTCGCTCATGGCCACAAGAATATGCTTTCGCGTTCAAGAATCGGTATACTACTGTATACCGATAGGGATCAAGAACGCTGAAATAGCACCAGAGGACTGTGGGTTTTAGGAGGCGAGATGCTGATACGAGACGAGGAAACGAGAGCGCTGCTTCGAATGTTTGGGGAGAACGTTCGAGTGTCGCGAGAGAGTGCAGGTATGTCAGTGGAAGAGCTTGCAGAGCGGATGAAGCAGATAGACAACGAAACAGCGAGGGAGAGCACGCGGGCATATGGGCGCAATATCCGCATTGCCCGTGAAGCTGCTGGGTTGTCGGTCAAAGAGCTGGCAAAGCAAGTTGATATAAGCTCGATCAGAATGCGTTTCATAGAGCGTGACGCGTATCGCTGTAATTTGAGCATCGGTGGGAAGATAGCTTCCTCTTTAGGTGTTGAATTGGCGAGCCTATTCAAGCGATGCTAATCTTGCGGGCGGCTTGCCACCCTTCTTTCAGGTTGCGAGATGCGCTTTGGGGTCTCTCCGAGCGGTGCAGTTCGGCCTTGCTTTCCGGCTTCTTCCTTAGAAATCTATGAGGTCGTGAACCTTCACGCCAAGAGCCTTTGCGATGCGGTAAAGCACGCTTGTGCTGATGTTGGATTTTCCAAACTCGATTCGCGATATGTAGGCCTTGCCCTCAGAGCTGCCGATCATGAGGGCAAGCTTGTCATGCGACAGCTCCTGCTCCAAACGGAGTCTACGTATTTTCATACCGAGCTTTTGTAAGTAGTCCTCTTCCATCTGCTGAGCGATATGCGCTGCAAGCGTCGACAAAACGACATCACACCCTTTTCGCTTTCGGGCGCTTTCTTGTCCTTGGAAAAGAAACAGGCCGCCAGAATCTGGCGGCCTGATCTTATTCGTGGAGCCAACGAGCGGATTCGAACCGCTGACCTACGCATTACGAGTGCGTTGCTCTACCAGCTGAGCCACGTTGGCATACGGCTTCTAAGCGAAGCGCGAGTAAGCAGTATATCCGAACCCTTTCCCTCCCGCAAGGGGGTTCCCGCGAATTTCGCACGCATCCTGTCGGGGATTTTTGAGAACTATCAGGCAAGTTCACCCATCTGGTGTGAAGGGGTGAGGAGGCGTGTTCCTAAACTGGGGGGCAGAAACGGTCTTCGTGGGGAGGGCCGCGTGAATCAACAGGAGGGATCAGCATGGGAACGAACATAGTGACGTTCGATCGTAGGAGCTTCTTGAAGGGCGCGCTCATGGCAAGCGCCGCAACCGCAACGGGTGCGATGCTGGGCGGGTGCAGCCCGCAGCAGGGCGGGGCGTCGTCCGCTGCGGGTGCCGCTTCTGAAGCAGCGCCCATGACGGCGGGTGCGTACGATAAGCTCACGTGGAGTTTCGAGGTTCCCCCGGAGCCGGTGGACGAAAGCGCTATCAAGGAGACCATCACCGACGACGTGATCGTTATCGGCTCGGGCGTGTCCGGGCTGGTGGCCGCGGCGTCTATCCTGGGGCATGGTGGCAGTTGCACGCTGTTCTCGGCCGGCACGAAGGCGGTGTCGCGCGGAGGCTCGAACCATGCGGTGGGCACGAAAACGCAGGCGCGCCTCGGTTTAGACTACACACCCGATACCGTAGCGGCCCATTTCAACAACGAGATCGCGCGCCAGGGATATCGCATGGACTCGCGCAAATGGTGGAAATGGATCAACGAGTCGGGCGAGGCTATGGACTGGATCACCGATATCATGGACAAGGCCGGCTATACCACCACGCTCGAGTTGCCCTTCAGCGATCCGAACGGGACGTTCAGCATCCCTAGCGGCGCGCACAACTTCTACGGCCCCGAGATCGAGAACAGTGCCAATGATGGAGAGCCCCTGCTCACGGCGACGCTTGAGCGTTACATTCTCGACAACGGCGGCTCCATCACGTACAACACGAAAGCCGAATATCTCGTGCGCGAAAACGACAACAGCGGACGCGTGACGGCGGTGGTTGCCACGAATGACGACGGCGACTATCTCAAATACGTGGGCACGAAGGCCATCGTCATGGCAACCGGCGATTTCTCGGGCGATCCCGACATGATGGCGAAGTACTGCAACGCTTTCGCCGATTACGTGGCCGAAGGCGCGGGTGACTACGATGCCGAATTCCAGTTCGGCGGTCTCATGCCGGGCGATGGCCAGAAGATGGGGCTCTGGGTGGGTGCCGCATGGCAGAACACTACGCCAAGCGCGCCGATGATCGGCTGGTACGGGTTCCCGGCACCGTGTTCCGATCAAAACCATCCGGGCATCCTGCTCAACGTGGAAGGCGAGCGCTTTATCAATGAGGACACGACCTCGGTGTATGCGGGGTACGCCATCAGCGGCCAAACCGAGAAGAAGGTGTTCACGGTGTGGGACAGCGCATTCGCCTCCCGTTTCGACTCGTGGGAAGGGCTCGGCAACAACATGGACAACCTGGGCGTCACGCCCGTGAGCGCCGAGGAGAAAGCGGCCGAGTTCGAAGCGGGCGTCAAGGAGAAGACGTACGTGAAGGGCGACACGATTGAGGAAGTGCTCGAGGCGCTTGCGGAGCAGGGCGGCATCGACGTGTCCGTCGCGAAGGCCACCATCGATCAATACAACGCCGACGTCGCCGCCGGTTCGGATCGAAGCTACCACAAGTGCAAAGAGTTCCTCATTCCCATCGAAGAGGGCCCGTTTTACGGGCAGTACAATCAGTTGGGGCCCGCGCAGTTCCTCTGCGTGCTCGGCGGGCTGCGCACCTCGCCGAACTGCGAGGTGCTCGATGAGACGAACGCGCCCATCGAGGGGTTGTACAACGTCGGTTCGATGATGGGCGACACGTTCGGCACGTTCTACAATTTCAGGGTACCGGGGCAGAATCTGGGTATGACCTGCATCACGTTCCCGTACCTGCTGGGCAAGGACCTTGCGGGGAA
Organism: Eggerthella sinensis; assembly: GCF_003339815.1. Lineage (GTDB taxonomy): Bacteria > Actinomycetota > Coriobacteriia > Coriobacteriales > Eggerthellaceae > Eggerthella > Eggerthella sinensis. The sequence goes on from NZ_PPTT01000020.1 coordinate 61,943, forward strand.
GTAGATCCTCAGGAGCGCGCGGTGCGAAGCGTGGGATACTGAACATCCTGAATTTCGGCGGAATCGGAGGCGCAAACGAGGGCTTCCGATTCCGCATTTCCTCCGCTTGATGTTCGGCGGAGAAGCAGGGAGTGGGGAGGGGATATGAAAAACCTGATGAGGCGTCGAGGTGCGGTCGTATGGGGGTACGCGCTGCTGCTCGTGTTCTTCGGCTTGTTCACGGGGCGGGTGAACCTGCTATTCTTCGGCGAAAACGTGGACGCGGTGTTTTCCCTGTACGCGCATGCGGCCGAGATCGGGCAGGTGTGCTGCCTGTTTTTGGCGGCGGCGCTCTCGTTTTTCCGACCGCGCGCGGCGGAGCGAATCGTCCCTCATGTGGCGTTCGTGCTGTTGGTTGCGGGATATGCGCTCACGCTGTACCAGGCGGTGGGCAACGATATGCCGCCCGTGTTGTCGGTTGCGGCCGGGGCTCTGTTCGGCGGTGGGCAAGGGGCGTGTTTCCTGTGCTGGTTTATCGTCTATGCGCGTTTGCGCACCGATGAAGTGGTGGGCACGATGGTGGCGAGCACCGTGTTGTCGGGTGTGCTGCTGCTCGTGATTGGCGCGATCCCCGACACGGTGATGCTGTTTAGCGCCTTGTCGGTGGTGGTGGCCGGAGGCGTGGCGCTCATGTATTACTGCTTGGGTTCCATTGCGCCGTGCGGAACGGAAGGCCTTGCTACATCGACGGGTGAAGGTGAGGAGGAAGGTGCTCCCGACGGTGCGTCCGGTAACGCATCGAGTCATCGATTCCGCTCGTGGGCGTTTCTTGAGCGGCGATCACTGCTCTGCCTCGTTGCCATCGCGTTCGTGTGCGGCGCGCAACGCGTGATTTCGCTCGAGGGATTCCTCCCGCAGAGTGCGGTTCAGTCGCTGTTCTCGGTTGGCTACATCGGCGGCGCACTGGTGTTTTGGGCGACGGGGAAGGTTTCAGGGCCGAAAAACACCTTCTACGGCATCTACTCCGCCTTGCTGGTGATCATGGCGACGTGCGGCGTGGCGTCCTCGCTGCAAAGCGTGCCGGTGCAGACCGTCTTGTACGCGGTGGACAACATCGCGTTTACCATCGTGTCGATGTGCATGATTTTGACGGCACTGAAAGCCGTGCGAAGCTTCTGGCGCAACGCGCTGTTTGTGGGCGGCATCATCTGCGGCGTCATGTACTTCGCCATTCAATTCGGGCGCATGGTGTGCATCATGGTATCGGAGACCATCGGCATGGACGCCGTCGGAATTCTCATCGTGTCGGTCATTATCCTGTACGTGGTGGCCCTTGCCGCTATCTCATCGGGGCTGTTCTTCCGACAGGCCGTCAAGGGCGGCGGCGTGATGGAGCCTGCCAGCGCATCGCACGCCGAAGCGGACGAGGACCCGAAACGCCGCGTCATCATTTCGGTTGCGAGCGTTACGGAAGACGAACTGCGCGAAAACCCGGTGTACCGAACGCAATACAAATTGACGGATCGCGAAATCGACGTGACCGTGCTGCTGCTTGCGGGGTACAACTCCACCGATATCGCGAAGATCCTCACCTTATCGGTGAACACGGTGAAGACGCACCTCAAAAACCTCTACGCGAAGATGGGCGTGCATAACCGCCGCGAGCTCATAGGGCTGCTGAACGAGATCGAGGGGGAACAGTGATGTGGGATGCAAGGACGCAAGCTGCGGAATCCGCGCGTGCAGCCTGGCAAGCGCAGCGAGCGTCGATGGTTGCCGCCGGTGCGGAACGCGAAGCGGAACGTCTGAAAAGTGCCTGCGAATCGGTGCTGCAAGCCTGCGCGACGGGGATGCCGTTGCGCCATCTGAGCGCGTGCGCTGTCGTGTCGGATGCGGGCACGGTTGATCTGACCGGGCGCGTCGTGCAGCAACGACAGGGGCGGTTTCCGTACTATCGCCGCGGATTCGACCGCGCCTTTATCGACGATTACACGTTCGAGGGGCGTCGGCTGCTCGTGGGTGGTACGGGTGTCGTGGCAACGCGCGACGGAGCGCTCGTGGTAGTTGAAGCTCGGGGACGGTTCTCGGTTTCGCGCTTGTACCACGTTGTCGAACCGGACGAAGAAGACTTCGCGTATGTGCGCGAGGCGTTGCGTGGAATTGACGCGGCGCGGCTAGCGCGTGGCACGAACGCAGTGCGCTCCGTTGCGCTTGCCGACCTGCGCAGCGCTGTTTTGCCCTGGCCCGAGCCCGAGGTGCGTGCGCGCTTTGTGGATGCAACGGCGCGTTGCGATGCCTGCGGCGCTCGCGAGCTCAAGCGTTTGCTCGTTGCGGCGTGGATGCTCGAAGCTCATGCGATCGATCGGCTTGAAGATGCGCCGGTACGCTCGATTCCGGCAGCGGAAGGCGGCTTGGGCTGCGGCGGCGACCGGGATGCTCGCGCATGGGACGATGGCGTGGTTGCGCTTGCCGAAGGTCTGCTCGATGCGATGACCGACGCTTCGGCTACCCCGCTTGATGTGGTGGCCGCGACGAGCGACCTCTCCCGTCACCCGTGTGGTCAGAGGAGGGCAGTCTGCGTCTGCTTCCCTCCATCGTGTGTTGGCAGGCGCGATGCCTGGAGCGATGCGCCGCTCGACGAATCCGACCCCCGTTGGGTGCTCGGTGTTCCGCCGCGCACCCGGGCAAGCTATGCGTGGGTGCAGCAGACGATTGCCGCCATGGATGAAACCGGGTGCGCGCTTCTGCTGCTCGACAACGCGCCGCTTCATGCGAGTGCGGGGCGCGACGCTGCCGCACGCCGCGCGTGGGCCGAAAGCGGGCTGGTGGAAGCGGTGGTGGCGTTGCCGGGCGGCGTGTTTCCCGACGGGCGCCCGCCGGCGTCGTTCGTTCTGATGCGTAAGGGTCGTTCGGTCGGCGCGCCCACGCTGTTCATCGACGCGCAGACGTGTGGCCGGACGACGGCGTTTTCGCAGAGAGGTGCGGAACGCCGCCTTCCTTATGCGGTAGTCGAGCGCATCGTGGAAGCCTATGCCTCATGGAAGGCGGGGGCGAATACGGCGGTAGCTGGTACGGCGGAGGGTTTCTCCTGTCGCGCTGCATCGGTAGCCGAAGTCGCGGCGCACGACGGTCTGCTCACTGCATGGACGTACGTGAGCTCCTAACAGCCACCCGCCCCCCCCCCTATCCTACGCCGGGGGGAACCTTACTACCAGGTACACGCCGGCGATCAAGATGGTGAGCAGCATGATGGGGAAGCCGGTTTTGAAGAAGGTGGCGAACGATATCTCGTAGCCATGTTTCTTGCTGATGTCGGACAGCACCACGTTCGCGCTTGCGCCGATGAGCGTGCCGTTGCCGCCCAGGCAGGCGCCCAGCGACACGGCCCACCACAGCGGCGTGACGTCCATGCCGGTGGCCTCCATGGCCAGCAGGATGGGGATCATCGTGGCCACGAACGGGATGTTGTCGAGGAAGCTGGAAATCACGGCCGAGCCGATGAGCAGCACCAACATGGTGATGAACACGTTGCCCCCGGTCATGTCGATCAACCCGTTCGCCAACATGCCGATGACGCCCGTCTCGGCCAGCGCGCCCACGATGACGAACAGGCCGGCGAAGAACGACAGCGTGGTCCACTCCACGTTCGACAGCGCTTCCTCGATGCTCTCGCCCGAGATGAGCATGATGATGCCGGCGGCGCCGAGCGCGATGATGCACGACTCGAGCCCCAGCGCGCCGTGCGCCATGAAGCCCACCACCACGAGCGCCGTCATGACCACGCTCTGCTTGAGCAGGCGTTGATTCTTGATCTGCGCGTGCTCGTCAAGCTCCATGATGCGCGAGCGATGCTCGTCGTCCACGTGCATCTTGCGGCCGTACATGAAGTAGAACACCACCAGCACCGCAGCCAGGATGATGACCACGGCGGGCGCGTCGTATAGGATGAAATCGAAGAACGAGTACCCGGCAGCCGAGCCGATCATGATGTTCGGCGGGTCGCCGATGAGCGTGGCGGTGCCGCCGATGTTCGACGCGAGGATCTCGGTCATGAAGAACGGGATGGGGTTGATGTCGAGCAGCTTGCACACGGTGAGGGTCATGGGGCCGATGAGCAGCACGGTGGTCACGTTGTCGAGGAACGCGGAAAGCACGGCTGTGAGCAGCACGAACAACAGCATGATCTTCCACGGGTCGCCCTTGGCCAAGCGCGCGCACTTGATGGCCAGAAACTCGAACACGCCCGACAGCTTCACTACCGACACGAACAACATCATGCCCAGCAGCACGCCCAGCGTGTTGAAGTCGATGTGCTCCATGGCAGCGTCGAACGGCATGACGTGCAGTGCCAGCACCAGCATAGCGCCCGTGATGGCGGCGAGCGAGCGGTGCAGCTTCTCGGTCATGATGGCAAGCATGACGATGACGAATACGGCAATGGCGACGATCTGGTTAACGTCCATAAAGCACCGCCTGACGCGGTAGTGTTTGTGCAAACGCCACGAAGAACCCCTCTGCTTGACGAGGTCGCGCTTGTGCACGGCCCATGCGCCTAACTATACCAATATGCCAGGTGATGGAACAGTAGTTTTCGGCGACAGTTGTCGCCCTCGCCGCGACAAAGCGGGGGTCCCGTTCCCGTTGCGGCAGGCAGCGCAGCAGGCGACGCGGCTACGAAAGCGGGTAGCTGAGCAGCTCGTCCATGGTGATGAAGCGGTAGCCCTGCGCCTTGAGGTAGGGAAGGGCGTCCCTGAGCGCCTGAACCGTTTGCGAACGGTCGCCGCCGCCGTCGTGCATGAGCACGATGGCGCCCGGCCACGCGTTCTTGATCTGGTCGGCGATGGGCCCGACGCCGGGGCGGCGCCAGTCCTGCGAGTCGATGTTCCAGCCGATTTCGGCGGTGACGAGGGGTCCGACGTTGCGCATGACGTCTTCGCCATAGTTGCCGCCGGGCGTGCGGAACACGTGGCTGGCCTCGGCGCCGGTGGCCGCCTCGATGGCTTCGTAGCCCTTCTGCACTTCGGCCACCTGATCCTCGGCCGTCATGTAGCCCAGGTTCACGCTCTGCCCGTCGCCCGCAGCGTGATCGAAGGTGTGCGTGCAAATCTGGTGCCCTTCGGCCGCCGCGCGTTTCACCAGGTCAACACCTTCGCCGTTGATGCGGTCGCCCACGGTGAAGAACGTGGCTTTGGCACCGAACTCGGACAGCGTGTCGAGGATGGCGGCGGTGGAGTCGCTCCAGGGGCCGTCATCGAACGTGAGGGCCACCACTTTGTCGTCGCCGACCTCGGGCGACACGTTGCGGCGCACGGGGTTGACGGGGTTTTGCAGCATTTCTTCGGCGACGAGGCCCGATAGGGTGCCGGTTTTCGTGCGCTTCGTGCCATCCGCGCCGTCGCCCTCAATAATATGGATAGGTCCGTTGCCCTCCTCCTCGAAGGAGTACGGGATGGCCACTTCGGCAACCTCGGACGGTTCCTCGATGGGGTTGCCGTCGCCGAGTTCCACCACGTCGCCGCTCGCAAGCTTCGTCGTTGTGTCGGTGGTGGCTTCGCCGTTGATGGTGGCGTGGAACGGCTCGCCCTTGCCCTCTTCGATCACGCTGCCGTCGACGGCCACGAGGTCGCCCGGCTTCGGCTTGATGCCGGTGGCGTGCAGGGCGTCGCCGAGGGTTTTGTCGCCTCCCACGTTGACGCTGCTTCCGTTGAGCGTGATGGCGGCCGGCAGGCTCTGCACGAACAGGACGCCGCCGCCCACGAGAGCAACCAGTACGAGAACGGCGAGTGCGATGGCGAGAGGGATGCGCGACGTGCGCTTCGGCGGCGCGGTAGCGATGCGGCGATAACGGTCGCGATCCTGGTAAGGAGAAGCCGCGCTGTACGTGGGTGTTGAAGCGCGATGATGAACGTGCGTGCTTGTGGGGCGCACGTACTCTGAACGGCGAGGCTCGTGGCCGCCGCTCTCATGCGTGGGGAACAAGTCGTCGAAACTGCGCTCGGTCATACCCTTCCTCGGTTGAAGCCGTTGTGCGGATGTGCGCTGCGGCACGCGGCCGCGCTACCAACATACCGTACGAGAGGAGAACTATCAAATTGCCCCGGTGGACGTCATACGTATCTTCTACCAAGAGTTGAAGGTTGCACCAAGACGAAAGGGGTCACCGTTACCGCGCTGTCACATACTGAAAATTGTATGGAGGGCAGGTGTCAGTGCGGGCAGGGGCGTCTCGCGAGGTGCGGTGCTGCGCTTATACTGAACGCAACGTGATCGAAAGGAATGATCTATGGGTTTGCAGTTCGTCGGCGCCCGCGCCGTCAGCGCCGTTTCAACGTGGGGGCTCAAGAACGTGTTCCACCGTCCCGCCGCGAACTTCCCCGGCAAAATCGCGCTGTACGTGGACCCCCACCTCATAGCGAACCTGGCGCCGAAGCTGCAAAAGGGCTCCATATGCGTCGTGGGCACGAACGGCAAAACCACGGTGACGAATCTGTTGGCCGACGCCCTCGAGCTGGCCGGGAACCGCGTGGTGTGCAACCGCACCGGCGCGAACCTCGACTCGGGCGTGGCAACCTCGCTGCTGCACGCGGGCCCGTCCGAATGGGGCGTGTTCGAGAGCGATGAGCTGTGGTTGGCGAAGATTCTGCCGCAGCTGCAGGCCACCTACGTGGTGCTGCTCAACCTGTTCCGCGATCAGCTTGACCGTGTGGGCGAAATCGACCGCATCCAGGACAGCATCGTGGGCGCGCTTGAGAAGTCGCCGAACACCGTGCTCGTGTACAACGCCGACGACCCGCTGTGCACCGCCATCGCGGATCGCGCGGCGAATCGCTCCGTCGCGTTCGGCGTGAACGAAGACCTCGGCCTTCCGCAGAATTCGGTGGCCGACGCGCAGATGTGTCAGCGCTGCTCCACCATGTTGGAGTACGCGTACCGCCAGTACGGGCAGTTGGGCGCCTTCTCATGCCCGACGTGCGGTTTCGCGCGCCCCGCGCTCGAGTACGCCGCCACGAACGTGCACCTCGGCCTCGACGGCCTGTCCTTCGACGTGTTCGACGAAACCATCAGCGCATCCTACACCGGCGCCTACATGGTGTACAACCTGCTGGCGACGGCCGCCGCAGCCGACCTGTGCGGGTGTCCGCTGCCCTCGCTGCAGAAGGCTATCGACGTGTTCGACCCGCAGAACGGACGCCTGCAAACGTTCGACATCGCGGGCCGTCGCGTGCTGCTGAACTTGGCGAAGAACCCCACCGGCTTCAACCAGAACCTCAAGATCGTGGCGCAGGACCCGGGCGACAAGGTGGTGGCCTTCTTCGTGAACGACAAGGAGGGCGACGGCCGCGACGTGTCGTGGCTCTGGGACATCGACTTCGAAGAGCTGGCCGAAGACGAAGCCAACCTCACCGTGTTCGCCGGCGGCATCCGCGCCAACGACATGCAGGTGCGTCTCAAGTACGCGGGTATCGACGCCCAGGTGGTGGAAGACGCCGACGACCTGCTGGCGAAGATCAAGGGACTCCCGGCCACCCAAAACGCCTACCTGATAGCCAACTACACCGCCCTGCCCCCCGTGCACAGCGTGCTGACCGCGCAAGCTGAGGGGTCCCCCAGCACTCCTGGCGCGGTGGATGACGCAGGGACCAGCCGCGCGGACTCCGCGCCGAAAGACGCTCCCGCAGGTTCACCTGCAGGCGCGGAGGGCTCCTCATCCGTCGCAAGCGCCCCGTGCGCGGCAGAAAACAGGGACCCCCTTGTGATCGCGCACCTCTTCCCCGACCTGCTCAACCTCTACGGCGACGGCGGCAACGTGCGCATTCTCGAGCAGCGGCTTCGTTGGCGGGGCGTGCCCGTGGAGGTCAAGCGCGTCAACCATGGCGAAACCATCGACCTCGCCGGCGTCGACCTCGTCATGCTGGGCGGCGGCCCCGACCGCGAGCAGCGGCTTGCCTCGGCGGAGCTCATGGGCATGCGCGAGCAGCTGCACGACTACGTGGAGGACGGCGGCGTGCTGCTGGCCATCTGCGGCGGCTACCAAATCCTCGGGCGCGAATGGCTGCTCGGCGACGAGGTAGTGAAGGGTCTGGGCATCGTCGACATGACCACCGAGCGCGCCGCGGGCGGCTCGGGCGATCGCCTCATCGACAACATCGTGCTGCGCTCGCCGTTGGCGCAGCGTCCCGTGGTGGGCTACGAAAACCATGCGGGCCGCACGCATCTCGGCGCGGACGTCGAGCCCTTCGGCACGGTTTCGTCCCCTACGGGGCACGGCAACAACGACGCCGACAAGCAGGACGGCGTGCGCTACCGAAACGTGGTGGGCACGTACCTGCACGGCCCGCTGCTGGCGAAGAACCCCGAGGTTGCCGATGATCTGCTGAGCCGCGCGCTCGACCGTCTCGCGGCGCGCACGAACACCCCGCGCATCGAGCTGACACCGCTCGACGACACGGTGGAGCAGAACGCGAACGACGCCATGGCGAAGAAGCTGGGCGCACGATCGTAGCAGCTCGGAGGCCTGTGGGCTTTTCCTAGGAAACCGATGGAGGCGGTTGCGCGCGTGTCGCACTGCCTCCACAATGGCTTCATGGACAATAAACGCAGCAGTCAAACGCGCCCCACGCGCTCCACGAATCCCCGCTCCCGTCAGGCTGAACCGGGCCGTCGCCCCAGCGTCCACGGAGAGCCCACTCCCACGCCCCGCCGCGTGTCGCGCGGCGACTACGAGCGCACCCGCTCGCGCAAGCGCCGCCGTACCTTGGTTATCGCGCTCGCCGTGGTCGGCGTGCTCGTGCTGGGCGGCGCCGGCGCCGCATTCGCTTACTACCAGGTGCTTTCGGGCAACCTCCACGACGGCGTCAGCGATGAGCTGCGCAACGCGCTCGTGGAAACCGACCTCGCGAACGAACCTTTCTACATCCTGCTCATGGGCACCGACGGGTCGAACGACCGCGAGGCGTCCCAGGAGTTCGCGGGCGACCAATTCCGCAGCGACAGCATCATCCTCGCGCGCATCGACCCGGTGAACAAGAAGGCCACCCTCGTGTCCATCCACCGCGATACGCTGGTTGACATGGGCGAATACGGGCAGAACAAGCTGAACGCCGCGCACGCCATCGGGGGCGCCGCGCTCACGGTCGAAACGGTGTCGAAGCTGGCCGGCGTGCCCATCTCGCACTATGCGGAAATCAACTTCGACGGCTTCAAGGATGTCGTCGACGCGCTCGGCGGCGTCGAGGTGGACGTGCCCATGGAAATCGACGACGAGGACGCCGGCGGCCATCTCGATGCCGGCCTGCAAACCCTCAGCGGCGACCAGGCGCTCATCCTGTGCCGTTCGCGCCACGCCTACGACGAGTACGGCGACGGCGACTCGTACCGCGCGGCGAACCAGCGCCTCGTGCTGAGCGCCATCGCGAAAAAGATTCTTGCGGCCGATGTGGGCACCATGGCATCCACCGTGCAGGCGCTGTCGCAGTACGTCACCACCGACCTCGAAATCACCGACATCGTCGGCCTTGCGCAGACCATGCAGGGGCTCGATCCGTCAACCGATATCTACTCGGCCATGGAGCCCACCACGTCGGAGTACATCAACGACATCTGGTACGAAATCAACAACGTGAGCGAATGGAAAACCATGATGTCGCGCGTTGATCAGGGCCTTCCTCCTACCGACGAAGACGTGGTTGACGAGATGTCCGGCACCGTGCTGGCCACCACCGGCAGCGGCGAGACGCATTCGAGCACGAACGAGGACGGCACGCAGAAGACCACGAAGCATACGGGCAACGTGGCGGTGCGCAACGGCAACGGCATCACCGGCGCAGGCACCGAGGCCACAACGCGCATCGAGACGCTGGGATACACCGTGGAATCGGGCAACGCCGACACCTTCGACTACCCCAAGACGCTCGTCATCTACGACGACAGCAGCAAGGCCTCGCAGGCGAAGGATATCGCAAGCGCCCTCGGCGTGGGCACGGCCATGGTCAACGACGGTTCGTACGTGTTCGAAGCCGACTTCCTCGTGGTGCTGGGCGCCGACTGGAAGTAGCTAGAGGCTCGGCGTCCAATCGTTCAGCAACAGTCCCTTGATCAGGCCGAGCACGAGAATGTGCGCGGGATAGTACGCGTAGAAGAGCCACTTCATCGGGCGGCCGCGCGAGCCGTTGTACGACAGCAGCAGCGGAATGGTGGCCGTGCATCCCAGGAGCGGGTACAGCGCGAACGGCAGCAGCTCGAGGTCGAAGCCGGCCATGAAATTGGACAGGGCGGGCAGCCCGTCGCCCAAAATGGGCACGAGCAGCGGCAGGATGACGCGCTGGCGGCGGTCGGGAATCACGCGCATCATGAGAATCATGAGCGGTCCGAGAATGCCCCAATCGCAGAACGCGCTGAGCGCCGTGAGCGCCGCCGCGCACAGCCAGAATCCGCCGCGGTTGTCCATATTGTCGTACAAATAAAGCAGCGCAAGGCCGATGAGCAGCGTGAACAGCACGTTGAAGTTGTGCGACAGAAACAGCGTGTACGGCACCTGCGAAATGAGGGCGAACACGAACAGGCGCGAGGCGTACCGCTTGATATTCGAGGTGTGGTTATACCCCTCCACCAGCAAAAACGCCATGATGGGGAAGGTGAGGCCGCCGAAACCGAACAGCACGCACAGCGCTTCGGTGGGCAGATACGGGTAGAACAGGTAGCAGAAGTGGTTGAACGTCATGCCGATGATGGCCACGACTTTGAGCGTGAACGAAGAAACGCCCGCGCGCGGAGTGGTGTCTGCTATGCTCGAAGGTGCGTTCATGGCGCTTTAGTATACTGCGAGAGAGCGATGTATCGAAGGCTGAGAGGCGAGGAGGCGGCGTGACGCGCACGAATTCCACGGGAACGCTTGAGGCGGACAGGGGGCTGGCGCGAAACCATCGCGTGGCCGTGTTCGTCGCGGCCCTCGTGGCGATGGCGGCGTGCTTCGCGCTGCTGCCGGGCGCGACGCTGAGCGACTCGCTCGTGCAAACTGCGGCCCTCGCGGCGATAGCGGTGGCGGCCGTGGGGGTTTCGCGCCCGGCGGCGCTCGGCGGGTTGCGTGCGCGTCCGATGGGGAAGCGCCGCGGCTTCGGGCCGTGGATTGCGTACGTGCTGCTCGTGGGCGTGGTGGGAGGCGCGGCCGCGTTCGCCCTGACACCTGAGCGCGACGCGTTCGGCGTCGCGCCGGCGCTGGTGGCGCAGGTTGTTGCACTCTGCCTGCTCACGGGCGTGTTCGAGGAAGGCGTGTTCCGCGTGCTGGCCGTGGATGCGTTCGCTCCCGCGCTCGGCGGAGGGCAGCGGGGCGCGCTTGCGGCGGCCGCGGTGTCATCGGTGCTGTTCGGCGCGCTCCACGTGTCCCTGGGCGATTCCGCCTCGGCCGTCGGCGCCGTGGCCGTTGCGCAGACCATCCTCAAGCCCGTGCAAGCGGCTCTCTTCGGCTTCTTCATGGCGGCGCTCTACGTTGCAGCCCGCAACCTGTGGCAGCTCGCCGCCGTGCACGCCGCGTTCAACCTCGCCTACACCGGCCCGCTGCTGCTGATGGGCGGCTTCCAGCAAACCTACGTCACCGGCGACCCGCTCGACCTCGCCCTCCTCGCCGCAACCACGCTGCTGCTCATCCC
>NZ_PPTT01000021.1 GCF_003339815.1 Eggerthella sinensis
GTGCTGGGGCGGCGGGCGGTGCGGCTGCGGCTGCGGTGGCTTCGGCGCCTGTGGCTGCTCCTGGTTTTGCGGCGGCCGAGGAGCGTGCTGGGGCGGCGGGCGTTGCGCCGACGCAAGCGGCGCCGGCTCCGCAGGTTGCACCGTCGGCGCAAGAAAAGAGGCAGGTCGCTCAGCCGGCGCAAGGGGGAGTGCAGGCTGCTCCGCAGGCGCAAGAGGAGAGACAGGTTGCTCCGCAGGGCGGGGCTTCGGCTTCCGATCAGCTGAAGGCGAGTTTGCAGAATCCTGCTGCGTTGCAGCGGGTTTGGCAGGCGGCTTTGGCGACGCTCAAGAAGAACAAGGCCGCGTACGGCGTGCTGTTCTTGAACACGAAAGCGGTGTACGACGAGCGCAACGGGCTGCTGGTCATCGAGTTCCCGGCCGAGAATTCGTTCGCGTTCAAGGCGGTGCAGAAGAGCGACGTGCAGGATGCCGTGGGCGTGGCGCTCTCGCAGGCGTGCGGAGAGGCGTTGCCGTTTGCGTATGCGCAGGCGGGCTCGGCACCCGTGCCCGCAGGGGCGGCGGTGTCGGCTCCGGCCCCGCGTCCCGCCGCGGCCGCGGCCCCGGCCCCCGCGCCGCGTCCGCAACCGGCGCCCGCTCCGCAGCCCGCGCCGCGCCCGGCCCCGGCACCCGCCCCTGCGGCGACTCCCGACTACGACATTCCGCCGTACGAGGACGAAGTGGTTCCGTACGACGACGGCTTCGTCTCGTCGGCACCGGCCCCGGCTCCCGCGCCCATGCCGACTCCGGCACCTGCGCCAACGCCCGCCCCGACACCGGCACCCGCGCCCGCACCCGCGTCGGCGCCCGCGTCCGCGCAGTCGCCTGACGACCTCAAGGCCATCCTTGCAGCTGGCTTCGGCGCCGGAGTGCGCGTCGAAGAAGTGAAAGAATAACGATCCCGATACCGAACCCGAGAAGGAGCACCACCATGGATATGAAGAAGATGATGAAGCAGGCCCAGCGCATGCAGGCCGAGCTGGCGAAGGCTCAGGACGAGATCAAGGACATGGCGTTCGAGGCCACTGCCGGCGGCGGCATGGTGAAGGTGGTTGCCACGGGCGACATGGCCGTGCAGAGCATCACCATCGATCCCGAGGCCGTGGACCCCGAGGATGTCGAGATGCTGCAGGACATGGTGGCCGCGGCCGTCAACGAGGCCCTGCGCGGCGTGTCCGAGCTGAGCTCGCAGCGCCTGAATGCCGCCACGGGCGGCATGAACATCCCGGGCCTCATGTAACAAGGCGCGGGGAATCGAATCATGTACGCTGCGCCGTCCATTCAGAAGCTGCTCGACGAGTTCGAACGCTTGCCGGGCATCGGGCCGAAGTCGGCGCAGCGCATTGCGTACTGGATTCTCAACGCCGACAAGGCGACGGCGCTGCGGCTGGCCGAAGCCATCGTCGAGGTGAAGGATACTGTGCGCTTCTGCTCGCGTTGCTTCAACTATGCCGAGGACGAGCTGTGCGAGATATGCCAGTCGTCCAAGCGCGACGCGGGCATCATCTGCGTGGTGAGCGAGCCGCGCGACATCCCGCCCATCGAGCGCACCGCCGTGTACAACGGCGTGTACCACGTGCTGGGCGGCGCGCTGTCCCCCATGGAGGGCATCGGCCCCGATCAGCTCCATGTTGCCGAGCTCATGAAGCGCCTCGCGTCCGACGAGGTGAAGGAGGTCGTGCTGGCCACGAACCCCAACGTGGAGGGCGAGACGACGGCTGCCTACCTCGCGCGGCTCATCAAGCCCCTCGGCATCGTGGTCACCCGTCCCGCAAGCGGCCTGCCGGTGGGAGGCGACCTCGAGTTCGCCGACGAGGTGACCCTCGGCCGGGCCATTGAAGCCCGCCGCCCCCTCTAGCGCGCACGCGCCGTTCGGAAGGGCGCTCCCCAAGCGAGTTTACTCCTCGGGCGCCGAGTTTAACCCTCCGCATCGCCGCCGCTCACGCGCGCGTGCGATAAGATGGGAGACGTCATCGCAGGAGGGGGAATGCGCATGAAAACGTGGCCGGCGGCAAAATACCTGACCTATAGCTTTTGGCGTTCATGGATACTCGTCGTGTACACGGCGCCCATCTGGTCGTACATCGCGAATCCCGCGCAGGCCGAGGCGTGCTCGTTCGGCATGTACGTGTGGTCGACCATCGCCTTCTCGCTGCTGACGGCGCTCATCGCGCTGTTCCATCGTCGGACTGCCCGGCTGCTGGCGAACCGGTTCGTCATGTGCGCGTCCGGCGTCGCCGCGTCGCTGGGCATGGTCATGGAGTACGCCGGCGCGTACCTGGCCGATGCGTCTTCGCCGCTGTTCGCGGCCGGCGCGCTGCTCACCGGGGTGGGCACCGCGTTCATCGCCGTGCGCGCGGGGCAGATTTACGCCTCGACGCGTCCCGTCGTGGCGGTGACGAACACGGCGCTGTCCGAACTTGCCTCGGGCCTCGTGTTCTTCTTCGTGGTGGGCACAGTGCCGGCCATCGCGCTGCTGGTGGCGGCGGTGCTGCCGCTTGCCGCCGCGCTCATGACGCTGTTCGACCGCGACGGTGCGACGGAGTCGAGCGCCGAGCGTCCCGACGCGCAGCTGGACGCTGCCACGCGGCGTGCAAGCGTCGGCGCCTTCGCGCGCTTCCTCGTCATCGTGGCGCTGTTCACCTTCGTGGCAAGCCTCACGAAGGGCATGTTCGCGTTGCAGGACGCGCAGGCATCGCTCGCGAGCGGCGAGTTGGGCGTGTCGCTTGTCATCCTCGTGAGCTTCGGGCTGGTGCTGCTCAGCAGCCTGCGGTCTTCGTTCAACTTCGGCGCCGTCTACTACCCGCTCGTGCTCATGCTTGCGGTGGCCCTCGTCATCGCGTTCTCCTCGAGCGTGGGCAGCGAGCCGGCCGCCGCGGTCATCGTGCTGGTGTACTGCCTGTTCTCGCTGTTCATGTGGTGTTTGCTGGCCTACCTGGCGCGCAGCGATTACTGGAGCCCCGTGCAGGTGTTCGGGTGGGGCCGCTCGGTGTTCGCGCTCGGCTCGCTTGCCGGACTCGTGACGGGGGAGCGCTACCCGCAGCTGGGCATCGCCGACTCGCAGACGCTGGTGGTGGGGCTCGTCCTTGCGTTCTTGCTGGTGGCGGCATCCATGCTCATCTTCCGCGAAAGCGACGTGCGCAAGATCATCAACGCCGGATGGCTGGCGGCCGATCGAACCATCGCGGAAGCCGATGCGGCAGCTGCGGCGATCCCGGCATCTTCGGCCAACGTGTCGGAGGACGCCCGTCTGGACGGGGAAGGCGTGGTCGATGCCGAATCGTTCGCAGCCGATCATAACCTGACGATGCGCGAGCGCGAGGTGTTCGTGCTCATGCTGCGCGGGCGCGACGCCCGCTCCATCGGCGAGGCCCTCGTGATTTCCGACAACACGGCGAAGGCGCACATCCGCAGCATCTACGCGAAGACGGGCGTGCACACGCGCCAGGAATTCGTCGACGTCACGGAGCGCATTGTCCGTTAGCCCCGTTCAAAGGCTCGTGCGGTGGAGTTTACTCCCTGCGCCCCTCCGGTTTAGGCACCTGCCAAGCTCTTTTTATCCTTCCAGGCGATAGGCGCGATGCCGCGTTGCGCGCACACTGCTCACTCGTAAGGTCGACCGGCGCCAAGCGTCGGCGACGCATGCAAGACGAGTGAAAGGCGATGTGTATGAGTCAGCTCAACATGTCGAGGCGCGGGTTCATGAAGGCCGCTGCCGCCACCGGGGCGCTGGCGGCGCTCGGATCGGCGACGGCGCCCGGTCGCTTCCGCGAGGCGCATGCCGACGAGACGACGTCGGAGACGAAGAAGGTGTACACCTCGTGCCAGGCGTGCATCTGCAGCTGCGCCGTCATCGCGACGGTGCGCGACGGTCGCGTCATCCGGCTCGAGGGCAATCCGGAGAGCCCCATCAGCCGCGGCGGCCTGTGCGCGAAAGGCCTTTCGGGCATTCAAGCGCTGTACAACCCCTGCCGCAACAAGTACCCCATGAAGCGCGTGGGCGCGCGCGGCACGAACAGCTTCGAGCGCATCAGCTGGGAGCAGGCCATCGAGGAGATTTCCCAGAAGCTCATGCAGGACTTCAACAAGTACGGCGGCGAGTCGCTGGTCACCTCGACGGGAGGCGGCGGCAACCCGCACTTCGGCTCGCCGTGCCGCTTCACGCAGGCGCTCGGGTCGCCGAACGTCTTCGAGCCGGGCTGCGCGCAGTGCTTCCTGCCCCGCATGGCCACGTTCTCGCTCATGTACGGCGGCGGCAAGTCGGGCACGACGTCGATGGCGGACTCGAAGTACGGCGGATGCGCCGAACTCTACTTCCCCGACGTGACGCCCATTCAAACGCTCGTGATGTGGGGCACCACGACAAGCTACCATGCGCCGTCGGGCTCGGGCCGCGCCATCGCGGAGCTGCGTGCTCGCGAACAGGGGCTCAACCTCGTGGTGGTGGACCCGCGTTTCACGCCCGACGCCGCCATGGCCGAGGTGTGGCTTCCCATCCGCCCGGGCACCGACGTGGCGCTGCAGATGACCTGGATACGCTACATCATCGAGAACGAGCTGTACGACAAGGACTTCTGCATGAAGTGGACGAACCTTCCGTACCTCATCAACCCCGAGACGAAGAAGATGCTGCGCGCCCACGAGGTAGGCCTCGGCGATGCGGATGCGGACGACGCCGACGACACGTTCGTGGTGTGGGACGAGAAGACGAACGCCGCCGCGCCCATGCCGTGGCCGTGGGACGACGCCCTTGAGCCCGCGTTCTTCGGCACGTACGAGGTGGGCGGGATGACGTGCTCCACCGCCTTCACCCTGCTGCGCGAGCGCGTGGACGAGTGGACGCTTCAGAAGGGCGCGGACGTGTGCTGCCTCGATGCCGAGCAGATTGAGAAGGCCATCCGCGTGTACACCGACAAGGGACCGTCGGGCCTGATCCTGGGCGTGGCCACCGACATGAGCCCGCAGGCGGCGCAGGGTGCCGAAGGCGCGTGCATCATCGAGTTCCTCATGGGCAACGTCGAGCGGCCGGGCGCGCTGCTGCAGCGCTTCCCCGATCCGCCGAACAAGGTGGACCTGGGCACGCTCAACTCCATCGTGGACGAGGGCATGCTTGAGAAGCGCCTGGGCTACCGTGAGCACAAGGGCCTGGGCATCTGGTCGCACGCCCATATTCCCACGGTGTTCAAGGCCATCACCACCGGCGAGCCGTACCAGCCGCGCAACTGGATGGAGCGCTCGGGCAACAAGCACGCGATGATTGGCAACGCGAGTCAGCTGCCGGCCATCGTCGACAAGATGGAAATGATCTGCCACCTGTATATGTATCCCACGGCGTTCACCATCGAAGCGGCCGACTACGTGCTGCCCACGCAGGAGTGGCTCGAAAGCTACTTCACCATTGCGCACGCGAACAAGATCATCATTCGCCAGCCGGTGGTGCACCTCTACGAGACGGTGAACGAGGGCATCATCTGGGCGCAGATCGTGCGGAGGTGCGCCGAGCTGGGCAACCCGTACGCGCAGAAGGCCATCGACGCCGACTACCTCGCGTCGGTGGGCAGCGATCTCGTGTATTGGGACGGTCAGCAGTCCATGATGGACATGCACATGGGCAAGCTGCCGATGACCTGGGACGAGCTTGCCGAGATGGGCACGTACGAGTGGATTTCGAGCGAGGACTACCACACGTACTACACCTACAAGAGCATCGATGCCGCCACGGGCAAGGAGAAGGGCTTCAACACGCCGTCGAAGAAGGTGGAGCCGTATTCGGAAGGCATCCTCATGCTGGGGCGCACGGGCGAGCCGTGGGCGAGCGCGAACGGCAACAGCTACACGATGCAGCCTGCCGACGAGGACTACGATCCGCTCGTGTACTACCTCGAGCCCGAGGAGTCGCCGCTCACGGATGACGAATTCCCCATCACGCTCACCGAAGGGCGCATCCCGCACTACCACCATGGCACGCTGCGCAACGTTCCCTATCTGCGCGAGCTGTATCCCGTGCCGCTGGTGAGCATCCATCCCGAGACGGCCGCGGCCAACGGCGTGGAGGACGAGCAATGGGTGTGGGTGGAAAGCCGCCGCGGCAAGATTCGCGGAAAGGCGTGCGTGACGACGGGCATCGCGCGGGATGTGGTGCACATGGAGCGCTTCTGGAATCCGGAATACCTCGACACCGACACGCCGTCGAAGGCGTGGACGGAGATGAACGTCAACGTGCTCACGAAGACCGACGGGCGCTTCAACCCCGAGTTCGGCACGTACACGCTGCGCGGCTTCCAGGTGAAGGTGTACCCCGCCCCCGAAGGCGCTCCCGAGGGCGCCTGGATCAATCCGACCGACTTCGAACCGTGGATGCCTGAATTCAGCGATCCCACAGAGGTGGTGTTCAAATAATGGCTCAGTACGCAATCGTGGTCGACCTCAACCGCTGCATCGGGTGTCATGGATGCGAGGTCGTCTGCAAGAACGAGAACAATATCGCGCTTGGCGAGTATTGGAACAAGGTGGTGGATCGCGGCCCCTTCGGCGACTACCCGAACATGGAGCTGTATTTCCTGCCCACGATGTGCCAGCAATGCGCGGATGCGCCCTGCACGAACGTGTGCCCGACCGGCGCGAGCTACCGCGACGGCGACGACGTGGTGCTCATCGACAAGGAGAAGTGCATCGGCTGCAAATACTGCATGATGGCCTGCCCCTACGGCGTGCGCTCGTGGAACGCCGCCGAGCGGGTGGTGGAGAAGTGCACGCTGTGCGCGCACCTGACGAAGAACGGCGAGCTGCCCATGTGCGTGCGCACGTGCTCGGCCGGGGCTCGTTTCTACGGCGACCTGGACGATCCGAGCTCGGACGCGTCGAAGGCGCTTGCCGCGGCCGACCCCGCGAGCATCCACACGCTTGAGGACGTGGGGAACCATCCTGCAACCCACTACATTTTGTCGCCCGGTCGCGCGGCGTGGAAGGAAGGCGAGTAGCCATGACGATCCAATGGTCCTTGGTGCTGTTCACGGTGTTGGCCGGATGCGGCGCGTGGCTGTTCGCCTGCGTGGCGATCGACGAGTTCCGCGGCGCGGCCGCGAAGGTGCGCGTGCCCGCAAGCGTGGCGGCGGTGGTGCTGCTGGCCGTGGGCGGTATCGCCTCGGCGACGCACCTCTCGCACGTCGATCGCATGATGGCGGCGCTTGCGCATCCGGCCCCCGGCATCTTCCTGGAAGCGCTGCTGCTGGGATTGCTGGCGGTGTGCGCCATCGTGTACGCGGTGCTGGTTGCGCGTGGGGCGGGTGCGGGCGCACGCAAGGCGGTGGCCGTGGCGGGCATCGTGCTGGCGGTGGCGTTCTCGTTCGCGTGCGGGTCGTCGTACATGATGTCGTCGCGCCCCGCGTGGAACACCGTGGCCCTGCCGCTTGCCTACCTCGGCACGGCGGCGGCCTCGGGAACGGCGCTCTACCTGGTGATGTGCGCGGCGCTCAAGGTGGAAGACGGCGCGGTGAAGGCCGCAGGGTGGTACGCGGCGGCGGGTGGGGCGCTTGCGCTCGTGCTGTCGCTTGCGTACGGCCTCGTGTCCGGCGTGGCGTTCGGCGAACAGGCGATGCTGTTCTGGTTGGCGGTGGTTGCGTGCGGTGCCGTGGTGCCCGCGGCGTGCGGGTGGATTGCCGCGCGCAAGCCCGAAGCCGCCCTCGCTCCCGCGGTTGTGGCGCTGGCGGGCGCGCTTGTGGGCTCCGTGGCGGTGCGTGCGGTGATGTGGCTGGTGGGCACGGCGGTGGCGAACTACTTCGGGTTCGCGCTGTAACGCTGCGGTAGAGGGGCGCTTCGGTGCCGGAGGAATGCTCGGTCGCTTCGGCGCTGCGCGGTGTGCGGGCGCCGAGGCGGGAAAGGACGGAGGCGAAGCGATGGCTGTGTTTACGCGTCGCGCGTTCGTGGGGTTCGCGGCCGCGACGGCTGCGCTTGCGGGCGTGGGCGGGGCCGCGGTTGCGCTGGCCGGGGAAGAGGAGCTGCTGCGTCCTCCCGGCGGGCAGGACGAGGGCGCGCTGCTGGCCTCGTGCGTGAAGTGCGATCGATGCCGGTCGGCGTGCCCGACGGGCGTGGTGGGCGTGGCGCACGTGGAAGACGGGCTGCTGCAGGCGCGCACGCCTACGCTCGACTTCCATAAGGGCCTGTGCGACTTCTGCGGGTTGTGCCAGCGGGTCTGTCCGACGGGCGCGCTGGGTTCGTTCGACCCCGAGCGCGACAAGCTGGGCGTGGCCGTGGTGCAGAAGGACCGCTGCGTCGCCTACTTCGACGGCTGCTCGGAGTGCGAGAAAGCGTGTCCTTACGAGGCCATCGCGCTGGACGAGGCCGGGCACCCGGTGGTGGACGCGACGGCGTGCAACGGCTGCGGTGCGTGCGAGAACGTGTGCCCGGCGCTCGTGTACCGCTCGTTCGCGGGCGGGACGCGGCGCGGCATCGTGGTGGTGCCGCCCCGACGATACGAGCGGCTGGGCAAGACGGTTGTGGAAGACGAGAGCGAGATGATGGCATGAGCGGGAAGCGGAAGAAGCCGCGGGCATCGACGCTGAGGACGCTGTCGGCGCTCGGCGTGGTGGGGCTCGTGTGCCTGGGTCTCGCGGTGCATGCGGGCGTCGGCACGCCGAGCGCGTTCGGCATCGGCGACATTGCGGCGCTCTGCCCGCTTGGCGGGCTCGAGGCGATGATCGCTTCGAAGACCATCGTGCCGCCGATGCTCATAGGCCTTGCGGTGGTCGTGGTGCTGACGCTGCTGGTAGGCAGGGCGTTCTGCGCCTGGGGATGCCCGGTGACGTTGATGCGGAAGGTGTCGGGGAGGGGCGCGGGAAAATCTGGCGCCTCCCCCTTGGCCGCTGGGGGTGGACCTGCGGGTTCCCTTGTGGCGGCCGCGGAAGGGGAGGGTGGACCGGCGAGTTCCCCTGCGGCCGCAAAGGAGAAAGGGGTGGCTCCTCGGCCTTCACGGTTTTTTGTTCTTGGCGCGACCCTCCTCACTACGGCCGCCTTCGGGTTTCCGGTGTTCTGCTTGGTTTGTCCGGTGGGGCTGACGTTCGGGACGTTGGTGGTGGTGTGGCGGTTGTTCCAGTTCAGCGAGGTTACCTGGTCGCTGCTCGTGTTCCCCGCCATCCTGGTGCTCGAGCTCGTGGTGCTGAGGAAGTGGTGTCATCGGTTCTGTCCGCTCGGGGCGTTGCTGTCGCTCATCGCACGCGGCAACCGCACGTTCCGCCCGCAGGCAAACGCGGACGCGTGCCTGCACGCTGCGCACGGCGAACGCTGCAACCGGTGCGCCGACGTCTGCCCCGAGGGCGTCAACCTGCACGACAAGACGGTTTCGGCCCCGATGAACGAGTGCGTCAAATGCCGCGCGTGCGCCGACGCGTGTCCCATGCACGCCATCACATTCCCGCTGCTTGCGAAAGCGGCGAACGAAAGAGGAGGAGAATCGCAATGATCACCGAGAGCGAGGAGGGCGCGCGCGTCGAGGACGTGTTCAAGGCGGCCCCCGGAAATCAGAAGGTGCTGATCACGGCTATGGAGGCCTGCCGCGAACCACGCACGCCGCGCGAGCTCGATGCCATCATGGACGAGGTGCTGCGATGCAACCGCTCGGTGTACCGCCCGGTGGAGCTGCGCGCGCTGCTCGAGCGCTTCGGCGCACTCGTGTACGAGCCGAGCGACGAGGAGCGCGCGGCCCGCGCCGCACTCGACGCCGGCGAAGAGCGCGAACCCGTCGTGGACGAAGACGGGAACCTCGTCATCGGCGCGCTCGCCGAGGGCGTGTGGACGTTGAGCGAGGCCGGTGCGGCGTACCTTGACGGCGATCCGGTGGGGTCGTTCGCGCAGGGCCTGTTCGTCAAGGACGCGGTGTACCTACTCGTGTATCGTCTGCTGCTCGAGTTCTTGGCCGAGGGCCCGCGGGCGAAGGCCGCAATCGACGCGCTGGTCGATGCGCACCCCCTCGTGCAGCAGCCGCGCCTGTTTTCGGGGTACTTCCTCGGCGAGCTTGAGAAAGCCGACGTGGTGGAATGGCGCGAGGCGTGGCAGTTGACGGAGCGCGGACGCGTCGTGCTGGCGACGTTCCGCGCGGAATCGATCGGTGAGGAGCGATGAAGATGGACGAGACGATGAACGGGGCGATGAATGAGGGGACGCGTGTGTTCGCCGAGGCGCTCCGCGCGCAGAACGCCGGGTACGGGTTTCTGGCCCGCCTGTTTCGCGCAGAGGTGGACGAGGAAACGTTGGCCGACCTTCGTGCGATGAAGCTTCCGGCGGCAACGGGCAACGAACGGCTGGATGCGGGGTACCGCCGTTTGGCCGCGTACCTGAACGGTGCGTGGGAGCGTACCCGCACCGAGCTGGCGGTCGATTTCTTCCACACGTTCATCGGCACCACGCAGGACGCGCATGCCGTGGCGTTTCCGTACGAATCGGTGTACACGTCGCCCGATCGTCTGCTCATGCAGGACGCGCGCGACGAGGTGCTGGCGGCGTACCGCGCCGCGTGTCTTGTGCTGGTGGACGAGGTGTGCGAGCCGGAAGACCATCTTTCGTTCGAGCTGGAGTTCGCGCAGCTGTTGGGAGCGCGCGCGACGGACGCATTCGAAGCGGGCGACGAGGAGGCCTGCGCGCAGCTGCTGCAAGCTCGGCGCGCCTTCATGGACGCCCACCTCATGAATTGGGTTCCGTCGTTCGCCGACGATGTCGAGCGCATTGCGCAGACGGAATTCTACCGCGCCCTCGCGCTCGTGCTGCGCGGCGTGCTTGAAGTGGATCGCGCTTTCTTGGACGAAGCGCTTGCCCCTGCGGCGTAACCGCAGGGTTGCAAGGCATAAAAAATGGGACCTGCGTCCCAAAAGAAAGAATAAGGGTTCTGCCCCCTCCAAAAAACAGAACCCTTTTCTTTACCGAAGCATCAAAGCCTCTGTAAATGCAGGAATGATTATAGCACCGTCCTCCATGAAATCACAACATATTTTTTCGGCCAGCAACACCTACGCGTGCGACCTGCGAAAACGTGACTTCAAACGACGGTTGCGGGTTTGGTGAGGCGCAGGATGTCCTCGCGCGACGACACATCGAGCTTGCGATAGATGTTGTGGATGTGGGTGCGCACGGTGTTGGGGGAGATGAACAGCACGTCGGAGATGTACGCGCCGCTGTGGCCTTCGGCAAGGTAGGCGAGGATTTCCTGCTCGCGCGCGGTGAGCTTGTGCTCGGCGGCCAGCAGCGCAATGCGGTCGACGTTCTGCTCGGGTGCGGTTTCGGCGTGCACGGCTTCGGCATCCTGCTCGCCCGTCCAGGCGAGGTCGCGCGTGCGCCTCACGTAGGAGGACAGCACCATGACGAACGCGTACAGCGTGGTGGTCACCGTGACGGCCACGTGCACGAGATCGTCGTCGAGCACGCTTGCGAAGCTCTGGCCTGCGAACGACGCGGCGCAGAACAGCAGCACCGCGGTGGAGAACACGAGGTCGGACGAGAATTCGCCCGCGTTCGCCACCGCGCACAGCGTGGCGAGGGTGAGGATGGCGGCCAGAGCGTACAGCAGGTACGTGAGAAACGACACGAGGGCCGAGCCGCTGCCCACCGATGCGGCGATGCTCGTGGCGGCCAGCAACACCATGGCCATGAGCGGCAGAAACGTCTGGTGCATGCCGCCGCGCAGCGCGAAGCGTTTCTTGCGCAGCGCCGTGTACGCCAAAAGCGCCACCGCGTCGAGCGCGAGCGCCGCCAAGTAGGCGTCCTGGCTCTGGTTGAACGAGGTGCGCATGACGGCCATGACGAAGGCGAACACGAGCAGGCCGAGGCCCGGCGCCACGATGACGTCGGCAAGCGAGGCGATGGTGGCCGAGGTGGTGCGCCCCTCCGCCCCTTCGGGGCCGCTCGGCGCATCGATGCGCGTCGCGCCCGAGAACGCGAGGGGGACGATGACGGCCACGATGGAGCTGAGCACGAACAGCATCGTGACGCCCGGCAGCGGAAGCACGGCGTACAGGTAGCAGATCCCGGCCGACAGGATGCTTGCCAGCGACACGAGCACGAGCGCGCGGCGAATGCGGAAGCGCGCGCAGATGCGTCCCCATGCGAGCGCGAGGCACACGTCGCCGAGGGCGGTTGCCACCGACAGCGCGATGAGCAGCGTGGTGCCGAGGCTGCCGAACCATGAAAAGTAGGCGAATACGAGCGAGCAGCACAGGTACAGCATGCCGCCGCCGGCACCGAGCAGCATGAAGGGCAGCTGCTTGCGTGCGAGCGACAAGCCTACGAACAGCGCGCCGAACAGCGTGGCCGCAAGCAGCGCGGTTTCGGCGAACGTGCCCACGAACAGCTCGGTGTGCTCGAAGCGCAGAAACGAGATGACGGTGCCCGAGTAGATGAGCAGCGTGGAGAACAGGCAGGCGACGCCCACGACGAGCGCCGTCATGGCGGGCAGGGCCGTCCCCGTGCCGGCCGAGGCTGCGGTGCTGTTTCGTGGCGCTTCGATTGCTGCTCCCTTCCCCGTGATATGGGTCGCATTATAGCATTCGACCTCGGTGAGAACGCCTACGTAAAACCGTTGAGACGCCTTCGGTACCTGGGGAAACGAGAATCAACGT
This sequence comes from Eggerthella sinensis, assembly GCF_003339815.1. Taxonomy (GTDB): domain Bacteria; phylum Actinomycetota; class Coriobacteriia; order Coriobacteriales; family Eggerthellaceae; genus Eggerthella; species Eggerthella sinensis. The sequence continues at coordinate 12,639 of NZ_PPTT01000021.1, forward strand.
TTTTTCGGATGGAAGCGTGCGGCGCGGCGGGCGATGATGGCCCCAGAGTTCGAAGGCAATGCAAGCACGACAAAAGGAGATGGGGAGCATGGAGCTTTCACGCAGGAATTTCTTGATGGGCGCCGCGAGCGCCGGCGTCATCGGAGCTATGGCGGGCCTCACCGGCTGTGCGCCGCAGTCGTCCGCGTCGGCCAAGACCGACGGTGCCGCGACGGGCGGCTCGTCCGCCGCGACGCGTCCCACCTATTATATGTGCGACGAGGACTGGCTGGGCAGCGCGCCCGAGATCGCCGACGCCGACATCGCCGAGACCAAGAGCTTCGACGTCGTGGTGGTGGGCGGCGGCCACGCCGGCACCCAGGCTGCGCTCGCGGCGGCCCAGGAGGGCGCGAAGGTGGCCGTCGTGGAGAAGCATAACGACGGCGAGATCGTGTACCGCGGCGACGACATCTGCTCGTACAACTCCAAGATGCTGGAAGCGTGGGGCTTCGGGCCGTACGACCTCGACGACATCGTGAACGAGTACGTGCGTCGCGCCAACGGCCGCTGCAACACCGAGGTCATCCGCTCGTTCGTGTACAACTCGGGCGAGATGATGGACAACCTGGCCTCGCTCATTCCCGAGACGTCGAACGTGTTCGACCGCGACGGCGGCCAGTGCATCGTGCAGATCGCCTACGACAAGCCGAGCGGCGCGGACTACCCCGTGGAAGTGTCGGGCTACAAGATGTGGGCCTCCACCGTGCAGACCGTCGGCACGAAGAACGAGCAGCCGGTGGGCAAGAAGCAGAAGACCGGCATCTCGCGTTTGGCCGAGATCGAGGAGTACTGCCGCGACGCGGCGGAAGACCTCGGGGCCGAGTGGTTCTGCGGCCATACCGCAGCCCGGTGCGTGCAGGATTCCGACGGCGCGGTAACCGGCATCATCGCCGAGGACGCCGACGGGAAGTACGTGAAGTTCGAGGCGGCCAAGGGCGTCATCCTGGCCACGGGCGATTTCGGCGGCAACACCGACATGGTGTGGGAGCTGTGCTCCGAGTGCGCCGAGAACGCCGAGCGCCACGGCGTGGACCGCGGCGAGCTCATGGGCATGACCGACTGCGACGGCTCGGGCCACAAGATCGGCTGCTGGGCCGGCGGCGCCATCGAGAGCCACCCGCGTCCCGTGGCGGGCGACGCGCCCTCCATCTCGTTCGGCCCCTGGGGCTCCACGCCGTGCCTGTGGATGAACTGCAACGGCGAGCGCTTCATGAACGAGTCGTTCGCCGGGCTCGTGCTTGCGCAGTCCGCGCGCCAGCCCATCAACCCGGACGCCAAGATGGTGGGCAACTTCGCCATCATGGACAGCAAGTACATGCAGTACATCCAGGCGGGCGGCCTCGACCACGGTGCTCCCAACTGGGGCTTCCCCGAGGGCATCGAGGACTTCCAGGCGAACATGGAGGCGGCCGACCCCGCCGTGGGCACCGCCGAGGTGCGCGGTTTGGAAATCGCGAACCGCACGAGCCCGTTCGTGAACGAGATTTTCGTGGGCGCCACCGTTGAGGACGCGCTCAAGAACGCGGGCCTCGAGGGCGATGCGCTTGCCGCCGCGAAGGCCAGCGTCGAGCGCTACAACGAGCTGTGCGCCGCCGGCAAGGACAGCGATTTCGGCAAGCCCGAAGACCTGCTGATCCCCATCGACGAGGGCCCCTTCTACATTGCCACGCAGGGTACGAACAAGCTGTACGGCCCCGGCCTCAACACGCTGGCGGGCCTGTGCGTGAACGGCAACTACCAGGTGCTCACCGCGTCGAAGAACAAGGTGATCGACGGCCTGTACGCCGTGGGCAACACGATGGGCGAGCGCTACGGCAACGCCTACAACTGCCCCTCGGCCGGCAACAACATGGGCAACGCCATGACGAGCGGCCGCGTGGCCGGCAAGCACGCCGCGCAAGCCTAACGCCTCGGCGCCCCTGAACCTCCGACATCCCTCCCTCCCGAAGATGCCGCGCCCCCAAGGCGCGGCATCTGGTGATTGGGGGGGGGCGCGGCGACGTTGGCGGCTTTGACGGCGCTCCCTCAGTGGCAGTCGCCGTCGAGCTCTATCATGTCGAGGAGGGCTTGCTGGGAGTGCACGCCGAACTTGCGGTAGATGCGCTTGATGTGGGTTTTCGCCGTCTCGTCGGAGATGACCAGCTGCGTGCTGATGAAGCTGCAGTTGCGGCCCTTCGCCAGCAGCTCGAGCACCTCGGTCTCGCGCGGCGACAGGCCGCGCATCTCGGCGAGCTTCTTGAGCGAGCGCTTGAAGCGCGGGGCGGGGCCGTCCTGCGCGAGCGGATCGAACATGCTCCATCCCGAGGCGGGAAACGGGCTCTCGAAGGCGAACAGCGCCACGAGCAGGATGACGAACACCGAGCACGCGGCCACAATGGCCATGGTGTAGCGGTCGGTGGCGATGGCGACCAGCTGCGCGCCCACGATGGAGCCCAGCAGCTGGCCGGCCATGAGCATCATCATGGACAGGGATGCGAAGCGGGCGACGGGCTTGTTCAGCTTGCGCGCGAGGATGGCCCACAGCGCCCAGATGATGATGTAGAAGTACTGGTAGCCCAGCTGATGCACCGCGAACCCGATGAGGTCGAGCGGATAGGTGAGCGAGAAGAAGATGAAGCCCGCCGCCATGAGCGGCAGCGCCACCTGGTACGTCATATGGCGCAGGTCCATGCGGAACACGCTCGTGGTGACGAGGATGGCCATGGCGCCGAGGATGAGCGCGCCGATGTTGAGGTAGTCGCGCACGATGGTGAGGTGGGTGCCGCCGAAGGAGAAGAAGCCGCGCATGACGCCGTACGACAGGCCGAAGAACAGCGAGATGCCGGCGATTTCCAGCAGCGCCTTGCGCGAGGCGGTGAGCCGCGGCTTGCGCGCGCCCTTCGCTCCCCGTGCGCCCTTCGCCACACCTTCCGCGCTCTCGCCGTCGGGCTCGTCGGACGCGAGGCGCGCCGTGCGCACGATGCTCTGCTTGCGGGTGAACAGCCACATCTCCGCGACGGGCAGCACCACGGTGAGGAAGCGGGCCACCTGGCCCGGCAGGAACGTGATGAGAAGGTAGCAGGCGCTGCCCACGACGGTGGCCAGCACGCTGTACACGATGGTCTGCCGCGGCCCCAGCGTGGCCAAAAGCTCGCCCCACAGGATGACCTCGATGGCGCTTCCCACGCCGGTGAGCAGCGCGCCCAGCACGTAGGCGAGCGAGCTCGCGTCGCCGAAGGAGGCTGCCGAGGGATAGGACACGAGGAACGTGCCCACGAGCGTGAGGAATGCGGCCACGAGGGGCACGACGGCGCTGCGCCCGAAGACGGGGCGCTTCTTCGTCATGAGAAACAGGCCGCCGTAGCACAGCACGTTCGTCAGCAGCGACAGGAGCCACAACGGCTCGAGCGGCACGTGCTGCGTGACCCCGCTCGCCGCCGGCGAGGCCGAGTAGAAGGTGGAGCTCCAAAACGTCACCCACACCCACGTCCAGTGCAGCGCGAAGCCCACGACGATCGTGGCCTGCAGGTCGAAGCTGAACGCGGACAGCTTGATGCGCTTGTTGAGCGCGCCTAAACGGAACTTTCCCATCGACACCCCTTCCCCCGGTTACCTATTGTATCGGGTTTGATTTCGGATGCTACGTCGGGGCCGCGTGAACCCGGCGAAACGTGTCCCCCTAGGAGGGGTATTTTCGGGTTGCCCCCGCTCTGTCAAGGCGAAACGGCGCGCCGTCCTGCTAGATTGCACCCAACGTCACGGGGGACGGCGTCGGCCGAGCGAGGGCGGCGCACGACGATGAGGGGGACGCATGGAAACCTATCTGGACAACGCAGCCACCGCGCCGATGCACCCGTGCGTGGTGGACGCGGTGACGCGGGCGATGCGCGAGACGTACGGCAATCCGTCGTCGCAGCACGCGAAGGGCCGCGCGGCGCGGGCGCTGCTCGACGAGAGCCGCGCCGTTGTCGCGGACGCCGTGGGCGCCTTTCCCGATGAAATCTACTTCACGTCCGGCGGGACGGAATCGAACAACCTCGCGTTGACGGGGGCCTGCGCCGCGATCGCCCGCACGCAGGGCCCGGGCGCGGTGGTCACCACGGCCCTCGAGCATCCGTCCGTCACGAAAACCGTGCGCGGCCTCAAGCGCGATGGCTGGCGGGCGACCTACCTCGACGCGCCCGGAGGCGCGCTCGACATGGACGGCCTGAGCGCGGCGCTCGATGCGTCGGACGAGGTGCGCCTCGTGTCGGTGATGAGCGTGCAGAGCGAGCTGGGGTACCGCTTCCCGGTCGATCGCGTGGTGGACGCCTGCGCGGCGGCGCGCGGCCGCGACGGGGCGCGGCCCCTCGTGCACACCGACGCCGTGCAGGCGTTCGGGAAGATTCCGCTCGACGCGCACCGCTTGGGCGTCGACCTCCTGTCGTTCTGCTCGCACAAGGTGGGCGGCCCGAAGGGCGTCGGCGCGCTGTACGTGCGCCGCGGCGTCAACCTGTTCACTACCGCGTTCGGCGGCGGGCAGGAGCGCGGCCTGCGCTCGGGCACCGAAGCGCTGCCGCTCATCGCCGGCTTCGCCGAGGCGGCGCGCATCGCCCGCACCGAGCAAGGCGCCGCGCAGGCGCGCGCCGCGGCGCTGCGCGAACGCCTGGTGAACGCGCTGCGCTGCCGCTACGCCGACCTCATCCTGAACTCGCGCGACGACGGCTCGCCCTTCATCGTGAACTTCACGCTGCCCGGCACCGACAACCGCCGCGTGCTCGAGCGCTTGAGCGACGCCGGCGTGTACCTTTCGGCCTCGATGGCCTGCAGCTCGAACCACACCACGGTGCCGCCCGGCACCTGGCGCGAGAAGCACCCGCTTGCGCTGCAGCTGGCGGGCGTTCCCGCGCGCTTCACGCGGTGCACCTACCGCGTGAGCTTCAGCGATCGCACTACCGACGACGACGTGGATCGGTTCATCGCGGAGTTGGGGGAGGTGGTGCCCGCCCGCTTAGCGCAACGCATTGCATGATTTCAAACGCAACGGAGGAGGAAACGATGGAGAACGACTTCAACGAGGCTGCGGGCGGCATCACCCGCCGCACCTTCGTCAAAGGGGGCGCGGCCGTGGCCGCCGTGGGCGCGACCGGCGCGCTGGCGGGATGCACGGCTCCGCAGGCTCAGAACGCGGCCGAGGAAGGCGCGAAGCCCGCGCAGGACGAGGGCGTGTGGCTGCCCTCGCAGTGCAACATGTGCTTCAACGCGTGCAGCATCCTCGGACACGTGGTGGACGGCAAGCTCGTGGAAATCAAGGGCGACGACCGCAGCCCGGCCGGATGGGGCCACCTGTGCGGCAAGGGCACGGCCGGCATCATGCAGCTCTACGACGAGAACCGCATCACGAAGCCGATGAAGCGCACGAACCCCGAGAAGGGCGTCGGCATCGATCCGGGCTGGGAGGAGATCAGCTGGGACGAGGCCTACGACCTCATCTTGGAGAAGCTGGCCGAGCAGCAGGAAAAGAAGAAGCCCGTCATCGTGTTCGCGCTCATCACGAGCATCATCTCGTGGATCGACTCCATGAACTGGCTGGGCAGCACCGGCAGCATGCCCATCCCGTTCAAGGCCGACATCTGCGGCGCGCCCACGCACCCCATCTCGTCGCTGCTCACCGGCTGCGGCAACGCGCTGCCCGACTACGGCAACTGCACGTACCTCATGCAGTTCGGCACGCAGGCCGGTGTGGCCACGCGCCATGGCACGAGCATCACGGCGAAGGTGTTCGCCGAGGCGCGCGCGAACGGCTGCAAGCTGGTGAACTTTGACCCGCACATGTCGGGCGCGGCCGAGAAGGCCGACGAGTGGGTGCCCATCCGTCCCGGCACCGACGCCGCCGTGGCGCTCGCGATGGCGAACCTGCTGGTGAACGAGTACGACCTGTACGACAAGGAGTTCCTCACCGACCGCACGAACGGCCCCTCGCTCGTGGACCCCGCGACGCAGCGCATCGTGCGCGACGCATCGAAGGGCAACAAGGCGCTGTACTGGGATCTGTCCGACAACACGGCGAAGCCCTACGACGAGGCCGAGCAGCCCGCGCTCGAAGGCGACTTCGAGGTGGACGGCGTGGCCGTGCGCACGGCGTTCAGCATCTTCAAGGAGTCGATTGCGGAATACACGCCCGAGTACGCCGAAAAAGTGTCCACCGTGCCCGCCGACACCACGCGCCGCCTGGCTAAGGAGTTCGGCGAGGCCGCCTGCATCGGCCAGACCGTCGAGGTGGACGGGCTCACCGTGCCGTACCGCCCCGCCGCCGTGGACACGTTCTCCGGCATCGCGCGCCACAAGCACGGCTTCATCACGCACTGGGCCATTCTGCAGCTGAACACGCTCGTGGGCGCCACGTTCGCGCGCGGCGGCTATCTGGGCTACTACACGCGCAACCAGCACGGCTTCTACGAGGGCGACAAGGATCACGCCTGGGAGTTCACCATCTGGGAAGAGGACGGTCTCATCGAGGACCTCAACATGGCGCACGGGTGGCCGTCGAACGGCTCGCACTACCGGCACGTGCGCGAGGCCAGCTACACGCCCACGTCCGAGGCCATGGAGGAGCTGCAGCCGCTCACGATGGACCAGCACTTCGGCTACATCGCCCAGGTGCAGCCCGAGGTGTACGGCACCGAGCCGTCCGAGGTGGCGTTCTGCATGGCGTCGAACCCGCTGAAGAACTGGTGCAACCACGACTACCAGGCCAAGGTGCTCGAGTCGTTCGACTGGATTTTCGGCATGGACATCTACCTGAACGACTCGTCGTACTACTTCGACCTCATCATCCCCGAGCCGTGCTACCTCGAGCGCTACGACCCGCTGCCGCTGTCGTTCAACAACCACCGCGTGCCCGGCCTGCCCGAGGTGCCCTACATCGTGGCCGGTCGCATGCCCATCGTGGAGGCGAAGGACAACTGCCCCTCGGCGCTCGACACGTTCGGCGCGCTGGCGGCGAAGGCGGGCAAGACCGCGGAGTTCTCCGGGGCGCTCAACGAGTACTATCGCCTGGCCGACGAGTACAAGCTTGACGGCAAGGAGCAGATCACGGCCGAGCGCGTGTGCGATGCGGCGCTCAAGTCGCTGGCGGGCGAGGACCGTGGCGTCGACTGGTTCCGCGAGAACGGCGTGCTGACGCGCGAGCGCACGGCCGAGGAGGTATACGTGTTCGCCGCCGGCATGAAGGGCCGCATCCCGCTGTACTTCGACTTCATGCTGGAAGCGAAGGAGAAGATCGAGGCCGAGGTGGAGAAGCTGGGCATCTACTGGGAGACGGACGACTACATCCCCCTGCCCGCATTCATGCCGTGCCTCGACCACGAGGTGGAGGAAGAGGGCTTCGACCTGTTCCCCGTGTACTGGACGAACGCCATCAACACCGACACGTGGCAGGTGGAGAACGCCTGGATCAACGAGATCAACGAGGCGGACGACACCACGTACTTCCTCGAGATCAACGCGGCCACCGGAGCGGCGAAGGGTATCAAGTCGGGCGACAAGGTGCGGCTGTCGAACCGCGACGGCGACGTCGTGGAGGGCGTGGCTGTGCTCACCGAGTTCGTGCATCCCGAGTGCGTCGCGTCGGTGGGCGGCCACCTCAATGCGAAGTCCGAGTACCAGCCCATCGGCAAGACGAAGGGCACCGCGGTGAACCACCTCGTGCCCGCCGGCGATCCGAAGCGCATGGAGTACGTCGGGTCCGGCGTGGACCAGTGCGTGCGTTGCAAGCTTGAGAAGATTTCCTAACCCCCGGAAAGGAGGATGAGTTTCATGGCTTACGGATTCGTGATCGATCTGGAGAAATGCGTCGGGTGCCACGGGTGCTCGGTGGCGTGCAAGGGCGCGAACGGCACGCCTCCGGGCGTGACCCGCTCCCGCGTGGAGCGCGGCACCGAAGGCGCCTACCCCCATGCGGTGCGCACCATCCGCCCGGTGCTGTGCATGATGTGCGAGAACCCGCCGTGCGTGGCGGTGTGCCCCCAAGAAGCCACCACCGTCCGCGAAGAGGACGGCATCGTGGTCATCGACAAGGAGAAGTGCATCGGCTGCAAGAGCTGCATGACCGTGTGCCCCTACGGCGCCCGCTACCTCGTGGAGAGCGAGCAAGGGTACTTCGGCGCCGACCTCAACGAGTACGAGAGCGTCGCGTACGAGAACATGCCGAAGATGACGGTGGACAAGTGCGACTTCTGCATCGAGCATGCCGGTGACGGAAAGCCCGACCCCGTGTGCGTGAAGGCGTGCATGGCCGAGGCGCGCATATTCGGCGACCTCGACGAGATGAAGAAGCTCGTGGCCGAGCGCGGCGGCGAGGCCTACCTGCCCGACGAGGGCACGTCGCCCCGCGTGTTCTACCTGCCCACCATCACCGCGTAGCGCTGCGGCCGGCATCCGGGAGTTCGCACCCGGACGCCGGCCTCGTTCGTCCCCTGCGTTCGGGCGGCTCATGCTATACTGGTGCGCCGGAAAGGACGCGTGAACATGGTCAATATTCCCAGCCCCGCCCTGGCTATCGTCGGGCGGCACAATTCAGGTAAAACGACGCTCATCGAGCAGCTCATCGCTGCGTTGGTGGAGCGCGGCCACGATGTGGGCAGCGTGAAGCACCACAGCCATGTGGGCTTCGACATCGACTACCCCGGGAAGGACTCGTACCGCCATCGCGCGGCCGGCGCGAGCGAGACGGTGATTGCCGCTCCGGGGCAGATGGCGCGCATCAAAACGGTGGAGGGCGAAGCGGAGTGCGCCGACATCGTGCGCAGCATGCCCGGCCACGACGTGGTGGTGGTGGAGGGGTACCGCAAGAGCGGGCTGCCCACCATCGAGATCATGCGCGCGGGCAACGATGCGGACGCCCGCGTGGCCGCCGTGTTCGCCGAGGGCGCGCGCTGCGGCTGGCCGTTGGGCACCGACTTCACGCAGTTCACGCGCGGTACCGTGCCGCCGGCCGACGACGATGCGCGCGAGGCGCTGCGTCGCGCCGAGCAGCAGGCCGACGAGGCCGCGGGCGGGCACTTCAAGACGCAGCACCCCGACTACGCCGACATCTCGAACAAGCTGCCCACCTCGGACACGGTGGCCATCGTCACCGATATCGAGGAGGCGCGCCGCGCGGCCGAGCTGTACCATGTGCCCGCGTTCGCGCTCGACGACATCGCGGGGCTTGCCGACTTCGTGGAGCAGCACTACGTGCGCCCGCGCGTCACCGTGGTGATTCAGGCCGGCGGCGAGAGCCGGCGCATGGGGCAGAGCAAGGCGACGGTGCCCTTCGCGGGCCGTCCGCTCATCTGCCGCCTTGTGGAGCGTCTGGGGCCGGTGGCCGACGACCTCGTCATCACGACGAACGAGCCGGAGAACCTGGCGTTTCTGCACGGCGAGTTCCCGCAGTACCGCATTCAGCTCGTGTGCGACGCGTTCAACGTGCGCGGCGCGCTGCCGGGGCTGTACACGGCGCTGCAGGCGGCGCGCAACCCCTACGTGGCCGTGGTGGCGTGCGACATGGTGTTCGCCTCCGCGTCGCTCGTGGTGGCCGAGGCGCTGGCCATGAACGAGTCGGGCGCCGACGTGGTGGTGCCCGTCAACAAGCACGGCTTCGAGCCGTTCCATGCGATGTACCGCCGCATGGGCTGCCTGCCCGCCGTGCGCGCCGCGCTCGACCGCGGCGAGAAGCGCGCGCAGGGATTCTTCGCGGACGTGAACGTGTGCGAGTTCCCGCAAGAGCGCGTGTTGGAGGCCGAGCCTATGGGCGGCTGCTTCATCAACGCGAACACGCCCGAGGAGCTGAACGCCCTTGAGGAGACGTTCCTCGCGAAGTAGGGTGCATCGAAGGGGAAGACGAGACGAGGGAATCGGATGCCGAACCTGATCGACATAGTGGAAGTGGCCGAGGCGCTTGAGTCGAGGGCCGTGTACTTGGCGAGCGACCGCTGCGTGGTGGTGCGCAACCGCCACGCATCGTGCGCGAAATGCGCGGACGCGTGCCCGTCGGGCGCCGTGTTCGCCGCGAACAACGTGCTGGAGCTCGATCCCGAGCAGTGCGTGGCGTGCGGCGCGTGCACGACGGTGTGCCCGGTGGAGGCGCTCATCCCGCTGCGGCCGCTCGACGAGGACCTCGCGTCGAGCGTGGCCGAGAGCGTGGTTGCCACCGGTGGCGCGGCCGTGTTCGCGTGCGCGCGCATCGCCTCGAAACGCACCGCCGACCCCACGATGTTCACGGAAGTGCCCTGCCTCGCCCGCATGGAGGAGAGCGTGCTGCTGGGGCTTGCGGCGCGCGGCGTGGATGACCTGCTGCTGGTGGACGGCACGTGCGCCACGTGCAAGTTCCGCGCGAACGTGCCGGGCATCGACGCGACGGTGGCCTCGGCGAACGACCTCATGGCCGCCATGGGCTCCGACGTGCGCGTGGAGCGCTCGTCGGCGTTCCCCGACGAGCTGCTGCTCGAGGACAAGCGCACGCTGCTGGGCGAGTCGCGCCGCGGCTTCTTCACGAGCGCGCGGACGCGGGCGAAGGACGCGGCCGGCAAGACGGCCGAGGTCATGGTGTTCAAGCACGACGACGCCGCGCCGTCGCTGCGCGAGCGGCTGCGCATGTCCGATTCCGGCACGCTGCCGCAGTTCAACCCGCAGCGGCGCATGCTCGTGCTCGACGCGATGGACCGCCTCGGCGCGCCCGTCGTGCCCGAGATCGACACGCGCCTGTTCGGATCGGTGTCCATCGACACGGACGCGTGCAGCTCGTGCAACATGTGCACGGTGTTCTGCCCGACGGGCGCGCTGCGCAAGAGCGAGCTCGTCCCCGAGGAGGGCGAGGGCAGCTTCCTCGAGTTCTCCGTGGCCGACTGCGTGCAGTGCAACCTGTGCGCCGACGCGTGCCTCAAGAACTGCCTGACCGTGAACTCCGTCGTATCCACCGACGAGCTGTTCGACTTCGAGCCGCGCCTCATCCATCTGCCGAATCCGCCTGCGCGACCGGGCATTCTGTCGAGCCTCAAGCGGTAGGCGGGACGCGCCTGCGCGTGGAGATCGTGTCGATGGCCGAACTGTATCTATCTTTGTTACAGCAACTGCGGTATAACGGGAGTGAACAAAGAGCGACACGGCGCAAGCCGTAGACGGAGCGATACTATGAACAGCGATTTCATCGTGGCGGTGCACGCGCTGGTGTTCCTGAACCACAAAGCGAACGAGACGGTGTCGAGCGAAGCTCTGGCCGAGAACATCTGCACGAACGCCGCGCGCGTGCGCAAGGTGATGGCGCCGCTCAAGCGCGCCGGGTTCGTGACGACGCGCGAGGGCAACGTGGGAGGCTACCGGTTCGCCGGCGACGCGGCCGCAATCAACCTGCGCACCGTGGCCGACATCCTGGACATTCGGTTCGTGCAGTCGAACTGGCACAGCGGCAACATCGACATGGAGTGCCTCATCGCCTCGGGTATGGCGGCCATCATGGACGACATCTTCCTCGACCTGGATGCGCGCTGTCGCGAGCGCCTCGAGCAGATCGCCATTGCCGACATCGATCATCGCATCTTCGGCCCCGGCGGCGTTGCCGAGCTCGAAGAGCAGCTGGCCCTTGCCGGCGCGACCGGCTAGGGGGCTGCCATGGGTTTCTCCCTCGAATCGAGCATCCCGGCGCTCACCGTGTTCGTGCAGGGCCTGCTCAGCTTCTTCTCGCCCTGCGTGCTGCCGCTCATCCCGCTCTACATAGGCTACCTGGCCGGCGGTGCGGCGAAGACGAACGACGACGGCACCATCGAGTACCCGCGCAAGAAAGTGTTCGTGAACACGCTGTTCTTCGTGATCGGCGTGAGCTTCGCGTTCTTCCTGCTGGGCTTCGGCTTCACGGCGCTCGGGCAGTTCTTTACGGGCAATCAGCGCGTGTTCTCGATCATCGCCGGTGTCATCATGGTGGCGTTCGGCCTGTACATGCTAGGCGTGTTCGGCAAGACGAAGCTGGTGGAGAAGGAGCATCGTCTGCCGTTTCAGCTGGGCCGCTTCGCGATGAACCCCCTCGTGGCGCTCGTGCTGGGCTTCACGTTCAGCTTCGCGTGGACGCCGTGCGTGGGTCCGGTGCTGGCAAGCGTGCTGCTCATGGCGTCGTCGAGCGCGTCGGCTGCGGCGGGCTTCGGCCTCGTGGCCGTGTACACGCTGGGCTTCGTGCTGCCGTTTCTGGCGGTGGGCCTGTTCACGGGCGAGGTGCTGCGGTTCTTCCGCACGCACGGCAACGTGGTGAAGTACACGGTGAAGGTGGGCGGCGCGCTGCTCATCGTCATGGGCATCATGACCGTCACCGGATGGATGAACGGCGTGACGAGCTACCTGTCGTCGTTCGGCGCGGCGCCGAGTGCGCAGGAGCAGCCGGCGGACACGGGCACGGACGCGGGTGCGGACGGCGGCGCTGAGGGCGATGCGGCGGGCGCGAGCGGGTCGGGTGGATCGGGCGGGGCTTCGGGCGCGGCCGATTTGGAGGCGGCTCCGCTGGTCGACTTCAAGATGGTCGATCAGCACGGCGAAGAGCACTCGCTTGACGAGTACCGCGGCAAGACGATCTTCCTCAACTTCTTCGCAACCTGGTGCGGCCCCTGCAAGATGGAGATTCCCGACATCGAGAAGCTGTACACGGACAACGGCGGCAACGCCGAGGACCTCGTGGTGCTGGGCGTGGCGAACCCGAAGACCGACGAGCATCCCAACAACAATGACGTGACCGTGGACGAGGTGAAGGCGTTCATCGACGAGCAGGGCATCACGTACCCCGTGCTCATGGACACGTCGGGCACCATGTTCTCGGGTTACCGCATCATGTCGTTCCCCACGACGTTCATGATCGACAAGGACGGCAACCTGTTCGGCTACGTGAGCGGCATGCTTACCTCCGACATGATGAGCAGCATCGTCGAGCAAACGATGACCGGCGAGCGAACGTAGGACGCGCGGAGCACGTTCAACGTGGCAAATGAGAACGAATGTTTCACGTGAAACATGCGGGAGGAAGGCAGCCGGGGCTGCCTTCTTTTTTGTTTCCCGCCCTCCCTCTTGCGCCGGCTGGGCGTTGTGTGGGCTGCACGTCTCACCGCCGGCGCAAGAGGAGGAAACGGGTCATCCTCCCATTCTCCCCGTCCTCCTCCCATCCTCCCCAAATTCTTACTTTACAGCGTAAAGAAAATGTCTTACCCTGTGCTTTACATTGTAAAGTTCGTGAAGGAGGAGGACTATGGGGAATGATGTGACGCGGCGTTCGTTTTTGAAGGGGATCGGGTTGGCCGGGTTGTCGGCGGGCGCGCTTGGGGCGCTTGGGACGACCGGTATCGCGTTCGCCGACGAGGAAACGACGGGCACGGCGTACGAGGCGATAGCGACGGGCCGCGAGAAGGCGTCGTGCCCGGGGCCGCGCGGGCCTGTCGCGTTCGAGGACCGGACCATCGCCGCATCCGAGATCGTCGCGACCGAGGAGTGCGACGTGCTGGTGGTGGGCGCCGGCATCGCGGGGCTCACGGCAAGCCTCAAGGCCGCCGAGGAGGGCGCGCGCACCGTGTGCCTCGAGAAGATGACGCGCGGCCGCGGGTGCTTCGAGTGCTTCGGCGCATACGATGCGCAGGCGCAGAAGGACGCGGGCATCGAGATCGACCCGGCGCAGCTGCTCGACGAGATCTACCGTTCGGCGTACTGGCGCACGCGCCCCGAGCCGGCGAACACGTACGTGTATCGTTCGGGCGAGGCCACCGATTTCTGGCAGAAGATGCTCGACAAGGGAGACAACGGCTTCGTCATCACGCCGGTGGAGGAGGCTCCGAGCACGAACGGCATGCCGACGATCCCCTCTGAGCTGGGCTTCTACGACAGCCCGTCGCTGCCGCCCGATGCGGGCGTGCGCTCGGGCTACTCGGGCATCTACGTATGCCTCGAGATGGCCGAGGTCGCCGCAACCTACGACAACCTGGACGTGCGCTACCGCATGCCGGCCGTGCAGCTCGTGCGGGCGGACGGCGGGCGCGTGACGGGCGTCATAGCGAAAGGCGACGAGGGGTACGTGCAGATCAACGCCGCCAAAGGCGTTATCCTCGCAACGGGTGGCTACGACGCGAATCCCGAGATGATGGAGGCGTGGGTGCGCCCCGAGGACTACGCGTCGTCGAGCTGGTGGAACCCCGGCTGGGGCACGACGGGCGACGGCCACATGATGGGCCTTGCGGCCGGCGCGCAGATGGACTCGCTGCCGCAGCCGGTGATGAACTTCCGCTGGGGCAATCCCGATTCGTTCTACGACGCGCGTGTGTGGACGCCCATCTGGCTGGCTATCAACGTGAACGCGCAGGGCAAGCGCTACGTGAACGAAGACCTGCCGTTCCAGGCCGTGTCGAACGCGCAGAACGCGCAGCCCGGTTTCGGCGCGAACTGTTGGCAGATTTTCGACGACGGCATGCTGGGCGCGTCGGATGAGGAAATTGCGGCCGCGAAGGCGGCGCTCGAGGAGTTCGAGCAGAAGGGATGGGCATTTTCCGCGTCGAGCCCGCGTGAACTGGCTGCCGCCTGCGGCATCGACGCCGACGGCCTTGAGCAGACCATCGCCACGTACAACGAGTACTACGCGAACAAGAAGGACCTCGCGTTCAACCGGTTTATGGAAAGCGTGGCGCCGTTCGCGGGCGAAACCATCTACGCACTCACCACGAACAGCTGCGTGCTGGCCACCGTGGGCGGCCTGACCATCGACGGCTCGTGCCGCGTGCTCGACACCGACGACGAGGTGATCGAGGGCTTGTACGCCGTCGGAAACGCGTCGGGCAATTTCTTCGCGGGCAACTACCCGCGCCATATTCCCGGAACATCCATCGGGCGTGCCGTCACGTTCGGCTACGTTGCCGCCGAGCATGCCGTGAAAGGAGCGTAAAGCCATGTTGAACGTCAAACGATCCACCTGGGGCGCAGGTGTTGCTGCCGCTTTCGTGTTGTGCCTGGTCCTGGGCTTGACGGCGTGCGCGCCGAAGGCGGTCGAAGCGGGTGCGGGCGCCGATGGCGCGGGCTCGTCGTCGGCTGCGACGCAGACCGCTGCCGACGGCACAGGCGCGTACGTGTCCGACGAGCAGTGCCTGAGCTGCCACGGCGGCTCCTATGAGGCGCTCGCCG
The DNA here is from genome assembly GCF_003339815.1 of Eggerthella sinensis. Taxonomy (GTDB): domain Bacteria; phylum Actinomycetota; class Coriobacteriia; order Coriobacteriales; family Eggerthellaceae; genus Eggerthella; species Eggerthella sinensis. Next base: position 27,810 of record NZ_PPTT01000021.1, read on the forward strand.
AAACGACGGCGAGCTACGGCGTGAGCAACCCGCACGATTCCATTCACGGCGGGTACGGCGCATGCGTGAACTGCCACGCGAAGGACAAGGAGATCACCGACAATCAGTGCCTCCACTGCCACGATTGGCCCCACAACCCCGACGCTGCATAAGGTTCGGGGGAGGGGGCTTCCCTCCCTGCGCGGGCGTCCTTGACGGGGCGCTCGCGCTGCGCTGCGGGTTGGTTTTCGTGTGGCGCGCGGCCGTCCGTCGCGACGGCTCGTCTATACTGGCGGGAGGCAATCACGCGGCGCGGAGGATGGCATCACGATGGACGGCACACGCAAGGCTCCTGCAAAACGCTCTTTGACCAGGGAGGGCATCGTAGATGCCGCCTACCGTATGATCGACGAGAACGGTATGGGCGCCTTCACCATGCGCGCCCTGGGCGCCGAGCTGGGCGTGTCGGCCATGGCGTTCTACGCGCACTTCGCCTCGCGCGAGGAGGTGCTTGTTGCGGTGCTCACGCGGTTCATGGGCACGCTCGATACCGACCCCGTGCCCGGCGAACGGTGGGACGACACGCTGCGCCGCACCATGACGTCCATCCATCGCGAATACTGCGCGCATCCTTCCATGTACCACATCGATCTCGACCCGCGCGTTTCCTACGAAGGTCTGGCCGCGCATACCGAGAAAATCGTGTCGTTGCACCTGGCACAGGGGATGCCCGAGCCCATCCTCACGAAGGCGTGGGCCATGATCGATGCGTTCCTCACCGGTTTCAACGGCAGCGCCATCAGCGCGCAGGACATTCGCCGCATCGAGAAGGCCGCCGGCGTCGACGAGCGGAATCTGCCCGTGTGGCAGCGCATCGTGCGCTCGGCCTACTCCGAAGAGTCGTTCCAGAACGGCGTGGAGATGATCATCATGGGCGTCCGCGGCCTGGCCGCCCCCGACCCCTGCGACTGGCGGACGCCGGAGTAGGGGAACGACATCCTGCGTGCTTTGCGCTGCCCTGTACCGAATTCGGTACAGGGCAGCTTTGTTTACGGGGTCGCGATGACCCCGTAAACGAGTCAAAAAATCGCCTGTTCAAAGCGCCAGACCCCCCATTACTCGATAAGCGCGGTTATGTAAACTCGAATGAATTCGAGGCTTCCGACGTCGCCTTCCTCGCCCCTGAGCTCACGAGCGAGGCCGAGGGCTCCCTCCGCGCCTCCGAGCGCGCCGACGGGCGCCTGGGCTACCGCTTCGTGAAGCGCGCCTTCGACATCGCCTTCTCGCTCGCCGCGATAGCGGCGCTGATCGTCCCCTCGATCGCGCTCTGCATCGCCATCCGCGTCGAGAGCCCCGGCTTCCCGATCTACTCCCAGAAGCGCGTCGGGCGCATCGGGCGCGCAGGCGAGGTGCGCACCTTCGACATGTACAAGTTCCGCTCCATGAGCGCCGACGCCGACGAGCGCCTGGCCGAGCTCGCCGACATGAACGAGGCCGACGGCCCGCTCTTCAAGATCAAGGACGACCCGCGCGTCACGCGCATCGGGAGGTTCATCCGAAAGCACTCGATCGACGAGCTCCCGCAGTTCCTGAACTGCCTCACAGGCCAGCTCTCCTGCGTGGGCCCCCGCCCGCCGCTTCCCTCCGAGGTGGCCCAGTACGACGGGCGCGCCATGCGCCGCCTGTCCGTCAAGCCCGGCCTCACCGGCTACTGGCAGGTGTCCGGCCGCAGCGACACGACGTTCGACGACATGGTGGACCTGGACCTCGCCTACATCGAGGAGAGGTCGTTCCTGGTCGACCTGCGCGTGATCGCGAAGACGGTGACGGCAATGTTTACCGGGAAGGGGGCGTGCTGAGATGGATGTCGACTCTCCGTCTGTGAGCATCGTTATTCCCCTCTATAACTGCGAAAAGTTTCTCGCAGAGGCGCTAGACTCTATCATCGCGCAGACACTTTCGGACTGGGAGGCTATTCTCGTAGACGACTGCAGCGCTGACAAATCAGCCAATATCGCCCAGTTGTATGTGGGGCAGGATAAACGCTTTCGTCTGTTCAGGCAGCCTGAGAATCGAGGTGCGGCCATGGCGAGGAACAAGGCTCTCTCCGAAGCTCGCGGACGCTTCATCGCCTATTTGGACTCCGACGACTACTGGCTTCCCGAGAAGCTGGAACGGCAGGTCGCCTTCATGGAAAAGCACGGCTATGGTGCCTGTTTCACGTCGTACGAGACGGTGAACGAGGATGGGAGTCACCGCAACTTCGTTCATGTGGATGGTGAGGTGAACTACGATAATTTTTTGAAGAAACCACCGACATGCAGCCACACAATCATGTTCGACACTGCCATGGTCGATCGCTCTCTTCTCGTCATGCCCGACATCCGAAAGCGCCAAGACGCAGCTACCTGGCTGCAGGTTGTAAAGGGCTACGGGCCTCTACAAGGCCTCGATGAGGTTCTGGCGTGCAATAGGAAACGTCCCGGATCGCTCAGCTCGAACAAGCTCTCGGCCGTTCGTAGCACATGGATGCTCTACACGGAGATCGAACGGCTAAACAAACCATATGCAGCGTACTGCCTTTTCTGGCAGGTGCTCCATGCTGTCCTCAAGAGAATTGGAAGGATATAGATGCTCAGTTCGCTTTACGAAGATCTGCTCGCCGGCAATGCAAAGCTCTCCCTGGTCGGCTTGGGATACGTCGGAATGCCCATTGCCGTTGAGTTCGCCAAGCACGTTCCCGTCATCGGGTTCGATGTCAACGAGGCCAAGATCGCCCGGTACAAGGCGGGATTGGATCCCACCAAAGAGGTTGGTGACAAGGCCGTGGCATCCACGGCGGTCGAGTTCACGGCCGATGCCGAACGGCTCGAGGAGGCCCTCTTCCACATTGTGGCCGTGCCGACGCCCGTAAACCAGGACAAGACGCCCGACCTCTCGCCCGTCATCGGCGCGTCGGAGACGTTGGGAAGACACCTGAAACCTGGGTCCGTCGTTGTCTACGAGTCCACCGTCTACCCCGGCGTCACCGAGGATGTGTGCGTGCCCATTCTGGAGCGTGAGAGCGGTCTCAGATGCGGAATTGATTTCAAGGTGGGCTACTCTCCGGAACGCATCAACCCTGGCGACAAGGTGCATACTCTCACGAGCATTCGAAAGATCGTTTCCGGGCAAGACGCCGAATCCCTTGAGCTCATCGGGAGGGTGTATGACATCGTCATCGAGGCCGGAACCTATCCAGTGTCGACTATCAAGACCGCCGAGGCCATCAAGGTTGTGGAGAACTCCCAGCGCGATATCAACATCGCCTTCATGAACGAACTCGCCATGGTATTCGACCGCATGGGAATCGACACCTCCGAAGTTGTGGACGGTATGAACACCAAGTGGAACGCCCTTGGTTTTCGTCCCGGCCTGGTCGGGGGTCACTGTATCGGCGTGGACCCCTACTACTTCACCTACGAGGCCGAGAAACTCGGTTACCACAGCCAGATCATCCTTTCGGGTCGCAAAGTGAACGACGGGATGGGTGAGTTCGTGGCGGACGCGGCCATCCGCGAGATGATCCACGCGGGCTTGGCGCCCGCCAAGGCGCGCGTGGCCGTTCTGGGTCTCACCTTCAAGGAGGACTGTCCCGACGTGCGAAACTCCAAAGTCCAGGATATCCTGGACCGTCTGCGGCAATATGGAATAGTCCCGATCGTCTGCGACCCTTGGGTCGATCCGGTCGACGCGAAAGCCGCTTATGGAGTGGAGCTTGTGCCGATGGAGGGCCTTTGTAATCTCGACTGCCTGATCGTGGCCGTGGCGCACCGTCAGTTCCGCGAGCTTGCGAGCGACGATGTGAAGGCGCTTTTCGCCGATGGGGCTGATGGAGCTAAAGTTCTTGTGGATGTGAAGAGCATCTTGAGCAAAGCGGATTTCCCTGGTTACCGGTATTGGAGGCTGTAAAGCGCTCATGGACGCGAGGACGAGAATAAAGACAAAGCTGCCCGAAAGTGTATACAATTTCCTTGTGGCGAGACGCGATGCTCGCGCGTATCGAGAAATGAGCGTTCTCGATACGAAGGACTACCCGACCAAGCTTATGCAACTCTACGAGCGAAGGATGGGTAAGTCTCTGGATCTGGAAAACCCTCGTACGTTTAACGAGAAGATTCAATGGCTTAAGCTCTACGACTCCTCAGCAGAAAAGGGGATGCTGGCGGACAAGTACCAAGTACGCGCTTGGGCTGCGGAGCAAATCGGCGCTGAGCATCTGATTCCACTGTTGGGCGTATGGAGCGATCCTAGCGAGATCGACTTCGATGCTCTTCCAAATAGCTTCGTTCTCAAAGCGACCCATGCGAGCGGCTGGAACATCATTGTACCCGACAAAGCCGACTTGGATGTTGCCAAAGCTCGTAGGAAAATGCGACGTTGGATGGAGACCGACTTCGCAATGACGAAGCCGACGATGGAGTTGCATTATCGGTATTGCTCGCGTCGCATCATCGCTGAAGAATTTATGGACTTCGACCACGGTGAGCCGGTGGACTATCGTTTCTTTTGTTCGTACGGTGAGGTTTTCTCGGTTTGGGAAGACGTTGCCTCCGGAACGCTCAGCCATCGCAGGAACATTTACGATCCCGAATGGAATCTTTTGCCGTCCGTTGCGACATGGCCCAAACTCGGAGCAACGAAAAAACCCGTGCATTATGACGAGATGCTTCGCTATGCGCAGGACATGAGTCGTGACTTCTCGTTCGTGCGGGTGGACTTTTATGACTATGACGAGACAGTCCTTTTCGGAGAGATGACGTTTACTCCTATGGCAGGCTACGTCGTGTTCGAACCTGAAAGTTTCGATGCTGAGCTAGGGGGATGCATCGCCCTTCCTCAAAAGAAAATTGCGCCAGGTGAATCGCGCGGCATCGAATCGGTTTTGTCGATCGACTGCATGCAAATGCGAGACGCTGGGACGGTCGAGGGTGCGAAGGATGCGATATAAGCAGAGCCCGCCGAGGAAGACGCTCTAGATGTGTGATTTGTTTCACATGAGTGAGCGTAATTGGGTGGGCCTTTTTGGCTCGCACGACCGTTCCGTCGATGTTCGCTCTGATGAGAGCGAACTTATCTCTGGGCAAAATCCAATGCATCATAGAAGACTTTTTTTGAGGGGTTGTTCGTCTAGATGCTGGATGTGAATCGCATGAAATCGTCAGGCTCTTTCTTGAACGTGCGACCTGATCCAATTGTTGCAACCACGGGCAAAGAAAGGGGTTTCGCTCTCTTTGCGTCCGGCTTCATAGTGTACCTACTGCATATGCTCTTTCCGATGAGCGCGATTGGGGAGTTTGCGACCGCCGCTGCAGGTGCCCTAGCGATGCTATGCTCCGCATTCATTTTTCGTCCGAGTATGCGGAAGATGGATCTGATCGCCGTTCTTCTCGTTGCAAGGGCGGTATGGCTGAGTTTGGTCAACCTTGTTGTGGGCGGTGGTCTGGACTACTTCGCTAATGGAGCATACTTTTCCGCAATTGTCTCGATTTTCGTTTATGTAGGCTGTCGGAGTTACTCTGCTGATGGACGGTCTTCTTCTTTGATGACGACTGGAATGCTCATCCTCTTCGTTGTCGTTTTTGCCCAGACCTTATTCTATTACATTCAGCTAGGCTCATTTGGTGACTTTAGAACTAGCAAATACATGATCTCTATTCCATTCGGCGATTCTAATGCAATTGCAATGGGCTACATCGCTGTGGGGCTCTACCTTGTTTACACCCTGAAGACCAGGTTGCAGCGAGGCATAGTCATTGTTTTGATGATCGTGGGTAGCGTTCTCTTGGCCTCAACGGGTAGCCTCGTCTCGTTGGGGTTGATTGCGACCTGTCTTGCACTTGGCTCCTTTGATCCGAACAAGCGATTATCTCACGTGACTCTTCTGCTTGGTTGCTTCGTATTCATAGCGCTTACGGTAATCGTCGTGAACATCACGCAAGGAGGATCCGTCGCTGCGCTCTTCGCCTCTACAATTGAGAAGATCGAGGAATTTTTGTCTGGTAACTTTGCGAGCGCCTCAACCAATAGAACGTATATATATGTTCATTACTTTGATCTGTTCTGCGATAGCCCAGTCGTAGGATATGGAACTGCGCCGGTGAACGCGGTGTGGGGTGTCGTTGAGTCGTATCGTCCCCACAACTGGGTTCTCGAAGCTCTTAACCAAGGAGGATTCGCGAATCTTTTCTTCTTTACTGCTGCTTGCGTGCTGGGATTTAAGAACTCGCGTCGTGACGGTTTCTCCAGAGCTTGCTGTATTCTTGCGGCTTACCTGTTGATCAATAGCTTCTTTGAACCTGGTGTTTTTGGCATCAACAAAGACTTTCTTTTGTGGTGCGCGCTCGGGTTCTCTGCCGGGAGGGGTGTGAGATCGTGAAGCGCGTAGGGGCTGTTGTATTGAACTACAACTGTTCGAGCTTGACTAAGAGGTGCTGTGAAGCTCTGCTTGACATAAGAGGCGGGCATCAAGGGATTGAGATTGTCGTAGTTGATAATTGCTCGGCAGATTCCGATCTCCGGAATTTGAGAGGTGTCACGTCGAGCATCGGTGTAACACTTCTGGAGTCAAAGAGTAACGGCGGGTATTCGGCTGGGAACAATATCGGTATAAAACATCTTCTCAAAATGGGATGCGATTTTGTGCTCGTCGTGAATCCCGATGTGATTATATCCCCGACCGCTGTAGGGAAATTGGTGTCCGCTTTCGAGCAGGACGAAGATGCGCTCTTTGCTGGGCCTCGAATCGTTGGCGCCGACGGATCGATTGACAGGCGGGCTCAGATATTTAGGCGATGGGGATACTACGCAACGTTTTTTTCGAAGTATCCACTTTCGAAAATCAAGCTAACCGGACTTGACTCAAGATATTACAGGACGAGCAGAGATTTTTCCGTCGATACGCCCGTTTTTACCGTATCGGGTTGCTGTGTCTTGTTCAAAGCTTCATTCTTCCGCGATTGCGGATTTCTTGATGAAGCCTATTTTATGTATAACGAAGAAGTGACGTGGGGGCTGAAAGCGCAGGCATGTCGACAGGGTGGGCACGGGCTTTACGTTGCATCCGCTGAAGCGATACACGACCATCCTAAGTCTTCTGGAGTTGCGAGCCCTTTCACTGTGACGCAAAGAATGAAAAGCAATCTTATCTATTGCGAGAAATATCTCCGTTGCTCGCGGATACAAAAGCTCTTGCTGCTTTCCTATTACAGGCTTTCCTATTGCTACCTATCCAGATCGAACGATTCCTTTATTGATCATCGGAGTGCTTTTATCGCTGCGCAAAGGGAGTCAATGTCTTATTGCGAGGTGGACGAATGAGTAAAATTCAACGTATAGTTAGACGAGTGCTATTTCCTGTTCGCAAAATAGAATGGCGCCTGCAGAACAGAAAAAATGCAACATCTATGCAGAATCCTTTCGATATGGGAAAGGTGATTGTCGGTCGCTATTCTTACGGAAAGCTGAACGTTTCGTTCTTTGGCGCTCCAAACGAGGCTCTTTCAATAGGAGACTTTTGCTCTATCGCAGACGGAGTCAAGTTCATCTGCGGCGGAGATCATCGTATGGATACGATCATGACCTTCCCTTTTGAACACCGTGTTTTTGGGCGGGTAGAGGCGATTTGCAAAGGTCCAATTGTTGTTGAGGACGACGTATGGATCGGAACAAACGCGGTAATCCTTTCAGGTGTCACTCTCGGACGTGGAAGCGTGGTGGCTGCCGGTGCCGTTGTAGGCAAAGACGTCCCTCCATATGCGATAGTGGGAGGAATACCTGCGAAGATCGTCAAGTACCGATTCTCTGAAGATACGATACAGGAACTAATGCGGGTCGATTTCTCGTGCGTCGACGATGACTTCGTCAGAAGCCATAGAAATGAGTTCTTGGGAGAGTTGAGTCAGGGAACGATCGAGATCCTAAAGAACCACGCCTAGTTTTATGGCATCAATAAAAGACGATCTTAAAAGCGTTGTGGGAAACTTTTCCGTGGCGATGATTGCGCAGATCGTTGCTCTCGGCATGAGTTTTCTTCAATCCTTCCTTGTGCCTAAGCTTTTAGATGTCGAGGAGTTTGCCTATTGGCAGCTGTTTGTCTTTTACGCAAGTTATACGGGCTTTTTCACTCTGGGGATCAACGATGGCATTTATCTTGTGCTTGGTGGGAAGACAAGGGACGAAATTGACAAGCGAAGCGTCGAGTCCCAGTTTATTGTTGCGCTTGCAATGCAGGTTGTTATCTGCGCAGTTGGCATCGTCTATGCGTTTGGATTCGTAGAGGAGCAGAGCAGGCAATACGTTCTTATTGCGACGGCAGCCTATCTCCTTCTTTACAATATGAGTGGTTTTTTGGGATATTTCTTTCAAGCGATGAACGAGACGCGGCTGTTTTCCTTCTCGACTATGATCAGCAAGGGGCTTTATCTCGTCCCCCTAGCATGCATGCTTGCCCTGAAAATTACCGTTTTCGTTCCGTATGTTGTTTTGTACGTCATGGTTCAAGGCGTCGCGTTCGTTTATTGCGTCTTCATGGCGAGGGATGTTCTGCGCTCCAAACCGTACGGTGCCAAGCGTTCGATAGAAGAGTCGTTCGCCAGCGCAAAGGTTGGAATCATCTTGATGCTTTCCAACATCGCCAGCATGCTCATTCTCGGCGTGCTTAGGTTTATAGTAGATGAGCACTGGGGCATCCAAGTGTTCGGCGAGGTTTCGTTCGCGCTTCAGCTGGTTTCCCTTTTCATCGTGTTCGGCTCTCAGCTAGCGATGGTCCTTTTCCCTGCTCTTAGACGTATCGATTCCTTGAAACTGGCGAGCATCTACACTCTTATCAGGAAGACGCTAACGCTCGGGCTGCCCGCCATCTATCTGTTTTACTTCCCGGTTGAGATGGCGTTGAGTTGGTGGCTTCCTCAATATGTAGCAAGTCTCCATTATCTTGCCATCCTCCTTCCCGTATGCTTGTTTGATTGCAAGATGAACCTTGTTGGAACCACTTTCTTCAAGGTGTTACGTCAAGAAAGGCTGCTATTGCTCGTCAACGTCTTGAGCGTTGTCGCATCGGGCGTTTTTGTGGGCGTATCGGTCTATGTCTTCGACAGTCTGCTTGCGGCAATGGCTTGTACGGTTTTGGTAGTCTGCTTTCGCAGCACGATAAGCGAAATTGCGCTTAGTAAGTATTTTCAATCCTTTCATCTGAGAAGCTTGGTGGCCGAAATCGTTTTGTCTGTTGCGTATCTCGTCCTAATCATTAATGTCGCCAATGTCCTGGCAGCCGTTCTTTATTCCATCCTGTATTGCGGCTATATTCTTATCAACCGGAAAGACGTGGTATCGCTCATCACCGCAATGCAAAAGAGGAGATAAGAAGAGGTCAACTTCATTATCTTGCGCAAAAGGAGTCACTTGAACGTTACGATGTTGATCGTGATCGATTTTTTCTTATAAAATGCTGCTGTTAATATGGTAAACGGCCGTTATTCCGTGTCCTTCTGAGCGGATATCTCGTACGCCTCATTAGCTATGCCGTTGAAGTCAGAGATTTGGCAACACAGAAAACTATTTGTCTGTATCTCTAATTAATGAGTCGAAATCAAGATTAATCACAACTCTCGCCGAGTGCTACCGGTTTTGATAGAGACGTGGATGTGGATGCAAGCTCGACGATTTTGCTCTTCGAGTCGGGCTGTATTGCGAGTGCTCGAGCGTCTCGTCGAGTCGGCCGACTCCGGAAGTAGGCACCTTCGTCCTTCCGCCAGTCTTTCCCGTCGATGCCGAGATGGCTGTATAGCGCAACAGGTCAAACGCACCTCCTGCGCTAGCGGCCCATGGGATCGCGCTACAGCGTCGGCCACCACGCACGGTGCCTTCGCCCCAGCTTCGACCTCGACGGCCAGCCCAAGTTCGAACGGGTCGCGTAGCCTGCGCGTCTACCTTCTTCAGCCGTCTCGTGCAGGAACGGGCCGGCGGTCCGCCTGGAAAGCTTAGTGTGAGCGTGGTGGAACGGCAGCTCGGTGCAGTGGCGTAGGATCCGACCAGCTCGTCGTCGAACCGTTTCTAAACTTCGGGACTCACGCGCTAGCCAGGGTGCAACTCGAGGGCCTTGTCGAGTGAGCGAAAGCGGATGGCGTCCGCGCACTCGAAGCGCCGGGACCGGAGCGTCACCTGGCTTTGCTCGCGCAAAAGCGTAGTTCTCGCGCACGTCGTGCACCTTCGCGCCACACTATCATTATTGTGGTATTACATGCGTAATACATGTATTTTGCATGTAATGAGAATTATCAATATCTACGTCTCTAACAGAAACCCCTCCACCACCTCGTTGAACTTCTGCGGGTTCTTCCTCGCCGCAAAATGATCCCCCTCTACGAAGGCCAACTGGGCGCCTGGGATGCTGCTTGCTATCAACCTGGTGTGCTCCTCCTTGATCATGTCCCTCGTGCCGGCCACCACGAGCGTCGGCACGCTCAGGGCAGGTAGCTCCTCAGGGGCGATGTTCGGGTCGTTCACCATGAGGCCGAGCGTTTCGGCGTTGCGGCGCGCCTGCTCGCTCCATCGTCCGAAGAACGACGCCATACGATAGCCCATGACGATGGGCAGCTGCACCGACGGTTTTACGCCGCCGGCGTCGAGGTTCGCGCCGTTGAGCACGAGCTTGTCCACGCGCTCGGGGTGCGCAAGCGCGAACACGAGGGCGATGTTGCCGCCGTCCGAGAATCCCAGCAGGCGCGCGCGCTCGATGCCGTGCTCGTCCATGAAGGCGAGCAGGTCGTCGGCGAACTGGCGGATGGTGAAGGGCGCCTCCCCGCGCGGCGAGCGCCCGTGCCCGCGCGTGTCGAGCGCGATCACGCGGAATCGCGACGCGAACGCGTCTATCTGATGCTCGAAGTACGTGCCGTCTTCGCCGTTGCCGTGCAGCAGGATGAGCGTCTCGCCCTCGCCGGCTTCTTCATAGTGCAGATCGACGTCCATCGCCGCTCCTCGTCTCGTGCCGTATGGGGTGCCGATCCATGATAGCATGCGCCGTTATGCTACACTTTCGAGCCGTTACCACCTGAAAACGACGAACGAGGGGGCACCGGTGCCTACGGCGCAAGACACGGCGGGCGCGGCGGAAGCCGACGGCCTGCGCATCGACGAATCCGAGCGCAAGAGCTGGGCGAGCATCGCCTTCATCCGCGCGGGCGGCATGTTCAGCGCGCCGACCCTCATGGTGGGCGCGGCGCTGGGCCTGGGGCTTGCGCTCAGCGGAGCGGCCCTCGCCACGCTCGTGGGGTTCGGCTTCATCGTTGCCTACATGTGCTTCGTGTCCATGCAAGCCTCCGACCTGGGACTTCCCACGGCATCGCTCGCGGCGCCGGCGCTGGGGCGCACGGGCGCGCGCTACCTCGTGTCGCTCATCGTGGGCGTGGTGACCATCGGCTGGTTCGGCGTGCAGACGGCCGTGTGCGGCGCATCGCTGGCGCTCATGCTGGAAGGCGTGTTCGGGCTGGCGGTGCCCGTGTGGGCCTGCTCGGTGGCGCTCGGCGCGCTCATGCTGGTCACGGCTTTGGTGGGCTTCGACGGCTTGAAGTGGGTGAGCTCGGTGGCGGCGCCCTTGCTCGTGCTCATCTGCGTGTACGGCGTGAGCGCTTCGGTGGCGCAGACGGGCAGTCTCGACGCGCTGTTAGGCTACGTGCCGCTGCCCGCCGACGCCATCGGCCTCATCGCCGGGGTGAATATGGCCGTGGGGCTGTTCGCGTTCGCGGGAGCGACGGCGGGCGACTTCGCGCGGTTCGCGCGCACGCGCAAGGACGCGGTGCTGTCGTGCGTCGTCGGCGTCATCCCCGCGGCGCTCGTGGCCCTCATGGCAGGTGCGGCGCTTGCCATCGTCACCGGTCAGGGCGACATCGCCGTCATCATGAACTCCATCGGCCTGCCAGCGGTGGGCCTCCTCGCCCTCGTGCTGTCGGCGTGGACGGTGAACGCGAGCAACGTGTACTCGGCAGGCCTCGGCTTCGCCGTGATGCTAGGCAAGGACGAGGGCGGCAGCAAGCTGACCACGGCCGTCTCCGGTATCGCGGGCATCGCGCTGGCGGTGGGCGGCATCCTCGGGCAATTCGAGGCGTTCCTCACGGTGCTCTCGGCCTGCGGCCCGGCGCTCGCGGGCGTCATGGTGGCGGACTACTGGCTCGTGCGGAAGGGCCGCCCGGCGAACGTGCGCGTGGTCGCGGGCATCTCGGCCGCGGGCGTGGCCGGGCTCGTGTGCGGCATCGCGGTGGCGCTTGTCGCGGGCGGCACGTTCGCGCTCGTGCCGGGGCTCGAGATGCTCGACGTGCCGTTCTTCGTCGGGCCGGTGAACGGCATCATCGTGGCGATGGTCACGTACGTGGCGGCGTATCGCCTGACGGGCGGCGAGCGATTCGCCGGCGGCATCGCGTTTGCGCGTCCGACGGAGCCGGGCGCCTCGCCCGACAACCTGGTGTACAATCGTACGGTCGTCGCGAAAGGAGAGGGCGAATCGTGCGGTTCATAGACGTTGACGATGTCGAGGACATCGCGCTGGGTTCGTCGCTCCTCGGCGCGGGCGGCGGGGGAGACCCCTACATGGGCCGCTTGGAAACCATCACCGCGCTCCGGGCGTGCGGCCCCGTGCAGCTGCTCGACGCGGACGAGGTTCCCGACGACTGGACCGTCGCTTCGATCGGCAGCGTGGGCGCGCCGACGGTGGTGCTCGAAAAGGGCGTGAACGGGCAGGAGTACGCCCGCGCGCTCGACATGCTGCAACGGCGGCTTGGCAGGAAGATCGACGCGTTCGTGCTGGCGGAAGCGGGAGGCCTCAACTCGCTCGTGCCCATCGCCGCTGCGGCGCGCGTGGGCATCCCGGTGGTGAACGTCGACGGCATGGGCCGCGCGTTTCCCGGGCTGCAGCAGGACACCTACTGCATGGCCGGCATCCCCACCACGCCCATGGCGTTCGTGGACGAGAAGGGCAACCGCACGCTCGTCGAAACCATCGACAACGACTGGACCGAAGCGCTCGGCCGGGCGGTGACCACGGCATGCGGCGGCGCGCTCATCAACGTGGGCGCGTCCATGACGGGCGCGCAGATGAAGGCGTGCGCCGTGCGCGACACGGTGGACCTGGCGCAACGCCTCGGCCGCGTCATCCGCACGGCGAAGGATGCGCAAGGCTGCACGCCGCGTGCGTTCTTCCTGCGCGAATCGGGCGCGCTGCCCTTCCTTCAGGGTAAGATTTCCGATGTGCTGCGCGACACGCGCGACGGGTTCAACGTCGGACGCGCCGTGCTCGAAGGCGTCGGGGAGGACCGGGGCCGCACGGGCTCGGTGGTGTTCCAAAACGAGAACCTGTACGCCGAAGTGGACGGGCGCGTGGTGATGAGCGTGCCCGACCTCGTGTGCCTCGTGGATGCGGAAACATTCGTGCCCGTGACCACCGAGGCGCTCAAATACGGCAAGCGCGTGCTGCTGGTGGGACTGCCCTGCGACGCCGCCTGGCGGACGGACGCGGGCGTGGCACTGGGCGGACCTGCGTTTTTCCGCTTCGACATACCGTACGTGCCCATCGAGGAAAGATACGAGACGTTCAAAGGAGAGCATACGTGCGCACTATAGGCATTCAGGAAATCGAGGACATCGCGCTGGGCGCGGCGCTCCTCGGCGCGGGCGGGGGCGGCGACCCCTACATCGGCAAGCTCACGGCCATCGGCGCGGTGAAGGAATGCGGCGAAGTTGAGCTCATCAGCGCCGACGAGGTTCCCGACGGCGCGTTCATCATGCCGGCCGCGTCCATGGGCGCGCCCACCATCCTCGCCGAGAAGGGCGTGGGCGCCAACGAGTTCGCCAAGCTGTTCGACATGGTGTCGCGCTACTACGGCAAGCCCGTGTACGCCACCATGCCCATGGAGGCCGGCGGCGTGAACTCCATGCTGCCCATCGCGGCGGCCGCGCGCCTCGGCATCCCCATGGTGGACGCCGACGGCATGGGCCGCGCGTTCCCCGAGCTGCAGATGGTCACGTTCACCATCGGCGGCGCGTCGGCCACGCCCATGGCGTTCATCGACGAGAAGGGCAACTCGGGCATCCTCGACACCATCACGAACAAGTGGACCGAGGACATCGCCCGCGCGGCCACCATGACCATGGGCGGCACCATCACCATCGCGCTGTTCTGCATGGACGCCGACACGCTGAAGAAGTACGGCGTGCACGGCATCGTGACGCGCTCGGAGGAGCTGGGGCGCGCCATCCGCACGGCGAAGGAGGGCGCAGCGGCGGCCGGCCTCACGCCCGAGGAGTACTTCCTGCAGTTCACGGGCGGCCACAAGCTGTTCAAGGGCAAGATCGCCGACGTGCTGCGCGAGACGCGCGGGGCGTTCAACTTCGGCAAGGTGGTGCTCGAGGGCATCGGCGAGGACCGCGGTTCGAGCGCGTTCGTCGAGTTTCAGAACGAGAACCTGGCCTGCACGGTGGACGGCGAGATCGTGGCCACCGCGCCCGACCTCATCTGCCTCGTGGACACCGAGACGTTCACGCCCGTTCCCACCGACGCGCTCAAGTACGGCAAGCGCGTGCTGGCGGTGGGCCTCGAGTGCTTCGACATGTGGCGCACGCCGGCGGGCATCGAGCTCGTGGGGCCGCGCTACTTCGGCATCGATACCGACTACATCCCCGTGGAAGAGCGCTCGGCGCGGAAGGGAGCGTAAATGTACAAGCTGGGCATTGACGTGGGCGGGACGAACACGGACGCCGTCTTGATCGACGAGAACCTGGACGTGGTGGCTGCCGTGAAGAACCCCACGTCGGGCGACATCTACACGGGCATCATGGGCGCGGTGGACGCCGTGCTCGAGCAGAGCGGCGTCGATCGCGCGCTCATCGGGCAGGCCATGCTGGGCACCACCCAGTGCACGAACGCCATCGTGGAGCGCAAGGGCCTTGCGCCCATCGCCATCCTGCGCATCGGCGCGCCGGCTACGGTGGGCATCCCGCCCATGGTGGACTGGGCCGACGACATCGCGGCGGTGTGCGTGGACTCCACCATCATCGAGGGTGGCTTCGAGTACGACGGCAAGCGTCTGGCGGTGTTCGACGAGGCCGCGTGCCGCGCCTTCTTCGAGGGCGTGAAGGGCCGTGTGGAAGCCGTGGCCGTGTCGTGCGTGTTCTCCACCGTGCGCAACGACGACGAGCTGCGCGCCGCCGAGATCGCGCGCGAGGTGCTGGGCGAGGACGTGCACGTGTCCATCTCGAGCGAGATCGGCTCGATGGGCCTCATCGAGCGCGAGAACGCCACCATTTTGAACGCGGCGCTGTACGATGTGGCGCGGCGCTTCACCGAGGGCTTCGCGGCGAGCTTGGCCGACAAGGGCGTGGTGAACGCCGACGTGTACCTGTCGCAGAACGACGGCACGCTCATGACCATGGAGCACGCGCGCCGCTATCCCATCCTCACCATCGCGTGCGGGCCGACGAACTCCATCCGCGGCGCGAGCTACCTGTCGCATCGCGACGACGCCATCGTCATCGACGTGGGCGGTACCACTACCGACCTGGGCGTTTTGAGCCACGGCTTCCCGCGCGAGAGCGGCGTGGCCGTCACCATCGGCGGCGTGCGCACGAACTTCCGCATGCCCGACGTGGTGAGCATCGGCCTGGGCGGCGGTTCCATCGTGCGCGTGGCCGACGACGGCAGCGTAACCGTGGGGCCCGACTCGGTGGGCTACGAGATTGCGAGCAAGGCGCTCGTGTTCGGCGGCGACACGATGACCGCCACCGACATCGCCGTGCGCCTGGGCATGGCGTCGGTGGGGGACGAGGCGCTTGTGGCTTCCATCCCGCAAGACGTGGCCGAGCGCGCCATGGCGGCCATTCGCCAGCTGGTGGAGGACGCCGTCGACGTGATGAAGGTGTCGAGCGACGACATCGACGTGGTGCTGGTGGGCGGCGGCGCCATCGTGCTGCCGCACGATTTGGCCGGCACGGCCGAGGTGGACGCGCCCGAGCATGCGGGCTGCGCGAACGCCATCGGCTCGGCCATCTCGAAGGTGAGCGGCGTGTACGAGGCGCTCGTGGACTACGACGTCACGCCGCGCGACGAGGCGCTGGCCATCGCGCGTGCCGCTGCCGTCGACGCCGCCGTGGAGGCGGGCGCCGTGCGCGACACCGTGGAGATCATCGACGCGGAAGACGTGCCCCTGGCGTACTACCCGGGCCACACGAATCGCGTGAAGGTGAAAGCCGCCGGGGATTTGGCGGCGATGTAGGGAGAAATCCAGCTTCGGGTGCCCTGCTTATCGAATGCGGCCGTCGTATCGACGGCCGCATTCGTCGTTTGTTGAGACGATTCATTGGCATTCCCTTGTGTTATCATACGAATGGATGATACTTTGAAAGGAAGGCTGGGCGCGCGTGTTCGAGACGTTGCGGGTGAACGATACATCGGGCGTTCCCGTGTGGATTCAAATCCGCAACCACATGATCTTCCTCATTCGATCGGGGCGGCTGCGGCCGGGGGACACGCTGCCCACGGTGCGCGAGCTGGCCATCCAGCTGGGCGTGAACTACAACACCATCCACAAGGTGTATCAGGACCTCGAGACCGACGGACTGATCCTGTCGGGGCGCGGAAAGCGCTCGACCATTGCGGAGATCGACCGGGAGGAGCTCAACCTGCCCGATTCTCCGGTGGACGTTGTGATTGAGGAGCTGATACGCGTGGTGCGGGAAACGGGGATTTCCCGCGTGGACGCGATGGCGCGGATCGAGGAAGCGTTTGCGACGCTCGACGAGTGACAAGGGGAGAGCCATGAGCGAGAAAAAGCCGTATTTTGACGAGCGGGACGAGGTGAGCGCCGACGACGTCGTGATTGCGACCGAGGCGCAGTTCGACGAGACGACGACGAGCCGAACCGGCGCGACGGCGCTTCGATGGGTGTTGACGCTGCTGGTATGCGCGCTGTTCGCGGGCGCGGCGTGGCTGTTGCAATCGCTCGCGGTCGCCATTGTGGGTGTGTTGGCAGCCGGCGTGCTGTTCAGCTGCATGCACGTCGTGCTGGAGTGGGAGCGTTCGGTTGTTCTTCGCTTCGGCAAGTTCAACCGCGTGGCAGGCCCCGGCCTCATCTTCATGATCCCGCTCGTGGAGTACTCGGCGGCCACCGTGGACATGCGCATGCGCTCGACGGCTTTCAAGGCCGAACACGTGCTGACGGCCGATCTCGTTCCCGTGAACGTGGACGCCGTGCTGTTCTGGACGGTGTGGGATGCGGGAAAGGCCTGCTCGGAAGTGAAGAACTATGTGCGGCTCGTCTACTGGGCGGCGCAAACCACGCTGCGCGACGTGATGGGCGCGGTGAACATCGCCCAGCTGAGCACGCGCCGCGAACAGATCGACCGCGAGGTGGCCGACATTCTTGAGCGCAAGACGAACGAGTGGGGCATCACGGTGGTGTCGGTGGAAATCCGCGACATCGAGATTCCCGACGAATTGCAGGAATCTCTTTCCGCCGAAGCGCGTGCCGAGCGCGAATACAACGCGCGCGTCATCCTTGCCGAGGTGGAGAAGGAGATCTCCGAAATGTTCGTGGACGCCGCCCGCACCTACGGGCGCGAAGACGCGGCGCTCCAGCTGCGCGCCATGAGCTTCGTGTCCGACAGCGTGAAGGAGAAGGGCGGCCTCGTGGTTATCCCGAGCGCCCTGTCGGAGGCCTTCGAGGGCTTGGAAAAGCTCACGAAGGGGTAGACGCCCTGCGCACGATGCCGATCGTGCGATCGTCGGTGGCTTGTTCATGGTAGGGGCCTTGCCGGATGCGCGGCGGGCCCCTTCTCTATTCTCAAAAAAGAATCATATACCTGTAAGACAAGTATCACAAATTTGTATGATTTATGATAGGATACGAGAAGAGGGCGAGTATCAAGCAAAAGGAGAGGAGATCGACGATGCGGAAACATGTTTTGTGGACCGGCATCCTATGCTCCGCTGTGGGACTGACGCTGGTGGCGTGCGTTCCCAACGTGGAGGGGAGCGCGGAAAGCGAAGCCGCCGCCGACGGAAGCGCGGCGCTGCAGACCACGCCCACGGGTGAGGCGGGCAGCCTGCAAGAGGTCTACGACGCAATGAACAAGGTGCACGGCGAGAACATGCCGGAGGTCAGGACGCTTGAGGATGGCACGCAGGTACAATTGACCCCTGACGTGGATTTCTCCTATTGGCATTTGGGTGACGTGCCATCTTCGTACAACACGAACTACCTGAACGCCGACAATCGCGGCTGTGTATCGTGCCACGAATCGGGTTTGAAGGATCTCGTGCTGAACAAGCTCGACTACGAGCATATCGACATCACCAACAACATGGGCACCGATCTGACCCCGATGGACTGCCAGATATGCCACGACGTGGGCACGGGCTACGTGACGAAGAACTTCGAATTCGGAAACCTGATCCACGGCATTCACAGCAAGGATTCCTTCAAGGGCGATTGCATGTCCTGTCATGCGGCCACGGCCGACGGCAACGGCATGATGCTCTGGGAAGAGGCGAAGTACACCGCCATGCAGGGCATCACGTTCTTGCCCGACGAGGACTTCAGCGCCGATCTCTCCTATGAGCAGGAAACCACGAACGACATGTTCAACCTCACGTTCTACACGGGCGATACGAATCGCGAAGCCGTGGACAACGCCATGCAGGGCAAAGAAGAGGACGAGGAAACGTTCAACTCCTGGGAGATCAGCGTGACGGGTCTGGTGGATAAGCCCTTCTCGATGACGCTGCCCGACCTCATTGCGCAGGCGCCCAGCGAGACGCTGATCAGTTCCACGCAGTGCGTGATGAACAGCCCTGGCGGCGAAATGGTGAGCAATGTGGAGATCACGGGCATTCCGGTATCTTGGCTGCTGGACAAGGCGGGAGTGAAGGACGGAGCGACGGCGCTCATGGCTACGGCTCCCGACGGCTGGTCGCGCGGCGAGACGCTGGAGACGCTTGCGGACAAAGGCGCGTACCTGGTGTACGAGATCAACGGCGAGCGCCTGTCGTGGGAAGAGGGCTACCCGGTGAGGATTTGGTACCAGAACCGTGGCGTGCCTTCTTCCATCCGCTGGACATCCGAACTCGAGGTCGTGGATACCGATCCGTCCGAGGTGAAGGTGTTCGAGGGTTGGCAGCTCGACGAGACCAACACGCTTGACCCTGCGGATGAGGGGACCTGGTTCAACAAGCCCAACGTTGGCATCGCGCACTTCCATGAGGGGCAGATCATCGATGCCGGTAAGCCCTACGAGTTCGAGGGGTACGCCCAGGGCTTCGATGAGCACGTGGTGGCCGTAGAGTTCTCGCTCGACAACGGCGCAACGTGGAAGCGCCTGGACACGGCCGATTCCGATCCGACCAAATGGGTGTACTGGCACTTCACGTACACGCCCGAGAAGGCGGGATCGTACGTGCTCAGCGTGCGTGCCGTAACGGAAAGCGGCTTGGTGAGCGCTACGCCCGACAAGGTCATGTTCAACGCGAAGTAAATTGGTGAAACAAGTGCCGTGCCCGGCATGCGGTGCACGCCGGGCACGTGATAAGAGGAGGTGCGCAATGGGCACGTTGAAGAAAACGTTGGTGCTGGGAACCAGCTCGGTGCTTGCGCTGGCGGGTATGAGCAGCGGTTTTGCCTTGGCTGCCACCGATGCGAGTGCGCAGGAGGACGCGCCGAGCGCGGCGTCCCACGATGCGAGCGCGGCATACGCGAAAACCGACATCGTTACGCTTGATGCGGTGGAGGGGCAGTTCGCTTTCACGCAGAGCGAAACGTCGTCCAACGAGGACATTCAGAAGAATCTGGGAGCGTCGCAGTACCTGTGCGGAGCACGGCCGATGGGCGAGGCATCCGCTGCGGATGTGGCGCCTGAGGATTGGCAGATCGCCGTCGGCGGCGCGGTGGCGAACCCGTACGTCGCAACCTACGGCGAGCTCGTCCAGACCGACGAAGTGCAGTCGCTGCTGATGGGCTGCGCGTGCGCCGGAAACCCCGCCGATGGCAAGGCAAGCGCGAACGCCGAAGTCACGGGCATCTCGGTGCTCACGATGATCGGCATGGCGCAGCCGGACGCGAATGCGAACACCATCGTGTTCACGTCGGCCGATGGCTACGAAGTGGCGTTGCCGCTGTCGTACGTGCAGCGACGGTACTGTCCGGTCGTGTTCGATGTGAACGGTGCACCGCTGGCCGAGAGCGTTGGCGGCGTGAACCAGCTATGGCTGGGCTCCACGTCGGCGAACTACTTCGCGCGTGATGTGGTGGCAATCACGTTGGAGGAGCGCGAGACGCCCCCGCCAAGCCCGAGCAGCGACGAGGCACGCGAGGCGTATGCCAACCTGCCGAACATCGGCGTGCTTCTGGGCGGCGACGTCGCATGATTCCCCTCGTGCGGGGAAACGTTGGGAAGCCGGTCAGGCTCAAGGGAACCGCGTATGACTTCGATCGCACGATTTCGGCCGTGCAGTTCTCGCTTGACGACGGCGCCCACTGGACCGCGTACCCGACCGCGAACACCAACGATTATCAAAACGTCAGTTGGGTGTTCGATTTCACGCCGCCGCAGGCGGGTCGGTACCGGATGAAGGTAAGGGCCGTGAACGATCGGGGCGAAGCGAGCCCCGAGGCGGCGTATGTTGAATTGGAGATTGACTGAAAGGGGGAAGCATGCAAGCGAGCACAATGATGACGCGGCGGGTTCTGCTGCAAGGAACCGCCGCGCTGGGAATCTCCGCGCTTGCGGTCGGCGGGGCTGCGTGCGCGGGGAGTTCGGCCTACGCCGAAGACGCGAGCGCGGCGGCGAGCGGCTCGCGCGTCGGGGACGTGCAATACGGCTTCCTCGTAGACCTGGGGAAGTGCGTGAACTGCGAGCTGTGCATCGAGGCGTGCCGGCGGGAGAACCGCCTGTCGGACGATACGCCTGACAGGCGGCGGATAACCCTGTTCGTGAATGCGAAAGGGGAGAACGTCACCTTGTCCACGTCGTGCATGCACTGCGCCGAACCCAGCTGTCTGCGCGTATGCCCGGCGGGTGCCATCACGAAGGGCGAGGCGGGTATCGTGTCGGTTGACCAGGAGCGTTGCATCGGATGCAAGTACTGCTTCCAGGCGTGCCCGTACGAGGTGCCGCGGTACAACGCCTTGAGCATGGACAAGTGCGACTGCTGCCTGGGAGCCGGCGTCCCGGCAGGGGAAACGCCGCACTGCGTGCGCGCGTGCAAGTTCGACGCGCTGCAATACGGTCCGCTCGAAGAGTTGAAGGCTCAGGCGAACGGCTCGGCAGTGCCCATCGCGCAGGAGAACGACCCGTCGTGCCTGCTGCTGGGAACGAGGGGGTGAGTGGGATGCTGCAATTGACCTGGAGCTGGCAACCGGCGCTCTACTTGTTCTTGGGCGGTATGGGCGCCGGGGCGTTC
This sequence comes from Eggerthella sinensis, assembly GCF_003339815.1. Classification (GTDB taxonomy): domain Bacteria; phylum Actinomycetota; class Coriobacteriia; order Coriobacteriales; family Eggerthellaceae; genus Eggerthella; species Eggerthella sinensis. The sequence continues at coordinate 49,267 of NZ_PPTT01000021.1, forward strand.
GTCATGGCGGCCGTGCTGTTCCTGATCGACCGGACACGCCATCGCTTGATCGTGTGCGTGTCGATGTGGGCGGCGCTCGCGAGCCTCGCGGTGGGCTTGCTGCTGTTGCTCTCGGAGCTCATCACGCCGGCGCGCGGCCTGCTCATGTGGCAGAGCTTCGGGCATTTCACTTCGTGGATGACCTACGGCGCATGGGGCGCGTTTGCGGCTATGGCGGTGTTCGCGGTGTCGGCGCTGCTGGCAACGAGGCCGGTGGGCGTGTGGCTGGCGACGAAGTGGAAATGGTTCGAGAAGCACGGCGTGGCATTGCGTCGGGTGCTGGCCGTCGTCGGCATCGTGCTGGGGGCGTTCGTGGCGGTGTACACCGGCATGCTGCTCATGTCCGCGGGCGGTGTCCCTCTGTGGAACACGCCGCTGCTGCCGGCGTTGTTCACGGTGTCGGCGTTTGACACGGGCGTGGCGCTGGTGGAAATCGTGGCGGTCTTGCTGTCGAAGAAAGACGCCCTTGCTCCCAAAGCGCGCGTGATCATGGAGCGCGCGGTGGTGGTGCTCGTGCTGGTGGAATGCGTGGTGATGGCGGCGTTTCTGGCGAGCATGCTGGGCGCTGACGATCAGACGGCGATGGGCGCGACGGCTGCGTCCTCTGCAGCGTTGTTGGTGTCGGGCGGCCTCGCGGCCTGCTTCTGGGGCATGGTGGTGGCCTGCGGACTGGTGTTGCCGCTCGTTATGGCTGCTGCGGGGCTCGTGCTGCATCGGAGAGGCGGCAAGAAGCCGTGCTCCAAACGGCTTCAAGGGGCGCTCATGGCCATCGGTGCTGCGGGAGCGTTGATAGGCGGGTGCGAGCTGCGCTTCTTGATCCTCGCGGCGGGCATTCATGCCGACGTGGTGGCCGAAACGGTGAGGAGCCTGATCGGATAAGCGAGGGGGTGGCACCTCCCTCGCCATCCTCCGCGTGCGAACCGGCAGCTTTCGGGCTGCCGGTTCGCGTTGCGGGATGCATTTTGCACAGGCTGCTCGCTTGTGGTACGGTGGGCGCGCGTGTTTTGAGTGCGCGTGACGAGGGGATGGCGGCTGGTGAAGGGAGTTGGCGGTGACGCATCGCGTAGGGGAGCCTCTCGAGTTCGACGGATACGTGGATGACTTCGAGCGCAACGTGTCCGCCATGCAGTTTTCGCTGGACGGCGGCGTTACGTGGACAACCTATCCGACGACGGATGTGGCCATCGACAAAGGCGTCAACTGGCGCTTCGTGTATCGTCCCGAACGTCCCGGGCGCTATCTGCTGAAGGTACGCGCGGTCGACGGAGAAGGCGCGGCGTCGGACATCGTCGCGGAATACGCGTTCGAGGTGGAGTTGTGACAAGCGCGTACGGCGGGTTCCGTTTGCGCGCCATCGACGGCGGGCCGCTTGAGGGGTCCCTGCTGTTCCGCTCGGCCTCGCTCGCGCACATTACCGAAGACGAAGCCGCGTATCTGGTGGGCGATTTGGGCGTGCGGTCGATTTACGACCTGCGCAACCAGTGGGAAGTCGCGTCGAGTCCCGAGCCGCGCATCATGGGCGTCAAGACGCTCGCATTCGAACCCTCCACCGACCGCGGCCGTTCCGACGCGTCGCGCCGCCTCGTGGCCGGCGTCATCGGCGAGTACGGTGCTCCCGAAGAGCGCATGATTCGAAACTATCGGCGCTACGCGCGCGAGTTCCCCCTCATGGGCACGGTCTTGCGCACGATGGCCGCCGAGCGCCGCGCGGCGCTCGTGCACTGCGAACACGGCAAGGACCGCACGGGCGTGTTGTGCGCCGTGCTGCAGCGCATCGCGGGATTCTCGGAGGACGACGTCATGGCCGGGTACCTGGCGACGAACCAGGTGAACGCCGCAGCCACGACCCGGGAGATGTCGCAGCTGGAGCAGGGGATGACGGACGAGGAGCGCGCCGTGCTCCGGTCGTTTCTCGAGGCGCGGCCAACGTACCTGCGCGCGTTCTTCGACGAGATCGACGGGCACGCCGGCGGGTTCCCGGCGTACGTGCGCGACGCCCTGCGCCTGACGCCGGTGCAAGTAGCGAATCTCCGCGAGCTGTTGAACCGCTGAGTCGCGTGCGGCTTCGCATAATCGTTGAGTGCCGTTCTTGCCGTTTGCCGCCGGTTTCCGATCACCAGGGCTTCCGCTTCTCGGGCGCTGTGCTATACTGTGCCCGCGCTTTAGTACAGTAAAGTAGAAGAGTGGTTGGAGCGGCGGGGTTCTTGAGGGAAGGACGCGCTTCGGCCGGTTTGGGATGATGGGAGATGCGATGAAGAAGAAACTCGTTGCGATCGTGGCCGCGGCTGCGACGCTGGCACTTTCCGCGGTGCTGCTGGCCGGCTGCTCCGGCGGCGGGGACGCGCAGCAGGGCGCCGACAGCTCGACCTCCGACGGCACGTTCACGCTGTCGGTGGGATTCGACCAGGGCTATCCGCCGTACGGCTACGTGGGCGACGACGGCCAGTTCACGGGCTTCGACCTGGAGCTCGCCAAGGCCGTGTGCGAGAAGAACGGCTGGAACCTCGACCTGCAGGCCATCGACTGGGATGCGAAGGACGCGCTCATCGGCAGCGGCTCCATCAACTGCATCTGGAACGGCTTCACCATGGAGGGCCGCGAGGACGGTTACACGTTCTCCGAGCCGTACATGTACAACGAGCAGGTTGTGGTGGTGAAGGCCGACAGCGGCATGAAGAAGCTCGAGGACCTCAGCGGCAAGATCGTGCTCACGCAGGTTGACTCGGCGGCGCTCGACGTGCTTGAGAGCACCGAGGACGGCGGCCAGGCCGAGCTTGCGGGCACCTTCAAGGAGCTGCAGACCATCGGCGATTACAACAACGCGTTCATGCAGCTCGAGTCGGGCATGGTCGACGCTGTTGCGTGCGACCTGTCCATCGCCAGCTACCAGATGGCCGCGAAGCCGGATGCGTACGTGAAGCTGGGCGTGCTCGCTCCCGAGAACTACGCCGTGGGCTTCAAGAAGGGCGATACCGAGCTGGCCAAGCAGGTGACCGACGCCCTCAAGGCGCTCAACGAGGACGGCACCGTGAAGCAGCTGTGCGAGAAGTACGCCGACCAGGGCATCACGTACGACAACTGGGTACTGTAACGTTCCGTCGGCCTAACGGCCGACGGAACCGCTCGACGCTGCGGGCCGTTCGCGCACCTCATCTTCGCGCGATCCCGCAGGCTTGCGTACCAAAGTACGCGACGCCTGCGCGATCCCACGAATCTGAGGCACGGGAACGGCCCTCGCTGACGTGTATCGAACCTGCGATGTTTGAGAAAGGCCGGACATGGAATTCGCAACCATGATGGAGCTGTTGCTCTCGGGCTTGGCGTTCACCGTGCAGATATTCTTCATCACGCTCGTCGGCTCGTTGCCGCTGGGCGTGCTGGTGGCGTTCGGGCGCATGAGCTCGTGCAAACCCGTCGCGCTCATCACGCGCTTCTACATCTCCGTCATGCGCGGCACGCCGCTCATGCTGCAGCTCATGGCGCTCATGTTCGGCCCGTACTACCTGTTCGGCCTGCAGCTGGGCAACGATTGGAAGTACGTCGCCTGCTCCATCGGCTTCATCATCAACTACGCGGCCTACTTCGGCGAAATCTACCGCGGCGGCATCCAGTCCATCCCGCGCGGGCAGTACGAAGCCGCCGAGGTACTGGGCTACTCGCGCGCGCAGACGTTCATGAAAATCGTGCTGCCGCAGGTGGCCAAGCGCATCCTGCCGGCCATGAGCAACGAGATCATCACGCTGGTGAAGGACACGTCGCTCGCGTTCGTCCTGGGCATCATGGAGATGTTCAGCCAGGCCAAGGCCATCGCCGCCTCGCAGATCAGCCTGCTTCCCTACGTCATCGCGGGCGTGATTTACTGGCTGCTCAACTTCATCGTTGAAATCATCCTGACGCGCATCGAAAAGCGCCTGAACTACTATCACGACTAGAGGAGCCTCCATGACGAACGAACGACCGGTGGTGTCGCTGGAACACGCGCGGAAAAGCTTCGGAGACACCCCGGTGCTCAAGGACATCTCGCTCACGGTGCGTCCCGGCGAAGTGGTGGCCGTCATCGGGCCGTCGGGTGGCGGCAAGTCGACGCTGTTGCGCTGCATGACGCTGCTCGAAACGCTCGACGCGGGGCGCCTCGCGTACGGCGACCTCGCGGTGGCCGAGAACGGCGCGGCGGGGGCGCAGTACGCGTCGAAGGCCGTGCTGAAAGAGGCGAAAACCCGCTTCGGCCTCGTGTTCCAGAACTTCAACCTGTTCCCGCACTACACGGTGATGAAGAACATCACCGACGCGCCGCTCCACGTGCAGAAGCGCCCGAAGGCCGAGGTGCTCGACCACGCGCGCAGCCTGATGGCGAAGATGGGCCTCGAGGGCAAGGAGGACATGGTGCCCTGCGAGCTGTCGGGCGGGCAGCAGCAGCGCGTGGCTATCGCCCGCGCGCTGGCGCTCAACCCCGACGTGCTGTTCTTCGACGAGCCAACGAGCGCGCTCGACCCGGAACTCACGAAGGACGTGCTCAAGGTGATCCGCGATCTGGCGGCCGAGCACATGACCATGGTGATCGTGACGCACGAGATGAGCTTCGCGCGCGACGTGGCCGACCACATCGTGTTCATGGACGGCGGCGTCATCGTGGAAGAGGGTGTGGCCGAGCAGCTTATTAACAACCCGCAGCACGAGCGCACCCAGGCCTTCTTGGCGAAGTACGAAGAGGGCTAAGCGCCGCGACGAGACGCGTCGCTGTTGAGGTCCTTCGACTCCGGCCTTGGGCCTCCGCTCGCTCAGACAGCAGGGGGCGGCACTTTGCTATACTTGCTGCGAAGGAGCACGACGCGAAAGGTGGGCGACATGGCTATCGACAAGGTGAGGGCGCACCTGCGCGCGCTGGGTATGGAGGAGCGCGTGCTGGAGTTCGAGACGTCGAGCGCGACGGTGGAGCTTGCCGCGCAGGCGGTGGGGTGCGAGCCCGCGCGCATCGCGAAGACGCTGTCGTTTCACGTGGGCGATCGCGTGGCGCTCGTGGTGGCCGCCGGCGACGCGCGCATCGACAATCCCAAGTACAAGGCCCGGTTCGGCTGCAAGGCGAAGATGCTCGCCGCCGACGAGGCCGAGCCCCTCGTCGGCCACGGCGTGGGCGGGGTCTGCCCGTTCGCGCTCAATGACGGCGTGGACGTGTTCTTGGACGAATCGCTGCGCCGGTTCGACGTCGTGTACCCGGCGGCCGGCAGCGCCGCGAGCGCGGTGCGCCTCACGCCTGACGAGCTGGAACGATGCGCCGAGCCCTGCACGTGGGTCGACGTGTGCAAGGTTGTCTGATGGTGGCCTTGCAGCCCGACGAGGGCACCGACGGCGCGGTGAAGTTCTACATCGTGCGCCATGGGCAGACGCTGTTCAATGTGATGGGGAAGGTACAGGGCTGGTGCGACACGCCGCTCACGGACGAGGGCGTACGCGGGGCGCAGGCGCTGGGGCGCGGGCTGACGGGCCTCGAGTTCGCGGCGGCGTACTCGAGCGACAGCGGGCGCGCCGTGCAGACCCTCGATGCGCTCCTCGACGCGCGGGAGCGGGAGATGCCCGGCATCGTGCAGCCGTCGTGGCGCGCGTCGGACGCGCGGCTGCGCGAGTGGTGCTACGGCGATTTGGAGGGCGAGCCGGGCGAGCGCCTGCACAAAACGCTCACGGCGGGGTTCGGCCGCGAGCTGCCCATGGAGGAGCTCAACCGTCGGCTGCCCGAGGTGGCCGACGTGCTGGCGAACGCCGACACGTCGGGCCGGGCGGAGCGCTTCGACGCCATCGAGGCGCGCTTGCGGCAGTTCTTCCTCGATGCGGGCCGCACCACGCGCGCCGCGGGCGGCGGCAACGTGCTGGTGGTGACGCACGCGTTCGTCGTGCGCTCCATCGTGTACCTGCTCGACCCGTCGCGCGTGAACGACCCGCTGAAAATCCTCAATGCGAGCGTGACCGAGGTGGCCTTCGACGGCGAAGCGTTCTCGCTCGGGGCCGTCGGCTCCACCGCATGGCATCGCCCGTGAGCGGAAGGCTGCGGGCTACCAACGATCCCAGCTGATGATGCAGGCCGGGCCGTGCGGTCGCGGGTTGTCGTCCGAGGGCGCGTCGCGGTGCGCTCCGTGCCCGTGATGCGAGCAGTGCCGGTGGTGCGTTCCGCGTCCGTGCTTCGTCTCTTCTTGCTGGTCGTCGGCGGGTTGGGACGGGTCGGGAGAGCCGGGGCGCTCGTCTTCCTCGTCGAGCGGGTGCTTGCGTGAGCCCATGAGCCAGGTGGCGGCCACCATCTGCGCTGCGAGGGGCATGAAGCGCGTGGAGAACGCGCCCACCTTGTTGTACCAGCCGGTGACGGCGCAGCGCTCGCCGCGCATGAGCGCGCGGTAGGCGCGGATGGCCGTCTCATCGGCGTCCATGGCGAAGAACTTCCAGGCGGGGGCGTCCTCGATGCCGGCGTTGTGCGCGAAACCCGTGAGCGTGGCGCCGGGCAAGACGGCGGTGGCCGTGACGCCCGTGTGCTTGAGCTCGGAGGCGAGCGCGGTGGTGAACGACAGCACGAACGTTTTGGCCGCGCCGTACAGCGCGTTGTAGGGGCAGGGCACCTTCGCCATCATCGAGCTCATGTTGAGGATGCGTCCGCGCCCGCGTTCGAGCATGGGGTGCAGAAAGACGCTGGTGAGCTCCGTGAGGTTCACCACGCACAGCTGCAGCATGGAGCGGATGTCGGAAATGCCGAGCTCCGAGAACTGCCCGGCGGGGCTGTAGCCCGCGTCGTTCACGAGGATGTCGATAGCGAGGTTGCGGTCGCGTACCGCCTCGAACAGCTTGCGGGCGGCGCCTTCGCGCGACAGGTCGCAGGGGATGGGCGTCACGTCGATGTCGAGGACGCGCAGCTCCTTCGCCTGCTGCTCGAGGGCGTCCTCGTCGCGGGCGACGGTGACGAGGTTGTAGCCGTCGCTGGCGAGCAGCAGGCACAGCGATGCCCCGATGCCGCTCGTCGCGCCGGTGACCAATGCGGTTTCAGCCATGATGGCGCTCCTTTCGATGGGAGGGCGCAAGCGCCCGTGTGTTCTCCTGCATCATAGGAGCGCCGCCGCGCACCGCCGGGAGCGGTGTCCAGACTGTTGGAAAGGCGCGACCGGAACGCCACCGCGCCGCAAGACGGCGGGCTCCTCGGTGCGCGGTCGCGGGGGCGTTGGCCTCGCGTGCCGTCGCGGGTTCTTTCGCGTTGCAACGGTTGACGCGTTCTCGTGGCAAATTTTTTCGCGATTGCGGGCGAAGAACGGCGCGAGTCCCGCACTCGCTTCGCGCGATCAGGCACGATGCGGGGCCACGCGCTTTCGCGGCCTCCTGTGGAGCTCGAAAGGCGCTTTCCGGGCCGCAATCGCGAAAAAATTTGCCATTGTTCGGCCGGATTCGGTGCAGAGGGGCGGAGCGATGCGATTACTCGAGATTGGCGGCTTCTCCTTCGAGCGATGCGCAAGGGGAGGTCGGTTCGGTCGCGCCCGTGGCCGCGGGTGCCTTCGCGTCATCGAGGTTGCGCATGCCGCGCGCCACGAGGGCGAGGGCGGTGATGGCAATCCAGCACCCCACGAGCACGACGGCCGCCGTGGAGGTTCCCAGCGTGTCAACCGCCACGGAGGTGGCGAACACGGCGATGGGCGCCGCCACGAGCAACAGCGAGTTCTGCGTGCCGAGCGCGCTGCCGCGCGACTCCTCGGGGATGCGGTCGAGCATGAAGAACCCGAGTAGTGCCGAGGCGGGCCCGGCGCTCACGCCCAGGATGAGCGCGCCCAGCATGAGGAAGGGATAGGAGGGCAGCGCGCCCAAGATGGCCACGCCGATGAGCATGCCGAACAGCGAGAGCACGTACCACGAGCGGCGCGAGAGGCGCGGCGCGAGGGCGGCGTAGCCGAGTGAGCTCATCAGCAGGCCGAACGACATGACCGACAGCACGTATCCCAGAAGTTCCGGGTGGCCGTTCGCCGTGAAGTACACGGGCAGCACGAGGCCCTGGAACGAGCCCATCACCATGACGATGCCGAAGGTGAGCAGCGTCGATGCCGTGAGGATGCCGTCGGTGCGGAACAGCACGCGCGTGCCGGTGCGCAGCGCGTCGAAGGCCGACGCGACGAACCCGCGCTGTCCGAGGTCGGAGGCGGCGACGTCGGCGGGGGCGGCGGTGCCCGTGCCGCGCACCGCGCCCACCGAGCGGGGGATGGTGAGCGTGGCCAGCGCCGCGAGGAACGACAGCGCGGCGGTGAACCACAGCGACGGCACGCCGCCCACGGCGCCGATGAAGAAGGCCGCAAGCGCGGGGCCGACGATGGTGGTGAGCGAGTCGAGCGACTGCGACAGCCCCATGAAACGCTGCAGGTCCACGTCGTCGCGCTCGGTGACGGCGGGCAGCAGCGCGTCGCGCGCGGTCATGCCCGGAATGTCGCCCACGGCGCCCAGCAGGCCGAGCGCGACGAACCACCAGAAGTTCAATCCCCACACCATGTCGACGATGGGGATGAGGGCGACGCTTCCGGCCGACACGAGGTCGGAGATGATGGAGATGGTGCGGCGGTTGAAGCGGTCGAGCGCCGCCCCGCCCACGATGCCGATGATCATCTGCGGGACGGCGCAGATGAGCGCGAGCGTGCCTGCGGCCAGCGCGTCGCCGGTGGTGGCGAGCAGGATGAGGGGCAGCGCGATGCCGGCGATGGAGTTGCCGAGAAGCGACAATGCGTTCGATATGAGAAAGCGGATTGATATGCGGCCGTGCATGGAAGGGTCCTTTCTCGCTGATGTTGCTAGAAAGGAGTAAAAACTACGACGTTACGTCGGGGTCAAGCGGTTTGTGAAGGATGTATGGAAGAGCCGCGCTCGAGTATGTACGCCTCGAGCGCTTCCTCGAGGCGATCCGTCGCGATGCGCTGAGCTTCATTGAGATTCTTATTCGTGATTTCGCGCATCAGGTCGTCGGCGACGCTGTCGTAGTCCTTGTCCCAGTTCGCAGGATCGAAGCAATCGATGAACGGGCCGAGCAATGCGAGCGCGGTCTCCACCGCCTGCTCGATCTCGTCCTGCGAGGCGTCGGCGGGCAGATCGTCGAAACGTGCCTGAACCGCACGGAGTTGGTGCACGGTGTCGCCATCGAACAAGGCCGTCAATACCCGTTCGAGCTCGTCGGTATCTTCCTCGGTGAACAGGTTCCCGGCAATGAGAAGGGCTTCGCGGTCGCTGTTCGTGATGGTTGAGCTGGGGAAAAGGACCTCGAACTGCTTCTTGATGCGTGCAAACCGCACCGGCAAATCAGGGTCGAACCGCTCCCGCTTGAGCAGCGCGATGGTGCGGCGCTGCTCTTCGAGGCGCTCGATCTGCAGCGCCAGCTCGCGGTCGAGTTCGTCGAGGGCGGCGTCGGCGTTCGGCCCCGACGAGTCTGACAGGTTGCGGTCCATCTCGTCGAGCACCTCGCCGATGCGCGACAGCGAGAATCCCAGCGTGGTCAGCCGTTTGATGCGCAGCAGGCGCACGAGATCGTCCACCTCGTATTCGCGGTAGCCGTTCGCGCCGCGCGGCGGCTCGGGCAAGAGCCCGATGGCGTGGTAATGCCGCAGCGTGCGCACGGTAACGTCCGCCAGCTTCGCCACCTCGCTCGACTTCATGGCGGGCGCCTACTGGGGCAAGCGGCGCATGAGGCGCTCGACGATGGGGAAGGCGTCGATGGAGCGGCGCTCCACCGTCTCGAAGCCGAAGTGGCCGTACAGCTGCTCGAGCCGGTCGGTGTAGCAATCGAGGTAGCAGCTCAGGCCGTGTTCGTCGGCGTACGCGAGGAACGGCGTGAACAGGCGGCGGAACGCGCCCGAGCCGCGCTTGTCGGGATCGACGCCGGCGGAGATGAAGTAGATGAAGTCCTCGTCGGGCGCCGTGCGCTCAAGCGGCCAGCTCGTGCTGGAGATGGGGTCCATGGCTTCGATGCGCGGTCCGAGCACCTCGATCTCCTCGTCGGTGAGCAGCTCGGCCAGCATGCTGCCCGAGTCCTCCTCGAGCTCGGTCCAGTCGACGTCGCCCAGCTCGCTGCGCAGGTAGGCGTTCGCGGCGCCCGCGTTGTCGGGCAGCGCGTACACGCAGCCGTAGGGCGCGGTGGCCTCGTAGTCGCAGCGGATGACGGCCTGGGTGATCTCGCGCTTGCGGTCGTCGCCGATGCCCAGCTCGTCGAGGGCTTCGAGCCAGGTGACGTACCACATCTCCTCGAGGAAGCACGTGCCCACCATGCGGCTGAGCGCGTCGATTTCCTCGGTTTGGTCGGGTGAAACGGTGATGAGTCCGGGCAGGTTCATGAGGGGGTCCTTCTTCGGTTTGGTTTCGGTTCGTCTTCGATTCTCGCACGACCTCCCATCCTTGTCGAGCGCCCTCACGGTATGAGCCGATACTGAGACCAAGGCGCGGCCGTACTGCAATCCGGTCGCGCCGATCCGTCTATCCGCATCCCCCGAAGGAGACCGTCGATGACCACAAAGGACTTTCTCGACACCAACGATTTCACGAAAGACCAGCTGCTCGACATGATCGAGCTTTCGCGCGTGCTCAAGCGCTGCGTGAAGGCCGGGTACTTCCCCGAGCTGCTGAAGCACAAGACGCTCGGCATGATCTTCCAGCAGGTTTCCACCCGCACGCGCCTGTCGTTCGAGGGCGCCATGGCCGACCTCGGCGGCAACGCGCAGTTCTACGCGCCGGGCTCCATCCAGCTGGGCGGCCACGAGACCATCGAGGACTCGGCCCGCGTCATGAGCCGTTTGCTGGACATCCTCGAAGCGCGCGTCGACCATCACGAGGATATCGTCGAGCTGGCGAAGTACGCCACCATCCCCGTGATCAACGGCATGTCCGACTACAACCATCCCACTCAGGAAATGGGCGACTTGCTCACCATGATCGAGCATCTGCCCGAAGGCAAGCGCATCGAGAACTGCAAGATGGTGTTCGTGGGCGACGCCACGCAGGTGTGCGTGTCCGAGATGTTCATCACGTCGAAGATGGGCATGACGTTCGTGCAGTACGGCCCGAAGGGCCACCAGATCGGCGAGGAGCTGCTGGACATCGGCCGCAAGAACTGCGAGGTGTCGGGCGGCAGCGTGAGCGTCACCGACGACCGCGAGGAAGCCATGAAGGACGCCGACTTCGTGTACACCGACGTGTGGTACGGCCTGTACGACAAGGAGTTGTCGAAGGACGAGCGCATGGCCATCTTCTACCCGACGTACCAGGTGACGAAGGAGCTCATGGACATGGCGAGCCCGGACGCGAAGTTCATGCACTGCCTGCCCGCCTCCCGCGGCGAGGAAGTGACCGACGAGGTCATCGACGGCCCGAAGTCCATCTGCTGGGACGAGGCCGAGAACCGCAAGCACTCCATCCGCGGCTTGCTCGCGTGGTTCTGCGCCCAGGCCGAAATCGACGAGCCCGAAGCCGGCGAAGCCCACGACCAGCTCAACTTCCTGCTTGAAGGTATCGGCAAGGCTCCGCTCAAATAAGGCTCGCCTGATTGAAAGGGGCCTGGTATGGCAACCAAGAAATTTCGATTGATCGACGCGATACTCTCGGTTATCACCGTGGTGTTCGTGGCCGAGGCGGCGGCTCCTGCTGCCGCCATCGGCAACTCCCAGTTCTTCTGGTGGATCTTCCTCATCATCGCGTTTCTGCTTCCGTACGGCCTGGTGGTGTCCGAGCTGGGCACCACCTACGACGACGAGGGCGGTTTGTACGACTGGGTGCGCCGCGCGTTCGGCGACCGGTGGGGTAGCCGCGTGAGCTGGTACTACTGGATCAACTTCCCGCTGTGGATGGCGTCGCTCGCCTTCCTGTTCCCCGAGACCATCTCCATGATCACGGGCATGGAGATCGGCATCGTGCCGTCCCTTGCCATCGAGCTGGCGTTCATTTGGATCGTCGTGTTCCTCAGCTTCTCGAAGGTGTCGGACTCGGCGTGGATCCTCAATCTGGCCGCCGTGCTCAAGGTGGGCATCGCGCTCGTCGTGGGCGGGCTGGGCATCTGGTACGCCGTCAACTTCGGCTTCGCGAACGACATGGCGCCCGAGACCTTCCTGCCGGCGTTCGACTCGAACAGCCTCACGTACCTGTCCATCATCCTGTTCAACTTCATGGGCTTCGAGGTAATCACCACCTACGTGGGCTCGATGGAGAACCCGAGCAAGCAGATTCCCCGCGCCATCATTGCCGGCGGCATCGCCATCGCCGCGCTGTACCTGTTCAGCTCGTTCGGCATCGGCGCCGCCATCCCCGCGATGGACGTCTCGCTCGATTCGGGCATCATGGACGCCGTGGGCATCATGGCGGGCGTGGGCAGCGTGCTGTTCATCGTGGTGGGCATCGTGTTCCTCATCACGCTGTTCGGCAACATGGTAAGCTGGTCGTTCGGCGTGAACTTCGTGGCCGAGCATGCCGCGAAGAAGGGCAACATGCCCAAGCCGTTCGCGCACGAGAGCAAGAAGAACCAGATGCCCACCGGCGCCGCCATCATCAACGGTGTGGTGGCGAGCGTGCTCGTGCTGCTGGCGCCGCTCATGGAAATGGCCGGCTTCGACAGCTTCTTCTGGATCTTCTTCTCCATGAACATCGTGTTCCTGCTGATCAGCTACATCCCCATGTTCCCGGCGTTTTTGAAGCTGCGCAAGATCGACGCGAACGCGCCGCGCGTGTTCAAGGTGCCGGGCGGTCACGGTGTGGCGCTCGTGGTGGCGTGGGTGCCCGTGGTGCTGCTTGTGCTGGCCATCATCGCCACCATCGTGCCGCTGAACGACTCGCCTGAGGAGCTGGGCAAGATTCCCATGCTCATCGGCGTGATCGCGTTCGTCATCATCGGCGAGATCGTGCGCGTGGTGTCGGCGCGCGAGCGCACGGCCGAGTACCGCGGCATGGACGGCAGCGGCGATCCGATAGAATTCGACATCGCCCAGGGCTACATCGAAATGCCGGAATCGGAGAAGATCACCCTCGAAGAGGACAAGATCATCGGGCGCGAGCCGCGCGACATGGTGTAACGGTTGACGGGATCCTTCGACTCCCTTCGGTCGCTCAGGATGACAATCATAGTGAAAGGAAGCTTTATGGAAACCATATACGAGAACGAATCGACGCCGAAAAAAGACGGCTACCGCATGCCCGCCGAGTTCGAGCCGCAGGAGTGCATCTGGATGCTGTGGCCGCACCGCACCGACAACTGGCGCGACGGCGCGAAGCCGGCGCAGCGGGCGTTCGCCGACGTGGCGCGCGGCATCGCGCAGTACGAGCCCGTCGTGGTGGGCGTGAACCCCGAGGACTACGCCGCGGCGCACTACGTGCTGGCCGACGAGGAGAACATCCTCGTGGTGGAGATGACGAGCGACGACTCGTGGGTGCGCGACTGCGGCCCGACGTTCGTGGTGAACGACGACGGCGACGTGCGCGCGGTGCATTGGCACTTCAACGCATGGGGCGGGCTGGTGGACGGCCTGTACTTCCCGTGGGATCAGGACGCGCTCGTGGGCCTCAAGATCGCCGACCTGGCGGGCGTGGACCGCTACCGCCCCGACTCGTTCGTGCTCGAGGGCGGCTCCATCCATGTTGACGGCGAAGGCACCGTCATGACCACCGAGATGTGCCTCTTGTCCGAGGGGCGCAACCCGGAGCTGTCGAAGGAGCAGATCGAGAACTACCTGTGCGAATACCTCGGCGTGGAGAAGGTCATCTGGATCAAGGACGGCATCGACCCCGAGGAGACGAACGGGCACATCGACGACGTGGCCTGCTTCGTGGCGCCCGGCGAGGTGGCCTGCATCTGGACTGAGGATAAGGACAACCCGTTCTACGACGCCGCGCACGCCGCCTACGACACGCTGTCGAACGCCACCGACGCGAAGGGCCGGCAGCTCAAGGTGCACAAGCTGATCATGCCGAAGGAACCCACCTACATGACGCAGGAGGAAGTGGACGCCATCGACGTGGTGGAGGGCACCATCCCGCGCACCACCGAGGACGTGTGCATCGCGTCGTACATGAACTTCCTCATCGGCAACGGGTTCGTGCTCGTGCCGCAGTACGACGACGAGTACGATGAGAAGGCGCTCGAGCAGGTGCAGGCCATGTTCCCCGACCGCGAGGTCGTGGGCGTGCCCACCCGCGAAGTGGTGTACGGCGGCGGCAACATCCACTGCATCACGCAACAGCAACCCGCAGGGGAGTGATCTGCCATGCCCTATGAAAAAGGACCAGGTAAATCGGTGGTTATCGCGCTTGGCGGCAATGCCCTGGGCACGACTCCTACCGAGCAGCTGGGGTTCGTCAGGCATACGGCGAAGAACATCGTGGACATGGTGGCCGAAGGCATCAACGTCGTGGTTTCCCACGGCAACGGGCCGCAGGTTGGCATGATCGAGACGGCGTTCGACTTCGCCCATGCGCACGGCGGCAAGGCACCGGCCATGCCGCTGCCCGAGTGCGGCGCGATGAGCCAGGGCTACATCGGCTACCAGCTGTCGCAAGCGCTGCTCAACGAGCTGAAAGAGCGCGGCATCATGCGCTCGTCGGTGGCGCTCATCACGCAGACCGTCGTGGATCGCGACGACCCGGCGTTCGAAGACCCCACGAAGCCCGTGGGCTCGTTCTTCACGAAGGACGAGGCCCTGCGCCTCGCCGCCGAGACGGGCGCCACGTTCAAGGAAGACGCCGGGCGCGGCTGGCGTCAGGTGGTGGCCTCGCCGCAACCGCAGCGTATCGTGGAGTTCGACGTCATCCAAGACCTCATGGCCGACGGCTACGTGGTGGTGTGCGCGGGCGGTGGCGGCGTGCCCGTCATCGAGGAGGCCGACGGCTACCACGGCGTGGCCGCGGTCATCGACAAGGACCGCTCGAGCGCCAAGCTGGCCGCCGCGTTCGAGGCCGACATGCTGGTCATCCTCACCGCAGTGGAAAAGGTAGCGATCAACTACAACACGCCCGACCAGGAGGAAATCGACGTCATGGACGTGGCGCAGGCCGAGGAGTACATCGCGCAGGGCCAGTTCGCCCCCGGCTCCATGCTGCCGAAGGTGGAGGCCTGCATCGCGTACGTGCGCGCCTACCCCGAAGGCCGCGCGCTCATCACGAGCCTCGATGCCGCCGCAGCCGGCCTCAAGGGAGAAACCGGCACCCTCATCGTAGCGTAGGGCTGTTCGCTCCCGGTGCCCGCGCGTTTTTGCGCGCGGGCACCGGCGCGCGGATGCCTTCGTGGACGAAAACGCGCGTTTTCGTCCACGAAGGGGATCAGGCCGGCTCGGCGTTCGGCTCGGCCAGCGGGCAGGCCGCATTCGCGCTCGAGCGCTTGAGGCGCTTGCATTCGCGCGCCGCCAGGGCGATGGCCAGGCCGGCGGCCAGCAGGTCTGCGGGCGGCTGCGCCCACCATACGCCGGTCAGCCCGTCCACCGCGGCCAGGATCACGATGAGGGGGATGGCGAACAGCAGGTAGCGGCAGATGCCCAGCACGATGGACGTGCGCTCCTGTCCGACGGCTTGGAAGTACGCCGAGGCCACCTGCGCCAAGAACCCGAGCGACGCGCACATGAGCAGCGGCAGGAAGTGCGAGGCCGTCAGCTCGACGAGCGCTGGGTCCTCGCCGATGAAGAACGACGAGATGGGCACCGCCAGCGCGGTGACCAGTGCGCACACCGCGGCCAGCACGGCGAACGACCCGATGAGGCTCGTCTTCACGAGCTCGCGCAGGCGGTCGTAGCGACGCGCGCCGCAGTTGAAGCTGGCGATGGGCTGCAGGCCGTACGTGGCGCTCAGGCACAGCATGTCGAGCAGGTAGATGACGTAGCCGTTGATGACGGCGAACGCCGCGAGGTCGGGGTCGCCGCCGAGCGATCCCAGGTAGTTGTTGATGACGATGGTGTAGATGAGGCTGGCGGCCTGCACGAGGAACAGCGGCAGCCCCTGCCACAGGATGTCGCTGCACACCTTGCGCTCGAGCTTCATGCCGGAGAACGACACTTTGAACGTGGACTTCTTGTTGAACTGGAAGTACAGGATGGCGAAGAACCACAGTCCCGTGCTCATGCCGTAATAGGCGCCGGCGGCGGCGAATCCCAGCTGCAGCACGTACACGCACACGTACAGCCAGAACAGCGACACGACGGCGGCGATGACGGCCAGCGCGGACGCGAGCGAGGGCTTCTCGTCGGTGCGCAAGAGCGAGCACAGCAGCTGCCCCAGCGTGCAGAACGGGTAGAAGCACATGAGCAGGCGAATGAACGCGGTGACCTCTTCGTGGATGTCGGCCGTGGCGCCGAGGAGCGTGGCGATCTGCGGCGCGAACACCGCGATGATCGCGGAAAGCGCTACGAGCAGGTAGGCCGCGAGCCAGAAGCCCTGCGAGAACACTTTTTGCGCGCCCGCCACGTCTCCGCTGCCCAGGCGTTGGCCCGCTGCGGCGGCGGTGCCCATGCCCAGCGCTCCGCCCAGCGCGAGGTTCAGCAGCTCGAGCGGCAGGATCACCGTGACGGCCGCCAATCCGAGCGGCCCTAGGCCGTTGCCGATGATGAGGCCCTCGAGCACCACCATCACCATCTGCGCCAGCATGCCGGCGAACGTGATGGCGGCGTAGCGCGCAAACAGCGGCTTGATGGGTGCGGTTCCCAGCTCGCGCTCGGTGGGCTCAGGTTCGATGAGCAGCTCGTCCATGCCGTCGGCCTCCTAGCCTTATGGCGGATGTTCCCTCCTGCGACGATACCGCGATCAGAAAGGCAGCGGGGGATTATACAGGTCTCTGTTGAGCCCGAGAAGGGATTAGATGGGATTAGCCCTGTTTCTCCCTTGCTCATGGCGCGGGGAGGGACGCGTGGTTTGCGAACCCGCCCCGCGCCGATCCGTCCAGCTCGCGGCGTGCGACCGGCGCGGCGGGTGACGCCCAAGTCCCCGCGTCTTCCGCCGCGCCATGAGGGAAGGGGCATGAGGGCGCGGGGCCTACTTCCCGCACACCTTTTTTCCTCCCAGGTACGTTGCGACCACGTTTGCTCCCAGGATATCCTCGGGGTCGCAGGTCACCATGTCCGTGTCGAGCACGGCGATGTCGGCCAGCTTGCCGGGAGCCAGCGAGCCCACCTCGTCGCCGCGGCCCGCCGCCACGGCGCTGCCCAGCGTGTAGGCGCGGATGGCGTCGGCGGCGGGAATCTTCTCCTGCGGCTGCCAGCCGCCGACGGGCTCGCCCGTGGCCGGGCTCTGCCGCGTCACGGCGTCGTAGATGACCTCGCGCGAGTTGATGTCCACCACCGGCGAGTCGGTGCCGAACGAGAACTTCACGCCCTTGTCCAGATAGCTGCGATACGGCCACATCCACTGTGCGCGCTCCGGCCCCAGGTCGCGCTCGATGCCGTTCGGGTCGAGCACCGTGTGGGGCGGCTGGCAGTTGGCCGACACGTCGAGCTCGGCCAGACGCGCGATGTCCTCGGGCAGGAAGTTCTCGAGGTGCTCCAGCCCGTTTTGGCCCTTCACCGGTCCGAACTTCTCGCGCGCTTCCTCGAAGATGTCGAGCGCCACGTGGATGGCCTTGTCGCCAATGGTATGGATGCGCACGGCGAAGCCCTCTTCGGCCGCGCCCAGCACGATGCGCCGCATGCGCTCGGGGTCGGTGACCGGCGCGCCGCAGTCGCCGTCGAAGTACGCGTTCGCGTACGGCTCGGTGAGCCAGGCGGTGTGCGTGGACGACACGCCGTCGAAGAACTGCTTGAGGCCCGGCGAGCGCAGCAGGTCGTTGTCGGCGAACTCGTCGCGCAGCTTCCGGGCGCGCGAGAGGTCTTCAAGCGCGGTGGGGAACATGTTGATGCGCACCGTGAGGTCGCCGCGCTCCTCGAGCGCGCGGTACACGTCGTCGCGCACGAAGTCGCCGCCGGGCACGGCCAGGAGCGACACGTCGCACACGCTCGTGATGCCCTCGGCGTTGAGGTCGGCCAGGAACTGCGCGATGCCGGCGTTCGTCTCCTCCTCGCTGAACGCGAGCATGGTGGGGATGAGCGCGGTGGCCGCCGTTTCCTGGATGATGCCCGTCAGCTCGCCGTTCTCGTCCTTCTGATAGACGCCGCCGGCGGGCGGGACGGAGTCTTTCGTGATGCCGAACTTCTCGAGGCCCTTCGAGTTCGTCCACAGCGTGTGGGAGTCGCCCGACTGCAGGCACACGGGGCGGTTGGGGTAGGCGGCGTCGAGGATGTCCTTCGTGGGCAGCACCGGGTTATCCCACAGCGGGTGGTACCAGCCGTACGACAGCATGAACTCGTCGGTCGGCCGGGCGTCCTCCACCTGCTTGAGCGCCTCGACGCAATCTTGCGCGCAGGTGCCTTCGCAGAACACCACGTAGGGCGAGCGATCCATGGCGGAGGGGAAGAAGTGCAGGTGAGAATCGTGGAACCCGGGGCAGACGAACGCGTCGCCGAGATCCGTCACGGTTGTTTCGGGCCCGACGTAGACGGCGGCCTCTTCGTCTGATCCGACGAAGGCGATGCGCCCGTCGGCGATGGCGATGCTGCCGCTCATCGTGGCGTCCTCGCCCGGTTCGGCAGTGAAGATGCGGGTGCTTTTCAGAATGAGATCGGCCGGCTTCATGCGACGGCTCCTTCCTGCGAGAGCTCGGATGCGGGGGACGTTTCGGATACGCGTTCGACGTGCAGCGCGCTCAGGCGGCGCAGCTCGCGCACCACGAACACCATGGCGAAGGCGAAGCAGAGCACGTCGGCCACGGGCTGCGCCCACCATACGCCGTTGATGCCCATGAACGAGGACATGATCATGATGCACGGAACGGTGAACACGAGGTAGCGGCTCATGCCCAGCACGGTGGCGATGACCACCTTGTCGATGGCCTGGAAGTAGGCCGACATCACGTTGCTCACGGTGCCCAGGCAGGCCAGCACGCACAGTGGCAGCGTGTTCGCAGCGGCCAGGGCGATGAGGTCGGGCTCGTCGCCGCAGAAGATCGTGCAAATGGGCACGGCGCACACGATGAACAGGGCCGAGATCACGGCGATGGCGCCGGCGGTGTCCACGAGCGAGGCGCGGATGAGCGTCTTCAGGCGGTCGGGCCGCTGCGCGCCGTGGTTGTAGCTGGCCAGCGGTTGCACGCCGTAGGTGGCGCACAGCCACATCATGTTGAGGATGTACACGAGATACCCGTTCAGGATGGCGAACGCCGAGATTTCCAGATCGCCGCCCAGCACGCCCAGGTAGTTGTTGATGACGATGGTGTACACGAGGCTCGCCACCTGCACGAGGAAGGTGGGCAGGCCGATGGTGAGGATCTCGCGGCACAGCTTGCCCTCCACCTTCATGTCGGACAGCGAGATTTTGAACTGCGTGTTCTTGCTGAAGATGAAGTAGAAGATCACGACGAACCACAGGCCGATGGAAATGCCGTAGTACACGGCGGCGCCGGCGATGCCCATGCCCGCCAGGTAGATGGAGCAGTACAGCCACACCACGGCCAGCGCGGCGGACCCGAACATGGCGGCGGTGGACAGGCCAGGCTTCTCGTCAACGCGCAGCACCGACCCCATCATCTGACCGAGGATGCAGAAGGGGTAGAAGCACACGAAGATGCGCATGAACGTGACCACGCCGTCCACGAGGTCGGGCGTCGCGCCCAGCATGAGGGCGATTTGCGGCGCGAAGATGAAGATGAGCACGGAGATGGCCAAGATGAGGTACGTGGACAGCCAGAAGCCCTGCGAGAACGCCTTGCGCGCTCCGGCGGCGTCGCCGGCGCCCAGGCGGTTGCCCGCCACGGTTGCCACGCCCATGCCCAACGAGCCTCCCAACGCCAGGTTCAGCAGCTCGAGCGGCATGATGATGCCCACGACGGCGAGGCCGAACGATCCCAGGCCGTTGCCGATGATCACTCCCTCCAGGATAACCATGACGGCCTGCGCGGCCATGCCGATGAGCGTGATGAGCGAGTACTTCACGAACAGACCGTGCACGGGCTTCGTGCCGAGCTCGCGGTCCTCGTCGCTTGCTGCGACCGCGACGGTGTCTGATTCTGTTGCCATCAGCGCTGCCCTCCTTTCCCGATGTGTGCGGGGCGGCGCCAGCCGCCCTCCCTGCGGGCGCCGCATTCGGCCGCCCTCCTTGATGCGACCATACGCGCCGTACGCGGGGGAGGGAAGTTTAGAAGGGGTTGGATTGGTTCCGTGCGGGATTAGAAGGGGTTAGAGGTCTTCTGATTCTAGCAAGTGTGAATTTTCGTTATCAAACAAACGAAAATTCCGGAAAAAACGTTACAATCTGAACGATATTTCAAGACAAACGAGGTGAGTGCCGTATGAAACGCAGAATCGATGCCGAACTGCTCGCGTGGAAGTCGTCGTCTTCCAGAAAGCCTCTGGTTGTTCATGGGGCACGCCAGGTGGGAAAGACGTACTCTGTTCTCGCGTTTGCCGAGCGTGCATTCGATAGCGTTCTCTACATCGACTTTTCCGCGCAGAGGGATATCTGCGCATTGTTCGACGGCGACATCACGCCGCAAGCTCTTCTTCCGCAGCTCGAGGTGGTGGGCGGCATGGATGTCGACCCCGCGACAACGCTCCTGTTCTTCGACGAAGTGCAGGCATGTCCGCGCGCGCTTACGTCACTCAAATACTTCTACGAACGCGCTCCCGAGTATTGCGTGATCGCGGCGGGCAGCTTGCTTGGCGTGGCGCTGGGTCGCAGCGAGTACTCCTATCCGGTTGGGAAAGTGGACACGCTTACCTTGTACCCGCTTGATTTCGAGGAGTTCCTCTGGGCCTCAGATGAGGAGAGGCTTGCGAATCTCATCGAGGAGGCGTACTCCTCTAATGCTCCTTTTGGTCTTCATGAGCGCGCGCTTCAGCTCTACCGCTCGTACCTGTTGGTAGGAGGGTTGCCCGAGGCGGTTTTGGCACACGTGGAAGGTGCTCGTCTGCCAGCGGTGCGTTCGATCCAGCAAGGGATTACCGATGCCTATCTTGCCGATATGACGAAATACGCCAGCCCGCTCGATTCGTCAAAGATTCTCAACGTGTGGCGAAGCGTGCCCGAGCAGTTGGCGAAAGAGAACCACAAGTTCCAGTACGCGACCATCGCATCGTCGGCGCGCGCTTTCCAGTACGAAGCTCCCATAAACTGGCTTCACGCGGCCGGGCTGGTTTCGTTCTGCTACCGAGTGAGCGAGGGGAGGAAGCCGCTCAAAGCCTTCGTGGAGCACGATTTCTTCAAGTTGTACCTGCTCGACACGGGACTTTTGACAGCGTTGCAGGGGTTGGAAGCCGATGATCTGGCACCCGCATCTGACAAGGGCTCGCGCTTCCGCGGCGGCGTTGCAGAAAACTACGTGATGCAGCAGCTACAGGCGAACGGGACGGACCCGTTCTACTGGGGAACGGCGAGTAAGGCAGAGGTGGATTTCGTCGTGCAGCTGGAAGGGGAGGGCGCGGTTCCTGTGGAGGTCAAATCGGGAGGAAATGTGTCCGCTCGTAGCTTGGAGGCGTATCGTAAGGCGTACGAGCCGCCGGTTGTTTTCCGACTTTCGACGAAGAACTTCGGATTGGAACGTGGCATCAAGAGCATTCCCCTCTATGCTGCGTACTGTATCGGCCGCCGATAGCCGGCGGCTCAGTCTTCCTTCCAGAAGCTCTGCAGCAGTTGCTGGCGTGAGCTCACGTTCGCCTTGCGGTAGATGTTGTGCACGTGCGCCTTCACGGTGCCCAGCGACAGCGTGAGCGTGCTGGCCACGTTCTGGTTGTCCTTGCCCTCCAGCAGCAGCGCCAGCACGTCGCGCTCGCGCGGCGTGAGCTCGTGACGGTCGGCGAAGCGCGCGAACTGCGTGTGGGCGCGCTGCTCCACCTTCGTGTTCGCCGTGGTGGGCGGCTCGTGGAAGCGCACCGACAGCGTGCCCGCCGCCGAATGGATGGCCAGCACGGCGCAGGCGATGACCGCGATGTTCTCGCAGGCGTTGCGTTCGCTGAGGTGGTAGAGGAACGACTCGTTCGGGATGAGCGGAGCCAGGTAGTACATCATCACGGAGTCTTCGATGAACACGAGCACGACGAGCACGACGAATGCGAAGAACGGCTTTTTGAGCCGCGTGAGGTGGCGGCGCAGCGCGTCGTCCGCGCGCATGCGGTAGGTCCAGTAGCCGTAGCCGAGCGCTGCCAGCACGCACAGATCGCGCGCGCCGTAGAATATCCACTGGCAAAGGCGCGTGTCCTGCACGAACAGCACGCACGCCGTCTGGATCGCGACGCAGATCGCGCACGGCACGATGATGCGTTTCCACGAGCGACGCTCCACGAATTCCAGCACCACCCACCACACGCTGATGATGAACACCGTGGAGAACGCGAGCTTTATCCAGGCGTGGAGGAAGGGGAAGGTGAGCACGCCCGCTGCGGTGGCGGGTTTCAAATAGGAGTATTCGTCGAGGAAGATGAGCGACGTTTCCAGGCAGAACGCGATAAAGAACGCCATGATGCCGATATAGGTGGAGCGGTGCGACACGAAGTAGGCCGATAGGGACATGCTCGCGGAGAACAGGCACATGAGGATGAACAGCATGGTGTAGCAAAACCAGATCTCGTTCACGCGCGTCAGCTCCTTACCTTATACGGTTGTCGGCAGGTTCATTCTTTCCAGAAGTCGCGGGTGAGGTCTTGGCGCGTGGCGTGGTCGGTCTTTTTCAGGATGTTGTGCACGTGCGCCTTCACCGTGCCCAACGCCAGTTGCAGCTCGCTCGCGATGTTCTGGTTGTCCTTGCCCATGAGCACGAGGGCCGCAATCTCGCGCTCGCGCGCGGTGAGCTTGTGACGCTCGCAGTACGCGGGCAGCAGCTCGTCGATGCGCTGGCGCACGACGGGGTTCTCGGACGCGGGCGGCTCCTTGAAGCGCAGGCGCAGGGCACCGGCCGCTTCGCGCAGGCTGAAGAACGCGAAGGCCAGCATGAGGAAGTTCTCGGAGAAGTTGCGCTCGGAGATGTACAGCGGCAGCAGCGTGGCCGACGAGGGGTCCGGGTCCCAGATGAGCATCATGAACACGTCTTCGGCGATGATGCAGATGGTGAGGATGAGCGTGGCGAGGAACAGCGGCTCCTGCCGGCGCATGCGCGCCTTCTCGATCTCGCCTTCGGTGGTGCGGTAGCGCAGCAGCACGTAGCCCAGGCACCACAGCAGGAAGATCTGTCGCATGCTGTAGAACAGCCACTGCTTGTACTGCCCTTCGGGAAGGAACGCGAGCACGGCGATGCTCCCCAGCACGAAGCCCACCGCCGGGCCGACGAGCAGCGCGGGGCGGTGCTCGTCGAGAAAGTCGCACGCCACGAGCCACAGCGCCTCGATGGTGCCGAGCGAGAACAGGATTTTAAGCGCAGGGTAGTCGATGGCGTAGAACGCCTCGAGGGGGAAGTTGGTGTTTTGGCCCAGGTATTCGTTTTGGAAGATGAGCGCGAGGTCGAGGAAGTAGAACAGGAAGAACGCCACCATATATAAGTGGCTGCGTTTTCGGGAGACGAAATACGCGGAGAGGGAAATCGTGCCTGCAGCGATGCAGACGAGCATGACGAGGATCGTGTAGAAATAGAAGGCAATCTCCAAGGTTTAGTCCCCTCGCTTCCCCAACTTGGGTGGCCGATCTCCTCGGTGCAATTCTACCTCGCAAGATTAGAAGGTACTAACGAGGTTGTAGACGTTTTGGAGCGCGAGATTAGAATACCTGATCAGCGATGTAAACGACCGAGATTATTTCGGGTATAGGAGTTTTTCCTGCAAAATAATCTTCATTATTCCTTCACAGAAACGGGGGTCGGCTGCATAGTTGGGCCCAAGAGATGCGGTCGACGACAAGAGGCGACCGCGGGGACCGATTCCTTTAGGAGGAACCATGGCAGTGAAGGACTACATCGACACCAACGACTTCACCAAAGAAGAGCTGCTCGACATGATCGAGCTGGCCCGCTCCATGAAGACCATGATCAAGGAGGGCGGCCGCTACCCGCTGATCCTCAAGGACCAAA
>NZ_PPTT01000022.1 GCF_003339815.1 Eggerthella sinensis
GCCCACCGCCGCCTGCGCCCGGCATCTTGACGAGCGATTCGGGCCCCCGCCTTGCTTGTAATCTTAGGATTGCGCTGCTAGAATACGTGCCAGCGTACTACATCCCGATGGGCAGGAGGGCGCTTGTTTGATCTCGGCGTAGTGCTTTACCTGTGCCTCGGAGGCTTGGGCGGGGGTCTGAGCATCTTTGCTGGAATTGCTGGCTTAAGCATACCGCGCCATCTCTTGGAGAAGGGTTTGCTGTCCGAGTACTCCAATCTTATGAGGTCGGTATGTGCGGTTGCGGCGGCGTCTCTTGTGCTGGGCGGGTTGCTTCTGCTTGCCGATTCCGGTAATTTCTCTGCGCTGGTCTACCTTTTCTTCTCGCCCTCTCTCAACTACCTCTCCGTCGGGGCGTGGGCGATCGTTGTCGATGTCGTGCTCTGCTTTCTGCTCGTACTGTTTTGGGGAGCGGGCGTCACGAATCGCAACCCGTTCGTTTCGTGGGCGCTTCATGCGCTATGCGCTTTGATCGGACTGGCTGTATCGCTGTATACGGGGCTCTTTCTCGCGAGTATGAAAGCGGTTTCCCTGTGGAGTTCGTTTTGGATTCCGGCGCTGTTCGTGCTGTCATCGGCTTCGTGCGGTGCGGTTGTGTTCTTGGCTGCAATTCAGGCAAGCGGGAAAGCGATCGTGTTTTCCGCTTACCGAAGGCTGCTCGCTCGGGTTGATATCGTGATCGTGGTCTTAGAGTCGCTGTGCGCCGTTGCGCTGGTTTTGAGTTTGGTTCTGGCGCCCGTCAGCGACTCAGCGGATAGCGCCGGGTTGGCGTCGGCCTTCGACTTGGTGTCCGGAACGGATGCTTGGATATGGTGGGGCGGTTTCGTGGGGCTCGGATTGATCATGACCGCGGTATTCGATGTTGTCGTGCTTCGAATTGAGGACTGCTTGCCGGGTCGCATATGGTCTACCTTGGGAACATCGTTTTGCGTGTTGATGGGCGCTTTTTCGTTGCGATACTGCATTGTGGCGGCAGGCATGCATCCTGCTTTAGGATTTTAGGAGATAGCTATGGATGGCAAAGAAGATTCCTTCCCCTTCGAGGTCGATCCCGATTCAAGCTCGCCGCCATGGTTGCAGCTTCGCAAGCGGCTCGTATTCCTGATCGATTCCGGCTATTACAAACCAGGTGATCAGCTGCCGAAAATCCGCGAACTCGCAGTCGAAATTTCCCTTAACTTCAACACCGTGAACAAGGCGTACTTAAGCCTCCAGTCGGACGGATACGTAAAGTCCATTCGCGGCAAAGGCATGTTTGTTTCCGACCCGCTGCCTGGCAAAGGGGCGGGGTCGGCAGAGGACCTCGAAGCGGTGCTCGACGAGTGCCTTCATGCGTGCAAGAGCATGGGGCTTACCTATGAAGAGGCGGCGGATCAAATGGTGTTACGGGCAAAAATGCTGGTCATGATTGAGTCTCTTCCGTATCGACTGCCTGGCTCCAACGTGATCGCACTGCATCCCGATGTCGCGAAAAAGAGCAAGGAGGCTTAACGTGGGCGCCGTAGGAGGCAAAAACGTCCGACGTTCGAGCGGGGGAGACGGAGGCAAGTTCAGCTCGTATCGTCTCGCTCCCGAGGACCTGGGCGGCTCTTCGGGCGAAAAGGCATCTGGAGCAGGCGTTGTTTTGCTCAGCGCTTTTGTCTTCGCCGTTGTTCTGCTGATTGTCGCGGGATTGGGCGTTCTCGTTGCGGGCTCGTTCAATATCGTTGTTGCCCTTTCGTCTTTCGTTGTCGCTGCGCTCGCCACGATGTCGGTGCATATCGC
Organism: Eggerthella sinensis; assembly: GCF_003339815.1. Lineage (GTDB taxonomy): Bacteria > Actinomycetota > Coriobacteriia > Coriobacteriales > Eggerthellaceae > Eggerthella > Eggerthella sinensis. Next base: position 1,804 of record NZ_PPTT01000022.1, read on the forward strand.
CCAGCAGTGGGAACGCGTTGTGGTTCTGCGTTTCGGCAAATTCAACCGAGTGTCGGGTCCGGGCTTGTTCTGGACCATTCCCTTCATCGAGCACAACACCATTCGCATCGACTGTCGTATGCGCGCAACAAGAATAGAAGCGGAAGAAACGCTGACGGCGGACCTTGTTCCCATGAACGTGAACGCCGTGCTGCTCTGGGCGGTCTACGATGCGAAGGCCGCCTGCAACGAGGTGAGCGATTTCGCGCGCACGGTGAAACTGGTTGCGCAGGCTGCTTTGCGCGACGCTATCGGTCAGCTGACGGTTGCGGAAGTTGCTATTCGCCGTGAGCAGCTCGACGTTGACATCAAGCAGGTGCTCGAGAACGAAGCGTCTCAGTGGGGCGTTGCGATTCATTCGGTAAAGGTGCGCGATATCTTGCTGCCGCCGGAATTGCATGAAATCATGAGCATCGAGGCGCAGGCGGAGCAACGCAAGAAGGCTCGTATCATTCTCATGGATACCGAGCAGGATATAGCGGCGGTCGCTGAAGAGGTGGGGGAGACGTATGGCGGCGGCGATGCGGCTTTGCGCCTGCGAGCCATGCACTTGCTGTACGAAAGCGTGCGCGAGACGGGAGGGACCGTGGTGGTGCCCAGTTCCTTTAGCGAGGGGTTCGGAGACGTGCTGCCCGAGGGGGTGAAGTATCCTCATAAACCTATGCCTTAAGGTTAGATATAAGTCCCGGTAGAGTACCGTTTTTGGGATTCGCGCGACGCCTCCACTATTTCCGAAATAGCATAATCAATCCTAGGATTACATCTTTAATCCTAGGATTGATTATGCTATTCTCTCCTTGGATGGGATTGATCAATTTCCGAAGTTGGGGGAGGGCGAAGCGCACGCTGAGCCTTCGGAAAAGGATGGGCATCGAGTGGAGGGGTTCCGGCCAAGCCCCCTTCGACGTCCTCCGTTTGACAGGAGGAGAGAATGGATACACCCACCAAGCCGCTTACACGCAGATCGTTCCTTAAAGCCACTGCCGCAACTGCAGGCGTAGCGACGGTTGCAACCACGATCGGGTGCGCCCCGAGCGGTGGCGCGAAAGAAGAAGGAAGCGCGCCGGCAACAGCGCCCGACGTGCAGGTGTTTTCGAACACGTGCCGAGGAAATTGCGGAAACGCGGGCTGCCGCCTTGATACAATAGTACGCGAGGGCAAAGTGGTCAGCACGAGGCAGCATCCTATTAAAACCAAAGACGTTGGCCTTCAGCCCGGCTGCGTGAAGGGTCCGGCGAACCCGCAACGTATTTACGGTACGCATCGGCTGCTCTATCCCATGCTCCAAACAGGCGAGCGCGGAAGCGACAATTGGGAGCGCATCAGCTGGGATGAGGCCTTGGATCTCGTTGCTAAGAAAATGAAGGCCGCGTTCGACGAGTACGGGCCCGAGTCCGTTGGCTTTATGAGTAGCTATAGCGGCAAGAGCGGCAAACTTGGTACGGTCTACAACGGCTTTACGAACTTTCCCGAGACGCGAGGAGCATGCGGCATCGGTCCGGAGCGCTTTTTCCAGAAGACCGGCGTTACCCTGTTCACCGCCACGGGAGACGCAGCGGGTCTATACATGCAGAGCGTCATGTTGGGCGGTGTCACCAATTCCGCCGAAGACTCTGTCAATGCAAAGACCATCTTCATGCTGGGCAACACCTGCGATTCTTTCAGGACCGCATGGTCGTGCTTCATGGAAGCGAAAGAAAAGGGCGTGAAGCTCGTCGTCATCGATCCGCGCTATTCGAATTCAGCCGCCCATGCAGATCAGTGGATTCCCATCAGGCAAGGAACCGATGGTGCGCTGCTCCTCGCCGCGTGCAACTACATCATTGAGAACGACCTGATCGATTATGACTATCTTCGCAACAAGTCTGTAGCGCCACTGCTCATCAAAGAGGATGGAAGCTATCTCCGGCTCTCTGATCTGGGTCTGCCCTTGTACAAGAAAGTTGACGCTACGTCGGGCAAGGAGGTCGAAGTCGATAGCGAGGTCGTCTACGATGAGGCAACGGGGGAGTTCGGATCCTCGTTCGAGATCAAAGACCCCGCCGTTACCGGCACGTTCGACGCAGACGGGGTGAGCGTGAGAACCGTATATGATCTTACGCGTGAAACGATAGCGCCCTTCACCGTTGAATTCGCGGCAGAAGAGTGCGGGCTTCCCGTCGAGACGATTGAAGACTTTGCACGAACCTATGCCGATGGACCGTCATTCTTCGCTACCTATTGGGGTTTCCAGCACTTGCAGAACTCGTGGCGCATCTACTACGGCTTGTTCCTCCTGGCATCATTGACCGGCAACGCATGCAAGCCGGGAGCGAGTTACGGTAACGCGCTGCCCGCAACTCAGTATTACAAGACCCCGGTTTTCAACACGAAGGCGGCTTTGACGGTTGAAGGTGCCAAACTCTCCAAGATGGCTTCCCTTAACAAAGTCCCTCAGATCGTGAACTCGGGAAAATGGCTCGGCGAAGATTACACCTTGCGCATGCTCTGGATTGCGGGTGCCAACCCCATTGAATGCGGGATTGGGTACACGGAGCAGATCGAGGCGTGGAAGAAGGTGGACTTTGTGGTCGTTGCCTCTGAGTTCATGACCGATACCACAATGCAAGCGAGCTTAGCTCTTCCGGTGACCATGTCGTTCGAATCCGAGGACTTCGAGAGCTACCTGAACCAGAAAGCCATCGATCCTATCGGGGAAAGCAAGTCCGATTTCGAGATATTTGTCGCTCTTGCAGAGGCCATGGGATACGACGATCTGTACGACAAGGATGCCGAGGGTTATTTACGCGAGCTTCTCGACACGGAAGAGAACATCTCTGCGGGACTCGGGTACGATGACTATCGCAAACAGGGCGCCATATACGTAGACGAGATCGTAAGGACGGAGGCGGTCGGTCAAGAGCGCAATGCTACGGGTCGTACCCAATTCTATCTGGAGACTTTGACCCCGAATGGAAACTGGGATGTGGAAGTGACCCCGTTGGATCGCCTGCCGTATTACGAGCCTGCATTCGAGGCTTATGCGAGTAATCCTCTTCGTGAGAAGTATCCGCTTTTTGGTCTTTCGTATCACGATAATTACACAGGCCACTCCATGCACAACAACGTGCCTTGGCTCAACGAGCTTCGCGGTTTTGAGGGCACGGAGGGCGAAGGCGAGCCTTACACGATCATCCACGAGACGGCTGCGGCCGAACGAGGCATCAAGACCGGCGATCTGATCAAGGTGTTCAATGACCGAGGGAGCTTCGTCACCCGTGCATTGGTATCGAAGGGCATTCGTGAGGACACGGTCAACATCCCCCGCGGATATGCGGGTAAGGAGATGCGCGAAGGCCATCTGCAAGCGGTGACGTCGATCGATGCGGGAGACAAGATCACCAACAATGACAGCCACAACGACTGGCTCTGCCAGGTCGAGAAGCTCTAGGGGGTGCAGCATGACACGCTACGGAATGACGGTTGACACCAGGCGCTGCTCGGCTTGCAACAACTGCGCCATGACCTGCAAAGTGGAGAACAACCTTCCCGAGGGAGTGTGGTGGAACACCGCTCGCACCAAAGGAGGGGAGCATCGCTATACTCCCGAAGGAACCTATCCTGACGATCTGCACATCACGTTCTTCACGTTCGCCTGCCAGCATTGCAGCGAACCCGCATGCGTTGCCGTTTGCCCCACGGGTGCTTCCGAGAAGCGCGAGGACGGTATTGTGGTGGTGGACAGCGAGAAATGCATCGGTTGCGACAGCTGCATTGCCGCCTGTCCGTACGACGGGGTGCGCACGCACCTCAACGACCCTTCGTGGGCCCTCGATTTCCCCATGGGCGACGCGCAGGCGCCCGAGCATCGGGCGAATACCGTTGAGAAATGCATGTTCTGCACGCATCGAATTGACCGTGGCGAGCTGCCCGCATGCGTCGAAATCTGCCAAGCTCAAGCCCGTTGCTTCGGCGACCTCGATGACCCCGAGTCGGACATCTCGAAGCTGGTTGCTTCTCGCGAATACGACCAACTGCTCCCTGATCAGGGGACGGGTCCGAACATCTATTTTCTGAAGTAGGCGAACGCGGGCATCGGTTTGCTCACCTGTTCTGCGATCCTGCCGTGTCGCTCAAGCGGCGACGCGGCAGGATCTTCCGGACGCGTCGAATACGACGAGATAGCGAGTTGTGACATGGAAAAGACCTGGGAGAGCAAGGCAGCGCTCTATGAGTTGCTGGCGAAAACCTTTCTTTTCACCCAGCGAGAGATTGTCGGAGCCCTGACGTCGGGGGAATACCAGGAGGCGTTGGCCGAGGTAACCGAGATCAACGATCTACCGAAGGACTGGGGAGAATGCGGGGCGAGCGAACTGAACCGCTACCGCGGAATGGACGAAGACGAGGCGTTCCATCGGGTGCGAAAGGAGTACACCCGGCTCTACATCGGAAGCCGCGATCCGCTCATCATCCCTTTTGCGGGAACATGGGAAGCCTCGCAGGCTGGTCGGAAGCCGCTGCTTTTCGTGGGCAAGAAGTCCATGGAAATCGAGCGCTTCATGCGGACGTGCGGCATCGTGCGGACTGGCGAGTCGAACGATCCGCTCGACCACATAGGGTCGATGCTCGAATTCCTCATGCACCTCTGCATGCTGAATGCAGGGCTCGTCGATAGACCGGTTGGCGTCGACATCCCGGACCGTGCGTACGAGGACTTTTACGAGGATCATTTCATCGGATTTGCTCGGGCGTTTGCCGAAGAGACGATAGATAAAAGCAGCGAAGCTTTCTTTACGGTTGGCGCGCGGGTGCTGAGGGCTCTTCCGGATAACCCCCTCTAGCTCCAGAAAGGACGAACGGATGAGTTTTCTTCTTGTGCTGGCCTGCACGACCGCGCTGGTGTTTTTACTTAAGGACGCTCTGACAACATATGCCCTGGCATTTTACGCGGGTGCGGTCGTGCTGACGGTTTTGTATGTGGGGAACCTCTTTGTTGCATACCCCGGGATCGTGCGCAGCGTGCTATTTCTGTTGATGCAGAAATGCACGCTTGCCCTCGCCCTGTTCTTTATCGTGATGTTCATCGGCGTGTTTCGGAAGGATTCGAAAGCGGGGCTGATGTTGAGGCCTATGCGCGCCGAGCTCTCCATCATGGCGTGCATCTTGTGTCTGGGCCACGTATGCGTGTACCTGACGGCCTTTGTGCCGCGATTCACGAGCGGAACGGCCGATGTCTGGCTGTGGGCGTTTCTCGTTGCTGCGGCGGTTCTCTTGGTTTTGCTGCTTATGCTGGGCGTCACGTCGCTTTCTCCGGTGAAGCGTCGCATGGGCGCCGCTTCCTGGGTCAAGCTGCAGAAGTGGTCGTACGCCTTTTTCGGGTTGATCTACCTGCATCTTGCCATCATTCTGCTTCCGTCCGCATTGACGCAGGGCGCAACTGCCGCGACGAGCGTCGTGGTGTATACGGGCTTGTTTGGCGTGTACGCGGTTCTGCGAGTGCGCCGAGCCGTGGTCGATGCGAAAACTCGCGTCGCACGAGGGGTTTCGAGTGCAGGATGCTCGTGAGTTTCGAATAAATTTCCCCCGTGTGGATTTTCTTCTTGTCATGATCTATCAACTGGGGTATCATGTTCACTCGCTTCGAAAAGAAGCCGAGTTGTGCGGGCGTGGCGGAATTGGCAGACGCGTACGGTTCAGGTCCGTATGGGGGCAACCCCATGAAGGTTCAAGTCCTTTCGCCCGCACCATTTTGAATTTGAAGAACGACCAGGTATGGTACCTGGTCGTTTTTTATTTGTGGATGGAATTCATCGGGTATCGTCAGGGGCGCATGGGCGCGGTAAAATAGCTAATGACGTTAGCAAACGTGCGGAAGGAGCTGCGCGATGGAATATCGAGCGTTGGCGCAGGAGCTGGTGGGCATGCGGGCGGAGCTGCGGCGCGCGGGCGTCGAGCGGCTGGTGGACCGCATGGCCGCCGGCGAACAGGGCGCGCTGTTCCTGCTGCTGCAGGACGGCGAGATCGCGCACCCGAAAGACCTCAGCGAGCGCATGGGCGTGAGCACCGCGCGCGTTGCCACGATGCTCGGCCACCTGGAAGAACGCGGCCTACTCACGCGCTCGCCCGACCCGGCTGACAACCGGCAGACGGTGGTGGCCCTCACCGACCGGGGCGTCGCCTACATCACCGAACGTCGCGACGAAGCGCTCGGCCTCATCGCGCAGCTGCTCGAACGCCTCGGTCCCGAGGACGCGGCGCAGTACGTGCGCATTCAGAAGAAGCTCGTCGCCTGTCTGGCCGAGGAAGCCGTCGACGACGCGGCGAAAGGATAGCCCATGGAAATGTTCGAACTGGTATTGCTGCTGCTGGGCGCGGTGCTCGTTTCCACCGTGCTCGACCAGATGATGCCGCGCGTGTCGTTGCCGCTCGTGCAAATTGCCCTCGGCGTGGTGATCATCGTGCTGGTGGGCGTGCCGGTGCAGGTGGATATCGATCCGGAGCTGTTCCTCGTGCTGTTCATCGCGCCGCTGCTGTTCGACGAATCGCGGCACGCCAGCAAACGTGCGCTGTGGGACAACAAGGGCGCCATCCTGTCGCTGGCCGTGGGCCTCGTGCTGGTGACGGTGCTCATGGTGGGCTTCGTGTTGAACTGGCTCGAACCCACCATTCCGCTGGCGGCCGCCTTTGCGCTGGGCGCCGCGCTCGGGCCCACCGACGCGGTGGCCGTCACGGCGCTCGGCAAGGACATCCGCCTGTCCAAGCGCCAGAACACGCTGCTTTCGGGCGAGGCCCTCATCAACGACGCGTCGGGCGTCGTGTCGTTCCAGTTCGCCATCGCCGCAGCTGTCACCGGCGCGTTCTCGCTCGCCGAAGCGGCATCGACGTTCGCCGTGAGCTTCTTCGGCGGCATCCTGCTGGGGCTGGCGCTTGGCCTTGTAGCGGCGGTTGCCCTGCGCCTCATTCGCAAGCAGGGCTTTGAGAGCGTGACGGTGCACGTGGTGTTCGAGGTGTTCACGCCGTTCCTCGTGTTCCTCGTGGCCGAGCACGTGGGCGTGAGCGGCATCCTGGCCGTGGTGGCCGCGGGCCTGCTCATCACGCTGCTGCCGAAGGAGTCCACGCCGGCGTCCGCACGCCTCAAGCTGGCCTCCGACAGCGTGTGGGAAACGCTCGTGTTCGTGATCAACGGCGTGGTGTTCGTGCTGCTGGGCATGCAGCTGCCGCGCGCCATCATGCCCACGTGGAACGGCCCTGCCGACGCCTTGAACCTGGTGGGCCTCGTGCTGCTCATCACGCTGCTGGTGGAGGGCGTGCGTTTCGTGTGGGTGCTGGGCATGGAGGCGTTCGCGCGCAAGGGCAAGCTGGCGAAGGGCGCCGTGCGCGATGCGCTGGTTACCACGCTGGCCGGCCCGAAGGGCGCCGTCACCCTGTCCATCGCGTTCACCGTGCCCTTCTCCTTGGCCGACGGCTCGCTCTTCCCGAACCGCGACATGCTCATCTTCCTGGCGTCGGGCGTCATTCTGTGCACCTTGCTGCTGGCGAACTTCGTCGTGCCGCTGCTTGCGCCGAAGGCCGACGAGGAGGACGACGACGCGGTTGTGCAAGCCGCGAACATCGCCATTCTCGAGCGTGTGGTGTTGCAGCTGAAAGCCGAGGAAACGCCCGACACCGAACTGGCCACGCGCATCGTGGTGCGGCAGTACGAAGAGCGCATCAAGCGGCTGCGTCGGCAGAGCACGTCCGCGGCGTGCCTGATGGAGCTGCGCGTCGGCATGCTCGATTGCCAGCGGGCCTACGTCGAGCAGTGCATGGCCGAGGGCGTCGTGGCACCCGCGGAGGGGCAGCGCTACCTCGAGCAATTCGAGCACATGCGCGAGATGCTGCTGCATCGTCAAGCGCACCAGAACAAGGGCGCTCGCGTGTTCCGCCACGCGAAGATGACCGCCACGCGAACGGTGCGCAGCATGACGCGCATGTTCGCGAAGCCGCACTTCAGCGGCGAGGAGATGCAGGCCGCGCGCGCCTTCCGCGTGGGGCTTGAGCAGTGCTCGCTCGACTTCCTCGAAACGAAAACGGACGATCCGAACGTGGAGGTGGCAGAGGGTGCCGCTATGCTGGCGGCCGAGTGCCGCGCGACGCTCGCGGCGTTCGAGCTGCGCGACGATCATGCGTCCGACGGCCGCCCGCCCCGCGAGGCGCGCGGCCCCCTCACGCGCGACCCCGACGCCATCGAGGAGATCAAGGTTGACGTGACCGAGATCGAAACCGAAGCGCTGCGCCTCGAACTCGACGAAATCCAGCGCATGCGCGAAGCGGGCACGCTCGGTCGCGAAACGGCGCGCGAACTGCGCGAAGAGGTGTACCTGCTGCAGATGACGGTGGGCGACTAGCGCGCGGCGCGGGCGGCATCTCTGGTATAGTACGGATACGCATTCCGGGGGAGGAGCGCGTATCCGTACCTAGGGGAGTGCTCACGTTCATGAACGAGATGCTCGATAGATTCACGGGGAACATTTCACCGGTGGCATTGCTCGTGTCGTCGTTTTTCTGGTCGTGGTTCGACGTGGTGCCGTTCAGCCCTGCGCTGTTCTCGGCCGCGGGACGGCCCGTCGACGCGCTGCCGTTCATCGTGTCGTTTGCCGCGAGCGCGCTGCTGCTGGGGTTGTTGGCCGCAAGCGCCCGCGCCCGCTCGCGCGTGCTCGACCCGCGCGTGTTCGCCGCCTGCTCACTGCTGTGCGGCACGGTGGGCTCGGTGCTCGTATTCGCGGGCGTTCAGACGAATCCGGCGCTGCTCGTTATCGGCGGCATCCTCATCGGGGCCTATCAGAGCGTCGGGGCCGTGCTGTGCGGCGGCATCGCCACCTGCCAGGGCACCACGAACGCGCTCGTGCACCTTGCCGCCGCGCTGCCGCTCAACATCGTGGCCATCCTCTTGGTGATGTTCCTGCAACCTGCGGCATCGGTGGTGTTCGCCGTGCTGCTGCCGTTGTTCTCGGCGTTGTGCTACGCCGTCTACCTCGTGCGCGGACAGAATCGCGCCACGCTCGAGGCCATCGCCGTCGTGCGCGAGAAGGCCGTCGACGGCGCCCGTCGCGCCCGTCGCATGTTCGGCTGCGACCGCTACTTCCTGCTCATGGTGCTGGTTATCAGCGCATCGTTCGGATTTGCGAACTACCAGGGCCTGTTCGCTTCCAGCTCGCAGGGCGTGTACCTGGAATACGTCACCGTCGCTTTGCGCGCCTTCGTCAGCCTGGCCATGCTGGCGGGCTACCTGCTCTACTCGTGGCGGCCCTACCTTATCCTGCAAGGGGCGCTCGTGGCCATGTCCCTCGGGCTCATCGGATGCGGTCTGCTGGCCGTTATGGGCGTGCCGGGCTCGTTCGTGTCCGACTGCCTGTTCTTCACGGGCTACGCGTGCTTCGACCTGCTCATCTGGATGATCATCATCATGATCGGCTACAAGTCGGGCACGTCGCTGCTGCGCATCATCTGCGTGGTGTACACGGTGGACCAGCTGGGCATCTTGCTGGGTACGGTGCTCGGTCAGGCCGTGGGCGGCGACGGCGCCACCATCGTGTCCTACATCGTGTTCGGCAGCGCGCTGCTGCTGTTGACCGTGGGCTTCTCAAGTGGGAAGAGCGCTATCTGGGATCGACTGAGCACGTACGAAGTGGAGTTCAACCGGCCTGACGACGCTTCGCTGCGCGAGGAGGGCGATGTGGGCACGGCACCGGGCTATCAGGATCGCATCGCCGCGCTGTCGTCCATGTTCTTCCTCACCTCGCGCGAGACCGATGTTCTGGGCCTGCTCGTTGCCGGGCGCAACGGCCCCTACATCTCGGAGCACCTGCACGTATCGGAGAATACGGTGAAGAGCCACATTCGCCACATTTACACCAAAGTGAACGTGCACAACCGACAAGAGCTGCTTGACCTGGTGTTTCCCCAGCAATCCTAGCGGGCGCGCCGCCGTTCGCCGCGGCTTCGTCAGCGGTACGTGCGTCTCATCACAAACGGGTGATTTTTCCAAAACGCCCGCACCTGATGAAGCAATTCCCTTCCGCATCGCGTTCAATCGTTTCCAAGCCGCCAGCCGGCAAGGGACCGGTTCGACGCGGCGAATCGAATAGGAAGGGGAGAGGGATGGAATTGCGTACGAGAGGGAGCAAGGCGAAGCGCGTATCGATGCTGCTGGCCGTGGCCATGGTGGCCGTTCTGTCGCTGGGCGCGCTTGTGGCCTGCGGAGGCAACGGGTCGGGGAGCGCAGCTGGCGCGGGCAGCGCAAGCTCGGCGGACAGCACGACGAAGACGCTCGTGAAAACCGCGACGAACGAGATGACGCTCGTCGATTGGGACGTGTCGGAGGCCGACAGCCCCATTACGGTGTCGAGCGACGACGCGAAGTTCGCCGACTACGTGACGGACTTGCGCGAGATCACCGGCTTCAACATCGAGAGCCTCACCATGCAGGTGAAGGTCGTCGAGTTCGCCGGTGCCGAAATTGCCGCCACGCATGAAAACGTGAAGGACAACACCTACACCATCGAGAGCCTGGAAGCGGTCGTCGATGGCAAGACCATCACCTACTCCGATGGCGACTTCAAAAAGAGGTAAGTCCTCCTTCAACCCCCGTTTTCATTTCATCGATACGAAAGTGAGATACTCACATGACTGAATTGAGCAGAAGGAATTTCTTGTTGGGCGCCGGTATGGCGGGTGCGGCGCTGGCCATGAGCGCGACGGGCGTGGCCCACGCGGCCGACAAGAAGGCGTCGGAAGACGAGGACTGGGCGAGCCAGGTCACCGAGGAAATCTCGTGCGACATCCTCGTGGTGGGCGGCGGGTTCTCCGGCACGTCGGCTGCCGTGCAGGCGGGCGAGAACGGCGACAAGGTGCTGCTGATCGAGGGCCAGTCGGCGCTCGGCGGCAACGGCACGGGCGTCGAGTGCACGAACGCCTACGGCCTGCATCCCAACTCGGGCGAGGCCACGCTCGGCGAGATGGTGCGCTACGAGGCCGACGCGCAGTCCTACACGGTCAACCAGATGTTCATCCGCGACATGATCAGCCACGCTGCGGAAAACGTGCAGTGGCTCATCGACAACGGCGTGCAGTACGAGGCCATCGAGGATCTCGACCCCGCGTACCTGGAAATGTACAAGCAGGGTCGCTACCGCGCCGAGTTCAGCTTCGACTACGTGTACAAGGGCGGCGCGGCCGGCATCGGCTATTTCCCGTACATGAAGAAGAAGCTGGCCGAGTACGGCGTGAACCTGCGCCTGAACACGCGTGCCCGCGACCTGTTCCTCGACGAAAACGGCAACGTGGCCGGCGCGTACGCCACCGACACGTACGGCGACACCATCAAGATCAACGCGAAGGCCGTCATCGTGAGCACGGGCGGTTTCGGCGAGGACGCCGCGCGCATGGGCAAGCTGGGCGTCGACCTCGAGGATATCCGCATCATCGGCACGCCGGGCCACTACGGCGATGGCGTGACCATGATGATCAAGGCCGGCGGCATCGAGCACGGCGCACCGGCGTTCGGCTGCACGAACATCATCGGCTCGGCCGGCCCCTGGGGCCCCATCTGGGACAAGCTGTGCTGGGGCGGTCCGTGCCTGTGGGTGGACATCCATGGCGAGCGCTTCTCCGACGAGGCGTGCTCCACGTACACGCACAACTTCGAGTTGCAGAACGTGCCGGTGCGTCTGGCCGGCGGCACCTGCTGGAGCATCATGGACAAGGACGTTTACGAGTACATGCTCGACGGCGACGAGGAATGCGCGCAGCTGTGGGAAGAGATGATCGCCAAAGGCGACGACGCCTACAAAGCCGACTCGCTTGAAGAGCTGGCGAAGATCATGGACGTGGACAAAGATCTGTTCCTCGCCCAGGTCAAGCAGTACAACGCGAACGTCGAAGCCGGGGTGGACGCCGACTTCGGCAAGGACGCCGAGTACCTCATGCCCATCGCCACGCCGCCCTTCTACTGCGGCCTCATCCGCGGCGCGCTCGAGGGCCTGTACTCCGGCGGCGTGAAAACCGACCGCCAGTTCCGCGTGAAGAAGCCGGGCCGCGACCAGGCGTTCGACAACCTGTTCGCCGTGGGCGCCGACGGCGGCATGCTGTACAACAACATGTACGGCATCGACATCAACGGCTCCATGACCTGCCACGGCGTGAACAGCGCCCGCACGGCCGCGAACACCGCGCACAAGCTCATCGCCGGCTAGCGCCCGCGCATCCCAACCGTTTCACGAGCCCAAGCCCCCTCCCTCCCGGCTTGGGCTCATCTTTTTTCGAAAGCATACGGGTGGTACCCTCGTATGGAGGCGACTGAAGTGTCGGTTGAGCCGTCCCGGATCAGGCGATTCGTGGTACTATCTTTTCGTCTATCTTGGGGATCGAGGCGTGGAGGAGAGCGCGCTGAAAAGCCGAGCAATCAAAGTCGCCGCATTGATCCTAGCTGCCTTGTTCACGGTGGCCGGTTGCACGAGCCACGCCGATACCACGGTCGTCCCAGAAGAAGAAGCTCCCCTGTATACCTGGGGAGAATTCACCGGAAGAACCATTACCGTGTGGGGCGACAAGGACGACCTTTCGCGGCCTTATATTGTCAGGGCTTTCGAGGACTATCAGCAGAAAACCGGCAACGTCATAGAGGTCGTGCCTCTGTCAAAAGTGGATCTCGATGAAAAGGTCCCTCGCGCATTTTCGTCAGACGAAGAAGAGCGACCCGATCTGCTTTTGAGCTACGGCGGTACCAACGTAGAGAACTTGAATCCCGATGAGAATTTCTACGATTTCACCGATGCGCCGTGGATTGACGATTTGACCGACACCGCGCTGACCCAGGCCGTTTTTAACGGAAAAGTCATCGGCTTGCCTCATGGAGAAGCTTCCGTTTCCGGAACGCTCTACAACAAGGAGCTTTTCGAAACCTATCATCTGGATATTCCCACGACGCAAGAAGAGTTCTTGTCTGTGTGCGAAACCCTGCTGCAAAACGGGGTGACTCCCGTCTATTTGCCCTACAAGGAAATAACCATGCTGCTCTACCAGTTTCCCATGGACAGCTTCTTGAAAGAGCAGCGAGTATTGGACGGTCTCAACGACAACACGTTGTCCTATGCGGATGTTCCGGAAATGAGAAAAATCGTCCAGTGGTATAAGACCATGTCCGATAGCGGTTACTTCGGTGAAGCCTATGCGGATAACGACTGGGACGGCATGGACGAGGCGATGCAAAGCGGCGAGTACGCCATGATGCTGTGCTGGGATACATGGCTCTACACCGGCTACACCGGAGACCCTTCGAACATAGGCATCATGCCCGCCTTCATGGGGACGCCCGAAAACGGCAGCTTCGAAGGACCGAATATTCTGCTGGGCATCGCGAACAAAAAAAGCGACCAGCTGGACGTCACGCTCGACTTGATAAACTTCATGGCGGATCCCTGCAATTATAACGTGCACTATGCGGGCGTTTACACGGCTCCCGTGTTCAACGATCAGCGGGGAAGCATTACCACCCCGCAGTATATGGAGACGGAACGGCTGATCAACAAGCTGTTCTACAACTCCACGGCCTGGTCGCGCGTGCGGGGATTCTCCCAAATCGACGCATCCTACATTCAACAGTACATGCAAGACGAGCTGTCGTTGGAGTCCTGTTTGCAGGCCATGAACGATGCCCGGTTGAGCCGCCTCGGACTTCAGGAGCCATAGCAGCATGACGCGATGGCGACAGGGGGCTCAGGGGGGAGCGGCGAATCATCGGCGAAATCGCTTCATGCTCGTTGCTGCCCTTCTTCTGGTGTTCATGCTCGTTTTCGCCTGGGTGATCTCTTCCTATATCGCGCGCTTCGGCGAAGAAATGGTCTCCGAAAATCAGACGCACCTTGCGGACGTGTCTTCTTACGTGACTTCTCATATGACGAGCGTCGTTTCGGATACGCAGGATGCGTTGGGGGCGGTATCGGCCGCCGTCGATTCGATGGACTCGGACGCTGCGAAGACGGACTACCTCAATAGCGTTGTCAAACAATACAATTTCGCCTATATCGGGTACGCCGGCCCGGATGGCGTGCTTCATGCAACCATGCCTTCCGAATCGGTGGACATCAGTGGCGAAGACTACTTCCAGAGCGCTTTGCGCGGCGAAAGAAGCATCTCGAACCTCATCAGGAAGATATTCAAGGATCGAGCCGCGAGCGGAATCTTGCTCACCGTGCCCATGGGGGAAGGCGCTTCTGCGGGCGCGTTGGTGGCGATGATGGAAATTTCGCAGTTGAGCGAAGTTCTGAGCCTCGACAGTTTCGGCGGGGAAGGGTACTCGTACGTTTTCGACAAAAACGGAACGATCATCATGCGCACGAAGAGCCTCGATTTCAACAACTTGTTCAAGGCTTGGGAGACTGCCGATTTCGCTGACGGCTACAGCTACGAGCGATTTCTCGACGATATAGAGAACGACCGCGAGGGCCTCGTGCAGTACAGCTATCTCGATGCGAAGAAGATCGCGTACTATTCGCCCATTACCTTCAACGACTGGAGCATCGTCAATATCGTGTCGGAGGAAGCGGTTTTAGGCAAAACCGCGAGCATGACAAGCGAGCTTATTCTCATAAGCTGCGCGATCTTCCTGGGATTTTTCGGGCTCTTGGTCTTGGCGCTGCGCTCGTACGGCGTTTCGCAGGAAAGCCAGCAATCCAACAGCGCGAAATCGGCATTCCTCGCAAACATGAGCCATGAGATACGAACGCCCATGAATGCGATCGTGGGCATCAGCGAGATTTTGCTTCGGGATGATCTCACGCCGGGACAGCGCAGCAAGGTGCTCAACATCGTCAACTCCGGCAAGGGGTTGCTCACCATCATCAACGATATTCTGGATTTGTCCAAAATCGAGTCGGGGAAGTTCAGCATCGTCGATGAACCCTACGAGTTGGAGTCCATGCTGTACGACCTCACGATTATCACGGCCGTGCGCATTGGCGAGAAGCCGGTGGAGTTCTTCATTGAGATCGATCCGGAGCTTCCTCGAACGTTCGTGGGCGACATGGGCAGAGTGAAGCAGGTGCTGCTGAACATCGTGGGCAACGCCATCAAATTCACGAACAGCGGCAGCATACGGTTGGCGATCGACGGCGTCAAGGACGAGGGGCAGGGACAGTGGCTGCTGCGCCTGGAAGTCGAGGATACGGGCATCGGCATTCGGCCCGACGACGTGGACAAGCTGTTCAACAGCTTCACGCAGGTGGACACGCGGCGAAACCGTGCTATCGAGGGAACCGGTTTGGGATTGTCCATCTCGCAGGGCCTTTGCAAGCTGATGGGCGGATCTATCTCCGTCGCCAGCGAATACGGTAAAGGGTCAACCTTCACCGTGACTATCAAGCAGGGAATCGCCGATGATGCTCCCACCGCCGTGATCGAGGACAAAGATGCCTATTCGCTTCTGGTGTACGAACCGTCCGATGTGCTGCGGGCCTACGAAACCTCTTGCATGGACAAGCTTGGCCTGCGCTACGAAGCGTGTTCAACCGAAGAGCAGTTTGCAGAGCTGTCGAGGTGCGAGGGCTACACGCACGTGCTAGCTTCCGCGGAGAATCTCGGTCGCCTCGCGGCTGATGCGGAAGACCTCACGGCCCGCCCGGTGGCCACGTACCGATTGAGCGAGCATGCCTCCATCGACATGGAGGCCAGCAACATCTACCTTCCGTTGTTCCCGCTCCAGCTGCCCTTTGCGCTGGCCGGCATTACGGAGTATGCGGGCAGGCCGAAAAACGTCGGCATCCTCACCAGCGAATACATCCCGATGCCCTACGTCTCCGTTCTCATTGTCGACGACAACCCGGTCAACATCCAGGTGGCGCAAGGGCTGATGGAGCCTTACCGCATGAAGATCGACCACGCGCTCTCCGGAGAAGAGTCTTTGAGGCGCGTGCAGGAGAATGACTACGACCTCGTGCTGATGGACCACATGATGCCCGATATGAGCGGCATTGAGGCGCTGCAGCTCATACGCAAGCTTCCCGAGGGGAGAGGCGCGCATCTTCCCATTGTGGCGCTCACCGCCAATGCAACCAGCGGCGCGCATCAGATGTTCCTCAAAGAGGGATTCGACGACTTCCTCGCCAAGCCCATTGAAATGCAGAAGCTCGATAGCGTGTTGCGTACGTATTTGAAGGCGCTGAACGCTTCCCGCGCGGCGGATCATCCGGAAGGCTATCAGCCTGAACCGCAGGTCGAAGCCTTGCAGGATGACCTCGACCTGGACAGTGCGAACATGACGTTCGGCGAGGTGAATTTCGGGAAGGGGCTGGCCCTCGTGGGGTCTTCCTCCTCGTACGTCGGGATTCTGAACACGTACGCCAGCTCCACCGAGGAAAAGCTTCCCCTGCTTGCCGCGTGGCTCGAATCGGATAAGAGCCGTTTCGTCGTCGAGGTGCATGGATTGAAAAGCTCCAACGGCGCAATCGGGGCCGAAGGGCTTTCTGCGCTTGCGGCCGAGCTGGAAGAACGGGGCAGAACGGAGCGGTTCGAAGGAATTGAACATAGGCTTGCGGCGTTTATCCGTCGTAGTGAAACCGCCCTGAAGGAGATCGGGGAGTTCCTCGCGCAAACGCCGGCCAGCACGTCGCCCGACGCCTCTTCCGACGACGATGGGTTCGGCAAAAAGCATATTGTCGTGGTGGACGACAACCCGGTCAATCTCGATTTGGCGGAGAGCGTGCTGAAAGAGGAATTCCGCCTGACCAAACTTGAGTCGGGCGAAGCGCTGCTCAGCTTCCTCGAGCACGCCCATCCCGACATGATTCTGCTGGACATCCAGATGCCGGGAATCAGCGGCTACGAGGCGCTTGAGATGGTGCGACAGCGCGAGGCCTGGAAGGATATCCCGGTGATATTCCTGACCGCCCAAAACGACGTGCAAAGCGAGCGCACGGGTTTCCGCTTGGGAGCAAAAGATTTCATCAGGAAGCCGTTTGACCCCGTGGTGATGGTTTCTCGCGTCAAATCGCAGATGGAGCTCTACCAATACCAGACGGAGCTGCAAGAGATAGTGAGCGATAAGACGGCCGAGGTTGAAGAGCTGCAGCACGTCATTACCGTCAGCTGGGCGGAAATCATCGAGTCGCGCGACGGTACCACCGGAAGCCACGTGCAGCACACCACCCGCTATTTCGAGGCGCTGCTGGAGATTGCAGGGAAGAGCCCTGCTTATCGGGAGCGCCTGGCAGACGAGCACGTGTCCGACTTGCTGCGCGCATCCGCCTTGCACGACATCGGGAAAATAGGCATCAGCGACACGGTGCTAAAAAAGCCCGCCGCCCTCACGCCAGAAGAATTCGCCTACATGAAAACGCATGCGCAAATCGGCGCTGATATGATCCAGAAAATTATCGACCGGACTCACGAGAGTCGATTCCTGCGCTATGCGCACGACATGGCGTTGTACCACCACGAGCGATGGGACGGCACGGGGTATCCCTGCGGCCTGAGGGAAGAGGAGATTCCCCTGCACGTTCAAATCCTCACCATTGCCGATGTGTTCGATGCGCTCACGGCCGTGCGTCCGTACAAGCGGGCTTTCACTTTTGAAGAAGCTGTCGACATTATGCGCAACGATCGAAGCAAGTTCTACTCGCCTAACCTGTTCGATACGTTCATGGAGAACAGAGAGATCTTTCGGCGGCTGCTGAACGACAAAGACTAGCGGCTTGCGGCTTTCGGCAGGGCATTCGCATCGCGCCGGCGCTCTGCTACACTTTCCCTATGACTTCCTACACCACCATAGACGGGCGGGCGACCGCCGAGATCGAGGAGAAGAAGAGCCGCTTCATCGCGAGCTTGGCGCACGTCGAAACCGAGGACGAGGCGCTCGCTTTCCTCGAGGAGATTCGCGCGGCGAATCGCATGGCGCGCCACAACGTGTACGCCTACGTGCTGCGCGCGGGCGGCGCCGGCGCGCAGGGACGCGTGCGCTACTCCGATGATGGCGAGCCGCAGAAGACGGCGGGGTTGCCCACGTTGGAAGTGGTGCAGCACGCCGGGCTCACCGACGTCATCGTGGTGGTCACGCGCTACTTCGGGGGCGTGCTGCTGGGCACGGGCGGCCTCGTGCGCGCGTACACGCAGGCCACGCAGGCGGGCATCGAAGCGGCGCGGCTCGTGGTGGTGTCGCGGTGCGTAGACATCGAAGTGCGGGCCGCGTACGGCAAGTACGACCAGCTCATGCGCATCGCCGCCGACTGCGGCGCGAAGGTGCTCGACACCGTGTACGACGACGCCGTCACCCTGCGCCTGCGCATGCTCGACGGCACGCAAGAACCCCTGCTGCTCAAAATCACCGAGCTCGAGCGCGGCCAAGAGCAGGTGCGCATCAGCGCCCCTCTGGAGGCTGCGTTCTAAGTTTCGCTTTGCGGGAACCCCGTCTGCGAACTGCCTTATAATAGGCGCATGGCACGCGATCAACAGCTCATACTGAACCGGTACCGGCCCATCGGCGAGACGAGGGCGGGCGGTTTCGGCACGGTTCGTGTCGCGTGGGACACGCGCATTCAGCGCAAGGTTGCCATCAAGTGCATCGAGCTCGACGAGGTGGACGTGGCGCGCGCCGCGCTTCCGGGGGCGAATGCCGCGCCCGTGCAGCAGCACGAGCCGCTTCCCTGGGAAGACGACCCCGTGTTCGAGGACGCCGACGACGGCGAGAACTCGGTGTTTGACCTCATCGGCGACGAGCCCCTCGTGCATTCGCTCGCGCATCTCCCCGGCTTGGACGAGGCGCGCACGGCGGCCATGCTGTCGGACTCGAACATCGTCGCGGTGTACGATTTCGAGGTGCAGGAATCCACCGCGTACCTCATCATGGAATACGTCGAGGGTCTCACGCTCACCGAGCTGCTGCACCGTCATGCCGACCGCCTCACGCTCGACGTCGCGGCCGCCGTGTTCGCGGCGGTGTCGCACGCGTTGGAGGTGGCCCATGCGAATCAGGTGCTCCACCTCGATATCAAGCCCGACAACGTGCTGATCAACCATCAGGGTCAGGTGAAGGTGACCGACTTCGGTCTGGCCACGCTGGCCGACGCTTCCGGCTACGGCACGGCGGGCGGCGGCACCATCGGCTACATGCCGCTCGAGCAGATGCGCCAGGAGAACCTCGACGTGCGCTGCGACGAGTGGGCGCTCGCGTCGCTCACCTACGAGATGCTTGCGGGCGAGAACCCGTTTCTCGCGCCCGACCTCGCGCGCGCCGAGGACGCCATCGAAGATGCGGAACTCGTGCTGCCGTCGTTGTGCTGGGACGAGCTTGACCCCGCCGTCGACGACGTGATCTTCTTCGCGCTCGACCCCGACCGGGAGGAACGCTACGCATCGGTGGCCGACTTCGCGGAGGAGCTCGAACCCTTCCTCGGCGACCCGAAGCGCGGCGTGCGCGAGCTGGCCGTCATTGTGGGCCATGCCGACGATGAGGAAGAGGAGGAAGTGGAGGCCGCGCCTCCGGTACCGCGCATTCCGCTGCGCGAGCGCATCACGGAGCTCCATCGCCGGGTGGCCGCGCATGCGGTGGGCGCGGTGGGCAGCGGCGCGGTGGCGTTCGTGGCGTTCTCGAACCTGCCGCAAACGAGCGGCATCGACAACCCGTTGTTCTGGGGGTTGCTCGCGCTCGTGGCGCTTGCCGGTGCGCTCAAGCCGCACCTCGGCGCGCTGCTTGCGTACTTCGCGCTGTCGGCCACGCTCATCGCCCATAACGCCCCCGCTGCGGGGTGCGTGCTGCTTGCTGCAACGGCAACCTGGTGGTACTTCGGCGGACGCCTGAGCAACGCCGACGCAAACGTCACGCTTGCGCCCCCGCTCGCCGGTGCGTTCGGCTGCAACCAGCTCACGCCGCTCGTGGCCGGCTTCTGCCTGCCGCCAGCTCGTGCGTTCGGTGCGCTCGCATTCTCGCTGCTGGTCAGCGTGCTGCTGGGTGCGTTCGGCACCTATGGCTTGCTGGGCTGGGACGCGCTCGCGAATGCCCAGCTGCTTTCGGGCATGGATCTGCAGGCCAACATCGGCCACATGCTCACGCAGCCCGCGCTGTGGTGCATCGTCATCAGCTGGATTGCGGCAACGGGCGCCCTCGCGGCGTTCCGCCTGCGTCCCACCCGCGCGTTCGCCGTGCTGGGCACGCTGGCGGCGTCTCTGCTGCTGCTGGCCGGCATCTGCCTGGCCGCCTGGGTGGCCTCGGGACAGGCCACGTGGATGCCGTCCCTCAACAACCTCGTGTTCACCCTCATTCCCATCGTTATCATGCTCCTCACCTGCATCCTCGTCCCCGACCCCTACTACTACGAAGACGAAGAAGCGGCGTAGCGGTCTGCCTCAATCTTGCACTACACTTCTCGGCGCGTATAATAGGACGAGCCGAAGGGAGCTTGTGACTCCCAACGGCTCTCGGATCGCTTCGGCGGTTTGGGTTTACTTGTGGCGCTCCTTTCCCCTTCGGGATTGGAGCGCGTCTCTTATCATCAGAGCGAACTCGACGATCCGAGTCACCAGCTTCACGAGCAGTTCGGCCAATGCAAGCAAATCCAAAACGGTCATGGTCTTCACCTCCATCCATCTAGAATCATGAGAGGGAGAGGCACCAAGCCGCCTGGTGTATCCGTACCTATGAGTATAACGAGCTGACCTAGCACTTCGATGGCGTGCGTCACCATGGAAGACCGTCTGGTTCCAGCGCCAATCCCACACGCTTCCAACGCGCTTTCCACGCGCCTGGCCTGCCGATCCAGCGCGTATTGAACGTGCGGTGCGCATGCATCCAGTCAGGATTCGACGTGCGTCAACGCCCCCCAACTTCCGGCTCTCACTCCGACGCCGTGCTAGCGAACGTAGAAAAGGAAGGCCGCGGGAGGGAGTGCGGCCTTCCTTGTGGAGAGGGGTCGGGAATAATTGAGGTCGATGGCGCGAGCGTTACTTGACGGTACCGCCTGCGGCTATCTTGCCCGCCACGTAGCCATGGGTGAGCGCCATGCCGATGGAGCTGCCCGCAGCCGGCGTGGAGTAGGCGTTGCCGAAGCGCTGCCCCAGGCAGTTGCCCACGGCGTACAGCCCCTTGATGGGCGTCTTCAGGTCGGACCCCAACACGTTGAGGTCGTCGTTCGTCACGAGGCCGCACAGGCTGACCAGGCCCACGTAGCCGCGTCCCGTGTTGGGCTGTGCCGCGCCGAAGAACGGCGGGTTCTCGATGGCGTTCATGAACACGGCATCCTTGCCGAAGTCGGCATCCTCGCCGGCATGGCACAGCTCGTTGTAGTGCTCGATGGTGGCAAGCGCCTGCTTCTTCGCGTCCCCTTCGTAACCCAGATAGCCCAGCAACTCGTCGAGGGAGTCGGCGGCGTACACCTGGTCGGGCATCGTGTTGTCGTATTCGATCACGTACACGCCGTCCACGCTGACGCCTTCCGCACCCTTGCCCACGGCTGCTTGCATCTGCTCTTCCATGCGATCCATGATCTTGATGATGTCCACGCCCGCCGCGCCCCAGTTGGGCGAGAAGTGGTCGGTGGAACATTGCTTCATGGTGTCCATGTAGGTGGAGTCGCAGATGGTGGCCAGAATTCCGCGCGGCTGCTTGAGCGTGGTGGGCTTGATGTACGGCGTCATGGCCTCGTTCATGAAGCGCTTGCCGTAATCGTTGAGCCATAGAAACGGCGTGGCGCCCCACGGTCCTGCGTTGCCGCCGTTCGTGTTCATGCAGGGGCGCGGCGCCTGCTCGATGTAGCCGCCGGCCCAGCAGCCCAGCTTGTGCCCGGCACCCTTGCAGTTGCTCTCGCCGGTCATCTCCTCGCGCGGGATGTCGCAGCGCAGCGATTGCTCGTTGATGTCGGTGCACAGGTTCACTACCATGTCGGGGTTCGCGCCGAAGTCTCCCGTTGCGAGGATGACGCCCTTCTTTGCAGTGAAGCGCACGTATCCGTCTTTGCCCTTCGCCACAACGCCCGTGACATCGCCGGCATCGGTTTGCTCAAGAACGGTCACGTCGGTTTCGAAGAAGAATTCGGCCCCCAGTTTTTCGGCGGCATCTTTGCAGTACAGCGCGATTTCCGTCATGCGCGACACGCCCTCGCGCCCGCACACGGGGTTCGGGTTCTTCGTGCTGAGGTTCTGGATGGTGGTAGCCCACGACTGGAAGCCGCCGCGCGTGAACGGGTAGTCGCTGCCGTCGGGCATGTTGTAGGCCACCTGGATTTGCGCCTGGCCGGTTTCCAGGTCGAAGAGGTTGGAGGTGTCGGGAATCTGCGCCACGATGTTGTCCAGCATGTCGCCGGAGTTCGCCACGAACTTGCGGATGATCTCCGCGCTGACGCGCCCGCCGCCGCGTCGGATGAACTCGGCCACGATGTCGCCGGTCTTGTAAGGCCCGTACCCCTTTTCAATCAGCCACTGCGCGTTGAACGCGCAGATATCGTTGCCCAGTTGCGTCCACGTGGCTTCGGGCTGAATTTCCAGCACGGCCACCTTCGCGCCCTCTTGTGCCGCCGCGAGCGCGGCCTGCACGCCGGCGTTGCCGCCGCCGCACACGACGATGTCGAAGTCCTTCGTTGCCACGATGTCGCCCTCGTCGATGCTCGGCTTCTCGCCCAGCCAGTCTTCGGAGCATTCGTAGCCCTGAGGTTGCTTCGCGCCCGCGGCGGCCTCGGCGGGCGACGCACCGTCGGCCTGCTGCTGCGGCTGCGCGGGGCTGCAGCCGGCAAGCGCCGCGCCTCCTGCGGCAAGCGCGCCGGTTGCGAGGGCTCCCTTGAGGAAGTTCCTGCGATCCATGGTTTGCGTTTTCATGCTGCACATCCTTTCCTTGAGACGGGTGGCATCCGCGCTGACCGCGCCATGCGAAAAGGCGGGTTCGTCCCCGGCGGATACCGGTCGTTTCGATCGTCGCGCAGGGCGCACGCCCTGTCGCTATCCAACGAGGATGGTTCTTCGCCGCGGAACGTGCAGGCCTATCAAAAGTTGGTAGTTTTGCGTTAGAGGGGGTGTGGTAGTATCGTCTTTGTCGAGGGGCAGGGGAGGAATGACGGTGCGCGCTGTCGTGCGAAAGATGCCGCCCGTAGTGAGCGCGGCGTTCGTCGGATACGTCTTGTATTCCGTCTACGTCTGCATGACGTTTTACTCGCCTACCACCATTTCGTCCGTCGTGGAAATCGGCTATTTGCCGAAGGCGCTCTACCTGTTCTTCATCATCCTCGGGCGCATGATCGCGCTTGCCGCGATGGGGCTGATTCTCGCGCGTCGTCCGAAGCCGCTGCCGTTGGCCGCAACCGTGGCCGCGTCGGCAGCATGCGCGTTCGTGGGCTTTGCCATCATGGCGCTCGTCTTCCAGATGATGTCGGTTGTCGCGCTCGATGCCCTGCTGCCCTGGTTCTTCGCAAGCGGCATATGGATAGGCATGGGCGATGCGTTCGCCATCGTGCTGTGGTTCTCGTACGTGAGCGTGTTGGGCATCCGGCCGACGTACGTGTTCCTCGTGAGCGCCGCCGTGGTGAGCGCGGTGCTGTACTTCGGCAGCACGTTTCTACCCGCTCCGTTGCCGTGGATTGTGGCGGTGGCCGCGTTCTTCGGGTCGCTCGCGTGCTGCGCGTTCGCACTGAAGCGACGGGCAGGAGCTGCGGAAGCCGTGCGCGCGCAGGAATCACGCGCCGACCGGACGCCCGTGCGGCACCTGGCGCGGCCCTTGGTGGGCGTGGCGCTCATGGCCTTCATGGCGGGGCTTATGATGAACGTTGCCGGGCAGGAGCAAATCTCACTCGAGACGTATCAGTGGACGGCGTTCGTCATCATGTTCGGCCTGAACGGCGTGCTGCTGCTTCCGGCGCTCGTGGCGCCGCGTGCATTCAGCGTGCCGCGGCTGTACAAGTTCATCCTGCCGCTTTCGGCCCTGGGGTTTCTGCTGCTGCCGCTCGTGTGGGATGCGAGCGGGCGCGGTATGGTGAACTCGTTTGTCCAGGTTGGATTCACGTTTACGAACGTGATTTTCTACTGTCTCATCGCGGAGGAGTATCGCGCGGCGCACGCGTCGCCGCTCAAGGCGTTTTGCGTCATGCAGCTGGTGGTGATGGGCTCGAACTTCGCGGGGTTGTTCCTGGCGTTTTTCTGCATCGGGTATCTTGAGCCGGGCGATTTCATGCTCACGCTCACGGCGCTCGTAGCGGTGTATTTGATACTCACCGTCACGCTGCTGCTGTTCAAGGACAAGAATCTGGCGGGTACGGAGCATCGGCGAGTCGCGGCGGACGTCGCGGTCCCCGACGCGGCCGACCTCGCTCCCGACGTCGTCCCCGACGCCTTCGAACCCCTCGTTGAGCAGGCGCAGCTCTCGGCGCGCGAGCGCGAGGTGCTCGAGCACCTGCGGCAAGGACGCGCGCCGAAAACCATCGCCAAGCTGCTGTTCGTGTCCGAGAACACCGTGCGCTTCCACATCCGCAATATCTATCAGAAGTTCGAGGTGCACTCGCGCACCGAGCTCATGGAGTTGTTCGATGCCGACGTCGGCGCCGCGCAGGCGCAGACGCATGCGGACGGCGCGCCCCGCGCATAATGCTTGGCATTTCGGGCCGCTGCGCGTTGCGGCCTACATTTCTCGTGCGTGCGCACGCGGTGCGGAGTATGCTGGTGATCTCGCATTCCCTGCCGCTTTATTGCGGAAGAGCGGCGGGAGGCATATGCAATCGACAGAGAGAGGAGGCTCCATGCAGGAGCTGAATGACGAGCGCGTATTGTTTGCGTTCGACCGTGATCTGGAGCCCGCGTTGCGGGTGGCATCGGGGGAAACGGTGCGCATTCGCACGCAGGACTGTTTCGGCAACCAGGTGCAGACGCCCGAGGACGAGCTTGACGAGATCAACTGGGATCGCATCAACCCGGCCACCGGCCCGGTGTTCGTGGAGGGCGCGGTGCCCGGTGGCGCGCTCAAGGTGGTCATCGAGAACATCGAGCTCGACGGGCAAACCGCGTCGTGCACCGGCAAGGACGAGGGCGTGTGCGGCGACCGCTTCGACGCATGGAGCACGCACATCTGCGCCATCGAGGACGGCAAACTCGTGTGGAACGACAAGCTGTCCATCCCGCTCAACCCCATGATCGGTGTTATCGGCGTTGCGCCGGCCGGCCAGCCCGTGAACTGCGGCACGCCCGGCAGCCACGGCGGCAACATGGACAACACCGCCATCACCACGGGAGCCACGCTGTATTTCCCCGTGGCCGTGGAAGGCGCCCTGTTCGGCTGCGGCGACATGCACGCCGTCATGGGCGACGGCGAAGTGAGCGTTTCGGGCGCCGAGGTGGCGGGCTACGCCACCGTCACGCTCACGGCGCTGCCCGATCTGCAGCTGGTGGACCCCATCATCGAGAACGCCACGCATCTCGGCATCATCGCGTCGGCCGAATCGCTCGACGCCGCGGCCGACCGCGCCGTGCACGAGATGGTGGACCTGCTGCACGACCGCACAGGCGTTGGGGAAGACGAGCTGGTCATGCTGCTGTCGCTCGTCGCCGATGTGCAGGTGTGCCAGATGGTGGACCCGGAGAAAACCGTGCGCTTCATGGTGCCGAAGTACGTGCTGGACGCGCTTGGCTTCGCGCTGTAACGCATCCGCTCATTCGCCGGCGCGGTCGCCCCACGGCGGCCGCGCCGCCAACAACCAAAGGGGAACTTCATGACCGAAGAACAAAAGGCGGTCGCATCCGCCCACGACGCAGCCGGCTCCCGCGAATCCCTCCTGCAAACCGAAGCAGAGGCGAGCGAGGCCGCGCTCGAGGCGATGGGGTACAAACAGGAACTCAAGCGCGCCATGTCGGTGCCCGACATGCTGGTGTACGGCCTCATCTTCATGGTGCCCATCGCGCCGTTCGGCATCTACGGCGGCGTGTTCGGCGATTCCGGCGGCATGCCGGCCCTCGTGTACCTCGTGGGCATGATCGCCATGATTTTCACCGCGTTCTCATACGCGACGCTTTCGCAGGCGTTTCCCGTGTCCGGTTCGGTGTACGGCTACACGAGTCGCGGCATCAACAAGCCCGTCGGCTTCGTGACCGGCTGGACCATGCTGCTCGACTACCTGCTGGTTCCCACGCTGCTGTACGTGGTGGCCGCCCAGGCCATGAGCGGCATCGTGCCCGAGGTGCCCGCGCTCATCTGGGGCATTCTGTTCGTGGCCATCAACACGTTCGTCAACATCCGCGGCATCGAGCTCACCGTTATCGTCAACCGCGTGGCCGTGGTGTTGGAAATCCTCTGCCTGGCCGTGTTCGTCATCATGGGCGCCCTGTGGATTGCCACCGACCCGCTGTCCAACGGCTTCACCATCCAGCCGTTCTACAATCCCGAGACGTTCAACCCGGGCCTCGTCATGAGCGCCGTGTCGCTGGGCGTGCTGTCGTTCCTCGGGTTCGACGGCATCGCCACGCTGTCCGAGGAAGCGAAGGACGCGAAGAAGGGCCCGTCGAAGGCCATGGTGGGATCGCTCCTGATCGTGGGCTTCCTGTTCATGCTGCAGACGTACATCGCGGGCTGCATCAGCCCCGACGGCGCCGTGTTCGCAAGCGATCCCGACAACGCGTTCTATCTGGTGGCGGAAGTTGCCGGCGGCAAGTTCCTGTACGTGCTGTGCGCGCTGGCAACGGCCATCGCCTGGGGCATCTTCAACTCGCTGGCCGCGCAGACGGCCATCAGTCGCATCCTGTTCGCCATGAGCCGCGACGGCAACCTGCCGAAGGCGCTGGCGAAGGTGCACCCGAAGTACCAGACGCCCTACATCGCCGCCGCATTCGTGGGCGTGCTGTCGCTCATTCTCGTCATCGTGTTCGAGCAGCTGGGCATCGACGCCATCTCGCGCCTCGTGAACTTCGGCGCGCTCACGTCGTTCTGCGTGCTGCACGTGACGGTGGTCTGGCACTTCTTCATCAAGAACCGCGACGGCAAGGTGTTCACGCACCTCGTGCTGCCGCTGCTGGGCTTCATCATCGTGGGCTACACGTGGATCAGCCTCGACCCCGCGTCCAAAATCATGGGCGTCACCTGGGTCGTCGTGGGCATCGTGTACTACGTCGTGCTGCACAAGGTGATGAAGAAGAACGTCGACCTGGAGGTGTAGCGCCCCGCGTTTCGCCCCGCCGACCAACCGGTAACGGGACCGCAGCCCGTCGCCCGCCCCATCGTAGCGCGCCCCCCGGCGCGCTACGATGCGTTTTGGGGGCCGCTGTTGCGGCCTGCGAACGGTGGACGGAAGGAGCGCGCCATGGGCGATGCGGAAATGAAGGCGGTTGTCGTCGAGCACTTCGGTGGTCCCGAGGTGTTGCAGGCGCGCTCGGTGCCGATGCCCGTGCCCGGTGCCGGGGAAGTGCGTGTGCGCCTCATGGCGACGGGCGTGAACCCGGTGGAAACCTACATCCGCGCGGGCGCGTACGGCGCGGCGCCGTCGCTGCCATATGTCCCCGGAAATGACGGCGCGGGCATCGTGGATGCGGTGGGCGCGGGCGTCGAGAACGTGCAGGTGGGCGAGCGTGTGTTCGTCGCTGCCACGGGAGCGAAGCGCAACACGGGCACCTATGCCACCTCTGTGGTGTGCGACGCAGCCGCCGTCGGACGCTTGCCGCACGACGTGTCGTTCCAGCAAGGGGCCGGTATCGGCACGCCGGGGCTCGCCGCGGGCGACGCGCTGTTCGTGCGGGCGCGCGTGCAGCCAGGCGAAACCGTGCTCGTGCATGGTGCGAGTGGCGGCGTGGGCATGCTTGCTGTGCAGCTTGCGCACCGCATCGGATGCGTCGTGTACGGTACTGCCGGTGATGAGCGCGGTCGCACGCTCGTCGAGCGGCTGGGTGCCGTGCGCGCGTTCGATCACCATGCGGAGGGCTATCTGGACGAGATTCTCGAAGCGACCGACGGACGTGGCGTCGATGCGGTGCTCGACATGGCGGCGCACGCGAATCTCATGAAAGATGTGCGCATCACGCACACGCGCGGTCGCATTGTTGTGGTGGGCAGCCGCGGCTCCCTCGATTTCGACCCGCGCACGCTCATGAGCAACGACTTGGACGTGCGCGGCATGAACGTGAACAACTTGCGTCCGGACGAGTTCAACCTGGTCATGCACGCGTTGGAGGCAGCGCTTGCGGGTGGCATGCGCGTGGTGGTGGCCCAGGCGTTCCCGCTTGCGAACGCCGCAGAGGCGCATCGTGCCGTGGAAGCGCGCGGCAAGGACGGCAAGATTATCCTTGTGGCCGAAGTCGGCGCCCGCGACGGGAGGGCCGATGCATGATCTACCTCACCGGTGACACCCACGGCAGCTATCGTCACGTGCGCCGCTTCGTCGCGGAGCATGATTTGGGGCCCGCCGACGTGCTCATCTGCCTGGGCGATACCGGCTTCGACTATTTCAACGACGAGCGCGACGCTCAGATCAAGGACAAGGCCGACCGCATGGGCATCACGCTGCTCTGCATTCGCGGCAATCACGATCGCAACCCCGCATCGCTGCCCAGCTACCACCTCATTCCGTGGCGCGGCGGCGAGGTCTACTGCGACGACCGCTGGCCCTCCATCCTGTTCGCGCGCGACGGCAGCGTGTTCGACCTCGAGGGCCGCGCCACCGTCGCCATCGGCGGGGCCTACAGCGTGGACAAGGCGTATCGCCTGGCCAAAGGGTACGCATGGTTTTCCGACGAGCAGCTCACGCTCGACGAGATGCATGCGGTCGAGCAAGCGCTCGCCGCCCGCGACTGGCGTGTCGATACCGTGCTCTCGCACACCTGCCCCGCGGCGTTCGTGCCCCAAGAGGCGCTCCTTGCCGGCGTCGATCAAAGCACCGTCGACACCGCCATGGAAGACTGGCTCCAAACCATCGAGGATCGCCTCGACTACCGCCGATGGTACTGCGGCCACTTCCACATAGAAAAGCAGGAGGGCTCCCTCCGCATCGTGCACCACGATATCCTCGAGTTCTAGCAGTGGCCGCCCCGCTCGGGGCTGCATCCCCCTACAGCAGCCCGCACACCTTGCCCAGCAAGGGCTCGAAGCTGACGCCGCGGTCGCGGAAGTCGGGCTGCTCGGCGCTCACCAGCATGGCGTCGTGCACGAAGTCGCCGGCGAACGTGACGGCCTCCTCGAGCGAGCGGCCCGCCATGACGGCGGCCAACAGGCAGGACGCGTACACGTCGCCCGTGCCGTGCAGCATGTAGGGCAGGTACTCGTTGTGCACTTCGAACAGCTCGCAGTCCTCGCCGCCCACGAAGTTGCGGATGCACGTCTCGCCTTCGCGCTGGATGCCCTTGAGCACCACATGCTTCGCGCCCTTCGCCACGAGGGCGTCCACCAGGCGCGCCGCCTCCTCGTCGGAGATGTCGGTACCGGCCCAGTCGTCGCCGATGGGCTCGCCCAGAATGATGGCGGCCTCGGTGAGGTTCGGCGTGAGGATGTCGGCGCCGCAGGCAAGCTCGGCCATGGCGTCGCACAGCTCCGGCGTGTACGTGGGGTACACCTTGCCGTGGTCGGCCATCACGGGATCGACCACGCGCAGCGCGTTCGGGTACGTCGCGTAGAGGTCGCGGATGCGCTCCACCTGCTCGGGCGCGCCCAAGAAGCCGGAGTACACGGCGTCGATTTCCACGCCGATGCCCTTCCACGCGTTCAGGTAGTCCGCCAGGATGTCGGTGGTGTCGTGCATGTACCAGCCGGGGAAGGCGGTGTGCGACGAGAACAGGCCCGTCGGCACGGGGCACACGTCGCAGCCGGCGGCCGACAGCACGGGGATGGCCACGCCGAGCGAGCACTTGCCGTAGCCGCACAAATCGTGCACGGCGGCGACGCGGGGGATGTACGCTCCTTCGCGGTGGTACAGATGCGTTTCGGCTTCGTTCATGGGTGCCTTCCTTTCGGGGTTGACTGCGAACCGCCCAACGCCAGCTTCTCCGAAAACTGTGTGCTGGGTGTGCGGGAAAATTTACGGCTTGAAAACAGGAGCGCGCAGCTCAAAGCCGCGCGCGGTGGGGAAACAAGCGGAGCGATTCCGCGCTTGAAAGCGGTTCGAAAACCGCGCATTGCGCGCGGTTTCGCCACCGTCTGACGCGGACCCGAAGCTGCTACTTGTCGTCCTCGTCGTCGTCGAAGAAAGACCAATCGTCCTCGTCAGGCTCATGATTCGCGAACGTCTTGCGCGTCCGTCGCTCCATGATGACGCAGGCGATCAAGCTGAGCACCAAGCCTATTCCAACCAGGCATCCGATGCCGGCGTATGTCTCGAAGAGAAAGTGGTACAGCGCACCAAAATCCATGATTACCTCGTTACTCTAACTCGTCCCATCACCATTGCCACAGAACGTTTGCATTTCAGCGTTAGAGTATACTATGTCGGGCCGATTCGCTACGGGTCGGATTTTGATATTCCTTTATTCTTTACGTGCGCCGAAGAAGGGCAAGTACATGCGCGCTGTGAACAGGGATAAGCAGAAACGACGCATAGCCGCAACCATAGCAATCGTCGCCGTCGTTGCGGCGGTGGTGACGACCGTGCTCGGCCTGACATCCTTCATAGATCAAAAACTGAATCAAAGCGCCGAGCAACAGGTGGTGACGTTCACGGAGCAAACGGCGGCCAACGTGGCCGATCGCATGTTCATGTCGCAAAACGCCCTGGCTGCATTCACCGTGCAAACCGACGACCCCGACCTCATCGTGCCGGCGCTCAAGTCGTTCGAGGAGGAAAACCGGTTCGAGAACGCCGCGTTCGTGAACATGGCCGGCGAAGGGCGCCGCTCGGACGGCTCGTCGTTCTCCGTGAGCGATTTGACGCAGCCCGAAACGGCCCTTTCCGCAGAAGGCAGATCGTATTCCGACACGTTCGTCAACGAAAACGGCTCCCGCGTGCGCCTCGCCCAAACGCCGCTGTACATCGACGGGCAGCAGGTGGGCGCGCTGTACGTCCAAATTCCGCTGTCGCTGTTCTCCATGCCGCGTCAGCTGGACATGTTCGACGGCCGGGGCTACTTCATGCTGTTCGTGGGCGGCACGGGCGAAGTGCTGGTCCCGCCGACGGACGACACGAAAACGCCGGTGTCCGTCGGCACCTCCCTGTATACGTTCCTCGACGAGGCATCGCACTTCAGCCAGGGCAACGTAACCGACTTCGGCGTCACGGCGGACATGGCTTTGCAGGTGATGCAGTCGCGTCCCGACAACGATTTGTCCAGCTTGAAGGACGTGGTGGCGAACGGGCAGGTGGGACTCATCACGCTGCCGGTCGACGGCAAGGCGAGCTACGTGTGCGTGGCGCCCGTGGGCGAGGGGTACTGGTACGTGTGCAACGTCGTGCCGGTGGAGAACGTGCTCGCGGAAGCCGCGGTGGTCACCACCACGTTCGAAGCCGTGTTCGCCATCATCTTCGCCTGCCTCGTGGTGGTAGCGCTCCTCATGTTCGGCGCGTACCGTCGGCGCCTGCGCGAGCAGAACGTGGCCATGATGGAGCAGCTTTACGAAGCCATGTCCGACAGCATCGAGATGGCGGTGAACCTGTATTCGCCCGCCGATCACAAGGTGACGCCCATCGTGGCGAAGGCCGTGAAAATCATCGGCTACCGCCTGGACGACTTCCTGAAAAACGAGCAGCTGGCCGACGTCATCCGGCTTTCGCCCGAGGGCGTGTCGCTGTTCAACCGCATCCGCGCGGGCGAGGTCACCGGCTTCGAGCAGGGCGAATTCTCGTTCCGCAGCAAGCAGACCGGCAAGGAATGCTGGGCGGCCTACTCGGTGAAACCGCTCGAGTACGACGGCAAGCCGCAGCTGCTCGTGGTTATGCGCGACGTGACGGCAAGCAAGGAAATCCAGCTGTCCATGAAGGACGCGATGGACGTCGCCGAGGCGGCGAACGCGGCGAAATCCGAGTTCCTCTCGCGCATGAGCCACGAGATTCGCACGCCCATGAACGTGATCATCGGCATGCTGCAAATTGCGCGCGGCAGCGTGGACGACAGCGAGAAGGTGGAGGTGAGCTTGGCGAAAATCGGCAACGCGTCCGATCATCTGCTGGGCCTCATCAACGACGTGCTGGACATCTCGAAAATCGAGAACGGCAAGATGACCCTGGCCAGCGAACCCTTCCGCCTGAGCTACCTGCTGTCGCACGTCATCACCGCCATCCGCATGCAATGCGAGCAGCGCGACCAGGAATTCTCGGTGGTCATACCCAGCTGCGCCGAAGCCGTGTTCGTCGGCGACCCCGTGCGCCTCAAGCAGCTGTTGCTCAACCTGCTGACGAACGCCGTGAAGTACACGCCGCGCGGCGGCCACATTCGCTTCGAGACGTCGGTGGGAACGGGCGCCGCCATGGGGTATCGCCGGGTGACGTTCGTGGTGTCCGACGACGGCATCGGCATGTCCGAGGAGTTCAAAGAGCGCATCTTCGAGCCGTTCACCATGGAAGGCCGCTCGCGCGAGCAGGGCACGGGCCTCGGCATGCCCATCGTGAAGAACATCGTCACCATGATGGCCGGTGACATTTCCGTCGAGTCGTCCATGGGCCACGGCACCACGTTCACCGTGTCGTTCAACCTGCGCATTGCGCTTGAAGCCGAGCGTATCGTCTTCGAAGAGGAAGAAGACGTCGAGGGCGACATCGAAACGGTTGCCGCGGAAAGCTCGGCGCTTGCCGCCATGGCCGCCGAGATGCACGCCGACGAAGCGCGCGGGCGCCGCTCGAAGCCCGTGTCGGCCTACGCGTCCGCCATGCCCGGTGCGCCGCGCGCCCTCGATCGCACCGAGTTCGAGGGGCTGCGCGTGCTGCTTGCCGAGGACAACGACCTCAATGCCGAAATAGCGTGCGAGCTGCTGTCGGAGGCGGGCCTCGTGGTGGAGCGCGCGTGCGACGGCGCCGAGGCGTGCGCCCTGTTCGAGGCGTCGCCCGTCGGGCACTTCGAGGCCATCCTCATGGACGTGCAGATGCCGAACATGAACGGCTACGACGCTACGCGCCACATCCGCGCGCTCGAACGCGAAGACGCTCGCGTGGTGCCCATCATCGCCATGTCGGCCAACGCGTTCGCCGAAGACGTGAGCGCCTCGCTTGCGAGCGGCATGGACGCGCACCTGTCGAAACCCATCGACATGCGGCGCGTGCTCGCCACCATCATCAAGTTCGTCCGCAAGCGCTACGGCGTGGGCGAGGGCGAAGGCGCCGGTGCGGACACGACCGGCGACGGCGCGGGCGGGGGTGTGCCGAGCTGACGGAACATGCCGAGGACGTGAAGGTGTGATGGCGTCCGCCGCCCGTGAGGTATACTAGTGAGATTACCGTATCCCATCGTGAAGGAGCGCGACTATGCTCGACGTCAAATTTGTCCGCGACAACCAAGAAGCCGTCGCCGAGGCGATGAAGAACCGCCACGCTTCGTGGGACGCGTCGCGCTTCTCCGAGCTCGATGAGACCCGCCGCGCCGCCATCGCGAAGGAAGAAGCCCTGCAGGCCGAGCGCAACGCCGCGTCGAAGTCCATCGGCGCTATGATGGCCGCCGGTCAGAAGGACGAGGCCGAAGCCGCCAAGGAGCGCGTGCGCGCCATCAACGACGAGCTTGCCGTCATCGGCAAGGAGCGCGAAGCCGCCGACGCCGCACTCAACGAGCTCATGATGAGCACGCCGAACATACCGGCCGATTCCACGCCCGTCGGCGACGACGAGGACGACAACCCCGAAGTGCGCCGCTGGGGCACGCCGCGCGACTTCGCCGCGGAAGGCTTCGAGTCCAAGCCGCACTGGGACTTGGGCACCGACCTGGGCATCATCGACTTCGAGCGCGGCGTGAAGCTGGCCAAGAGCCGCTTCTACCTGCTGGGCGGCCTCGGCGCGCGCCTCGAGCGCTCGCTCATCAACTTCATGGCCGACACGCACGCCAGCCGCGGCTACAAGGAATGGTGGTGCCCGGCCATGGCCAATGCCACCACCCTCACGGGCACGGGTCAGCTGCCGAAGTTCGAGGAAGACCTGTTCAAGACCACGAACGGTCTGTACCTCATCCCCACGGCCGAAGTGCAGCTCACCAACATCCACGCCGGCGAGGTGCTCGACGCCAGCCAGCTGCCGCTCAAGTACTGCGCGTTCACGCCGTGCTTCCGCGAGGAGGCCGGCAGTGCCGGTCGCGACACGCGCGGCATCATCCGCGTGCACCAGTTCAGCAAGGTGGAGATGGTGAAGTTCGCCAAGCCGGAGGAAAGCTTCGACGACCTCGAGGGCATGGTGGCCGACGCCGAGAACATCCTGCAAAAGCTGGGCCTGCCGTACCGCGTGATCAGCCTGTGCACGGGCGACATCGGCTTCTCCGCCGCCAAGACGTACGACCTCGAAGTGTGGCTGCCGTCGTACAACGGCTACAAGGAAATCTCGTCCTGCTCGGTGTGCACCGACTTCCAGGCGCGCCGCGCGAACATCAAGTACCGCGACCCCGAGAACTTCAAGGGCTCGCGCTACGTCCACACGCTCAACGGCAGCGGCTTGGCCGTGGGCCGCACGATGGCCGCCATCATCGAGAACTACCAGCAGCCCGACGGCACCATCAAGGTGCCCGACGTGCTGGTGCCCTACATGGGCGGCGTCGAGGTCATCGCGCCCGAGTAGCGGCAGGCGAAACCGACACCAATCAGGGAATCAAGCGTGACAACGAAGCGTAAACGGACCAAAGAATCGAATAAGGCTGTTGCACCTGCGGTGGACGCCGCGCCCGCGACGGACGCATCGCCCGAGAAGCGCGAGAGCCGTCGCGGCGCGCAGCCGACGCCCCGCAAGCGCCGATGGCCCCTCATCGTGGTGGGAACGCTGCTTGCCATCGTGCTGCTGGTGGTGGGCATTTTCTCGTGGGATCGCTGGCTGCGCTACGACGATGCGGCTGAGTTCCAGGGCGAATGGCAAACGCACGGCACCACGGCCGTCGTGGTCATCGATGGCGAAACCATCAAGCTGGCCGAAGACGTGGCGTATGCCTACACCCTCGACACGGGCGCGAAAACCATCACGTTCAAGTTCGGGAACATGGAAGGCGCGGGCCGCTATCGCTTCTCGCTCGATCGCTCGCAGCTGGTGATCACCGACGGCGACGGCTACTCGTGGTTCTCCACGCTCACCGACGACATCGCCTGGCAGTTCGACCAGCTCGTGCGCGCTATCCAGGGCCAACCGCAGGCCGAGCCGCCGTCAAACGACGAGGCCACCGTGCTCGATCGCCTGTCGCACGACGCATCGGCCACGCCGCAGACCGGCACGCCCGTCGAGCCCGAGCCGGAGCCGACGCCCGAGCCTGAGCCGGAGCCGACCACGCCCGAGTCCACGCCCGAGTCCACCGACGGCAACGCCGACGCGAACGCCGGCGACAACAAGGATGCGAACTCCGGCGACAACAAGGACGACGCCGGCACCTCGAGTACCCCCAGCGGCGTGTTCGACGTGAGCGACCTGCCCGCATGAGCGACGCGCCCGTCCCTCGTGCGGCTCCGCTGACCGTCGAGCGGCTCACCGTGCGCGCCGATCGCCTCGTGTGCGAGGTGGCGGTCGCGCCTACGGCCCCGCGCTCCACGTCGCCCGAGCTGCTCGCCCGCGTGTGCGCCGCGCGCCCCCATCTTCCGCTCCATGCCTGCGTGAACGAGGAGGGCGACACCTTCGCCGCGGTCATGGACCACACGTCGCTGCCGCATCTGCTCGAGCACCTCGTCATCGACATGCAAGCGCAGGCGGTATCCGACGCGAACGCCGTGTTCGTGGGAACCACCGAGTGGATCGACGAATTTGCCGGTCGCGCCCGCATCGAAGTGAGTTTCACCGACGATTTGGTCGCTTTACGGGCTTTTCGAGATGCGATTGCGTTTCTCAACAATACGGTGGTACTCTGACTGCCATGACTTCAGCACACCTGACATTCGACCAGACGAGCGATAGAATCGCTGAACGCGTCGTCAAGATGCGTTCTTCCGCTGTGCGCGATTTGTTTGCCGCTGCTTCGAATCCCAACATCATTTCCCTGTCCGGCGGCATGCCCGACGTCTCGCTGCTTCCACAGGCTGCCATTCGCAAAGCCACGCGAGCGGCCTGCGACGACGAGCGCGCGGTGGCGTTGCAGTACGGCTCCACCGACGGTCGCGTTGAGACGAAGCGCGTGTTCTGCGACCTCATGCGCGATATCGGCGTGCGTGCCAAGCCCGAGAACATCATGATCACGACGGGCGCGCAGGAAGCGCTCGACCTCATCGCCAAGACGTTCGTCAATCCGGGCGACATCGTGCTTGCCGAAGGCCCCACGTACCTCGGCGCGCTGCAGGCGTTCTCCGCGTACGAGCCCGACGTGCGCTGCATCCCCTTCGACGGCGAAGGCATGCGCATGGACCTGCTCGAGGAAGAGCTCGAGCGCATCGGCAAGGGGAATCCCAAGCTCAAGTTCCTCTACACCATTCCGAACTTCCAGAACCCCGGCGGCGTCACCATGTCGCCCGCCCGTCGCAAGCGCCTGTTGGAGCTGTCCGACGAGTACGGGTTCATGGTGGTGGAAGACGATCCCTACGGCCGCCTGCGCTACGAAGGCGGCCACGTGCTGCCCCTCAAGGCGCTGTCCGACGACGTCATCTACCTGGGCACCGTGTCGAAGGTGTTCGCGCCCGGCCTGCGTACCGGCTGGATCGTGGCGCCGAAGCACGTGCTGGCGAAGATCAACCTCGTCAAGCAGGGCACCGACCTGTGCGGCAGCGCGTTCAACCAGGTGGTGGTGGAACACTACTTCACCGACACCCCGTGGCAGAAGACGCTGCAAACGTTCGTGAAAACGTACCACACGCGGCGCGACGCCATGTTGGCCGCGCTCGAAGAATACTTCCCGCCCGAGGCGACGTGGACCCATCCCGAAGGCGGCTTCTTCGTGTGGGTGACGCTACCCGCCTACGTGGACACGGGTTCCATGCTGAGCGTGGCGTTGGAAAACGGCGTGACGTACACGCCGGGCGACGGCTTCTTCCCCGATGGCACGAGCGGCAAGAACTGCATGCGCATCGCGTTCTGCTTCGAGAGCCCCGAGAACCTCACGGAAGCCGTGCGCCGCCTGGCCGCCGTCATCGAAGAACGCCTGGAACTCTACCGCGCCTTCATTCAAGCCGGCGCGATCAAGCCCGAATAACAACCATCGAAGGAGCAGGATCATGAAGGTTGCAGTGTTGATGGGCGGCAGCTCGTTTGAACGTGAATTTTCCCTGGCCAGCGGCAAGAACGTGTGCGCCGCGCTCGAAGAGGCCGGTCATAAGGTTGTGCCCCTCGACACCACGTCCGACCTCGTTCCCACGCTGCGCAGCGAGCGTCCCGACGTGTGCTACAGCGCCCTGCACGGCAAGCACGGCGAAGACGGCACCATCCAAAGCCTGCTCGAGTTCGTGGGCATCCCCTTCGTGGGCTCGCCCTCAAGCGTGTGCCAGCGCGCGTGGAACAAAGACTCCATGCACTCCGAGATGGCCGCGTACCGCGCCATCACGGGCGACGATCCCATCGCTTCCTGGCCGCAGGGCCTCTACATCGCACGCGACGCGTTCAAGGACATGGGCGCCGCGACGGCGCTCGACCTGGTTGAAGAGCGCGTGATCGGCGGTTATCCCGTGGCGGTCAAGCCCGCGCACGGCGGTTCCGCCCTGGGCGTGCACCGCGTCGATTCCGTCGACGACCTGGGCGAGGCCATCCTCGATGCCCTGTCGTTCGACGAGGCCGTGGTCATCGAGCAGTGGGTGGAAGGCGTCGAGCTGGCCGTGTCCATCCTGGGCACTGGGTGGGACGCGTACGCGCTGCCGCCCGTCGAGATCGTGGCGAAGCAGGGCCTGTACGACACCGCCGCCCGTCTGACGCCCGGCGATGTGGAGTATTTCGCGCCCGTGCGCCCCGCATCCCTGTCGAACGACGAGGGCGACGCGCAGGCTATTCGCGCTGAAATCGAGCGTGCCGCGCTCGAAGTGTACCGCGCTTACAACGTGCAGGACCTCGCGCGCATCGACCTTATTTGGGACGGCGCTCAGGCGCGCGTCTTCGAGGTGAACGTGTCGCCCGGCATGGCCGAGTCGTCGCTGTTCCCCGCCGCCGCGAAGGCGGCCGGTCTGTCGCTGCCCTCCGTGCTCAACGAGCTGGTCAGCCAATACGCATAACGTTTGAGGGCCACCGCTTGTCCGGTGGCTGCTGAAACCACCATGCTACAATGAACCTCAGAGCGGTTTCGGGCTGAGGAGGTTTCGGAATGGGCAGGTCGGGCGGACAAGGCGGGGGCTTCTCCGGCGGCGGTCATTCGTCGGGTGGCTTCTCGGGCGGAGGACGCTCGTCGGGCGGATTCTCTGGTGGATCACGCGGCTCCGGCGGAAGGAGCGGCCGCCCCGGCGGCGGTTCCGGTTCGGGTGGCTTCAACATCGGGCCTATCATTCCCATCATCATCAACCGTTCGCGTGGGCAGCGTCGTGAGGACGACTACCCTCGTGACGAGTATCGCTACGCCCAGCCCTCCCAGCAGTATCCCTCCGAGGGTCAGCAGCCGTATCCGCAGCAGCCGTACTACGGCCAGCCCTCTCAATCCGGCCAGCCCATGACGCCGCCGCCCTCCGCGGGGCAGCCCGCGAGCGGTGCGGGCAAGAAGGGCTGCGGCTGCATGACCGTCGCCATCTGCCTCGCCGTGCTGCTCATCATCTCGGGTTTGGTGGTGTTCGCCACGTCGCTGTTCAGCAGCCCGTCGTCGGACGATCGCGAGGCGCTGCCCGCGTCGGCCACGGTGGAAACCACGTACTACACCGACGAGGACGGCGACTGGATTCACACGGCCTCGCAGCTTGAAGACGGCCTACGGTCGTTCTACCAGAAAACCGGCGTGCAACCCTACGTCTACATCCTGCCGAACGGCACCACCACCTCGACGCAGGAGCTGCAGCAGCGCGCCGAAACGCTGTACAGCGAGCTGTTCCAGGATGAGGGCCACTTCCTGCTGGTGTTCTGCGACGATGGCGACGGCGGGTTCAACTGCGGTTACGCCACGGGCACCAATGCCGCGTCGGTCATGGATGCGCAGGCCGTCAACGTGCTGGCCGAGAACCTCGACAAGCGTTACAGCACCTATTCCATCACCGAGGAGCAAATCTTCTCCAAGGCGTTCGCCGATACGGCGGACACCATCATGAAGAAGACGAGCGGCCCGACCTCCGGGGACGCGCTGCTCACCTTGGGCGTGGGCATGGTCATCCTGGCCGTGTGCGTGGGCATCAACCTGTCGCGTAAGAAGCGGGAAGACGAGGAACGCAAGCAGCGCGAGCAGGAGGAGCTTCTCTCGCGACCCCTCGAGAAATTCGGCGATCAGGACGTGGAAGAGATCGCCCGCAAGTACGAGCAGCCCGCGGCGAATACGGGCGAACCGAGGCAATGACCTCGCGAAACCGAGGAGCATATACACAAGAGCACGAAGACAGGAGCGCACCATGGGCATGCTGGACCGTTTTACCGACATCGTGAAAGCGAACATCAACGACCTGCTCGACCGGGCGGAAGATCCGTCCAAGATGATCGACCAGTACCTGCGCGACATGACCGAGAGTCTGGCCGAGGTGAAGAAGGAAACCGCCGGCGTCATGGCTGAGGAAACCCGCACGAAGCGCCTCGTTGACGACAACGCCGCCGACATCGCGAAGTACGATGCTCTGGCCCGCAAGGCCCTCGAGGCGGGCAACGAGGACGACGCCCGCACGCTGCTCGCCAAGAAGCAGGAGCTCGACAAGCACGGTGCGAACCTGCAGGTTGCCTACGAGGCCGCCCAGGTGAACGCGAACAAGATGCGTCAGATGCACGACAAGCTGGTGGACGACATCGAACAGCTCAACGGCCGACGCGAGGCCATCAAGGCGAAGGTGGCCGTGGCGAAGACGCAGGACAAGGTCAACGGCTTCGCGTCGAGCGCCGACAAGGCCGCCGGCACCATGAGCGCGTTCGACCGCATGGAAGCGAAGGCCGACGCCATGCTCGACCGCGCGAACGCCATGGACGAGCTCAACCGTCAGCCCGTCGACGAGGCCGCCGCGCTCGAGGCCAAGTACGCCAACGCCGGCACCGACGCGGCCGTCGAAGACGAGCTCACCCGCCTCAAGCAGGAAATGGGCCTGTAAGCACATGCGTTCTGGGCAACGAAACAGCAACTGAATCATAGAGCGCTCATGTTTTCAAGCATGGGCCTGGGCAGATGCCCCTATAATGATCGGACAGGCAAACATCCCGAAGGAGGCCGTCATGGGCAACAAATTTGGAGCTTTTTTGGCTGGTGGGTTGGCCGGCGCGGTTGTCGCGCTGCTGTACGCCCCCCGGTCTGGTCAGGAAACGCGCGCTATGGTCACCGACAAAGTGAACACGGCGTGGGGCGAAGCGCAGGAGCTGGGTGCGCAGGCTGGCGCAAACGTGCAGCATGCGTATCATGATGCCACGAACAAGGGCCAGGAAGTCGTGCAGGACGTGGCCGCGAAGGGCCAGGAGCTGTACGGTCAGGCCTCGCAGCGCGTGCAGGAAGCAGCAGACAACATCAAGCCGGCGTTCTCTCAGAAGAACGACGAGCTGCGCGACAAGATCGAAGCGGCGCGTCAGCGCATTGCCTCGCAGGTTGCCAAGAACGCCGAGCAGGCGCACGACGCCGTCAGCGACACCATTCCCGTTGCCGCCGACACGGCGCACGACGCGGTTGACAAGGCCGAAGACAAGGCGCAGGATGTTGCCGACACCGTGAAGGACAAGGCGGAAGACGCCGCCGAGAAGATTTCCGGCGACGACAAGTAACCACAAGCATGAACCACGAAGCGGCGAGGTGGAACGCGGGCACGTGCCCCGTTTCGCTCGCCGCTTCCTGAATATATGACGTGACGACAGCGCTGGGGGGCTGCGGTACAATCCGCGGCAAAT
This sequence comes from Eggerthella sinensis, assembly GCF_003339815.1. Classification (GTDB taxonomy): domain Bacteria; phylum Actinomycetota; class Coriobacteriia; order Coriobacteriales; family Eggerthellaceae; genus Eggerthella; species Eggerthella sinensis. The sequence continues at coordinate 42,780 of NZ_PPTT01000022.1, forward strand.
GCGCAGGTAGTCAGGTGGAGAAGAAGGTCATGGCAAGCAAACTCATCACCACGCAAGAGCTCACGGGCGTGCGCGTCCTGGGCGGCAAGAACGGCACGAAGCGCATCGGCAAGGTGCGCCGTTTCGTATTCCATCCCAAAGAAAAGCGCTGCGTCGGCTTCATCGTGAAGCGCCCCGACCTGCTGTGGATGTTCCGCCGCAAGGACAAATTCGTGTCCATCGAGGGCTACGACATCGTGGACGGCCGCATCGTCATCCGCAACGTGCCCGAAGCCACCGACAAAGCCGCATGCAAAGCGCTCGGCGTCAACTGGGACGACTGCGTGCTGTGGGTGGGGCTGCCCGTCATGTGCGAGGACGGCACGTCGTTCGGCACGGTGGGCAACGTCACGTTCAACCGCATCACGGGTACGATCGACTCGTTCGACACCGATTCCGGTGCGACGGCGAATGCCCTGTTGGGCAAGCGAACCGTCCCCGCCGACCTCATCAAGGGCTTCCGTCGCGGCATGGGCGTTGCGCTCGCCCAGGTGGGCGACGAGGGTCGCGCCACCGACGATGTGGTGCTGGGGGCCATGCTGGTGGACGACGCCGCGAAAGACCTCGTTTCCGAAGGCGGCGTTGCCGAGAAGGCGGGCGCGGCTACCGCCGTGGCCGTGGACAAGGTACAGACCACGGTTGACAAGGCAAAACCAGTGGTGAGCGAAGCTGCCCGCAAAACCGGCGAAGTGGTGAACAAGGGCGCGTACGCTACGGGCAAGCAGATTGCCGCCACGAAGGGCATGTTCTCCGGGTTCAAGGAAGAGTACGACAAGGCGCGCGGCACGAACGAGGAGCCGGACGATAGGGCGCTGGTTGCTTCCGAAGAGTCCGGATCGGCGGCTCCCGCGAAGCCCGCGCCGAAGAAGGCGGCCGCCAAGAAGCCTGCTCCCAAGAAGAACATGTTCTCGGCCTTCAAAGAGGAATACGACAAGGCTCGCCACGATGACTAAACTCAACAAAGAACTCGATGAGCTGCACAAAAAGGCCGAGCAAGAGGTAGAAGTGCGCGGTCGCAAGATGGAGAAGGGCGACATCTTCAAATTCGTCGGCCTCATCGCCTTCTTCGCCATCATGGTGCTCATCGTGGTGCTGTTGTGGCCGTATTTCCACGACCTGTTCGAGCCGGGCGGGCTCGACCGCATCATCAGCGATGTGCGCGATGCGGGCCCCGTCGGGTTCCTCATCCTGTTGGGCTTGCAGTTTTTGCAGATCGTCGTGGCGTTCATACCCGGCGAGGTCGTGCAGATTGCGGCCGGCCTGCTGTACGGGCCGTGGCTCGGAGCGTTCGTCATCCTGCTGGGATGCATCATTTCGAGCGCGTTCATCTTCGCGCTCGTGCACAAGCTGGGCGCGCCGTTCGTGCAGAGCATGGTGCCCACGCAGTACCTTGAGAAGTTCCGCAAGTTCGAGCGCACCGGCAAGCTCAACATCATCGTGTTCATCCTGTTCCTCATCCCCGGGTTGCCGAAAGACGTGTTCACGTACCTCGTGCCCCTCACGGATATGCGCATGCGCACGTTCCTCTTGCTGTCGAACGTGGGGCGCATTCCGGGCATTATCGTGTCCACGTACGCGGCGGACGGGCTGGCCGAAGGCCGCTTCCTGGAGAGCGCCATCATCTTCGGCGTGGCCGCCGTCATCGCCGTGTTGGGCATCGTGTTCCGCGAGCGCATCATGAAGATGCTCGAGAAGCATTCGCACAAGGATCAGTAGGCCGATCAGGGATTTCGGAGCCCATCCTCATATCTTAAGATTTACTGAACCCCCGTTACGGTATTGTGACGAAACAATCCGCGGCCAGACGCTGCGCACTACTATGGCGTTAAAGGATACCGACGTATCAATGCAGGATGAGAGGTAGGTCCATCATGGCCACCAACGAACCTTTGAACAACGCAGTGGACGAAGTTGCCGCTGCTGAAGCGGAGCTCAAGGCCGCTCAAGAGAAACTGGAAGCAGCGAAGGCGAAGCTTGCCGCCGAGTCCGACGATGCGTGTCCCATCGAAGAGGTGACGGTGACCACCGTTGTCGTTGACGAGGAGACGGACGAGGTCGAGGCCGTCATCGTGGAGGAAGTGTCGGCGCCGGTGTGCGACGTTGAGCCTGCGGCGGCTCCGCAGGAGGCCGCACCCGAGGTCGAAGCTGATGCTGAAGCTGCGCCTGCTCCCAAGCCCGAGACTGAGCCTGAGCCCGAGCCCGATTGGGTGCCGTACTCCACGGCTCCGCAGGCGGCTCCGTCGTACGCAGCGGCCCCGCAGAGTCAGCCGCAACCGCAGCCGCCGACCGGTGCCCCCGCGCAGCCTGCCGGCGCGCCCGTGCCGCCCGCGGGCGTCCCCGTCGGTGGTGCCGCCGCCCCGGCTCAGCCCGCGCCCGGCTACTACGCTGCGCCCGGCTACGGCCAGCCGCAGACGCCGCCGCACGCCGGCCCCGGCGCCGTGCCGCCGCAACAGCAGCCCTACTACGGCTATCAGCAGCCGTACTACCAGCAGCCCTATGCGCAGCCGATGGTCACCACGAAAGACCACGTGGCCGCGGGTCTGCTCGCCATCTTCCTGGGCGCGTTCGGCATCCATAAGTTCTACCTGGGCTACAACACCGCCGGGTTCATCATGCTGGCCGTCACCATCATCGGCGGCGTGCTCACGTTCACGCTCGCGTCGTGGGTGATCTGGATCATCGCCATCATCGAGGGCATCCTCTACCTCACCAAGTCCCAATCAGAATTCGAGCAAATCTACGTGCTGAACAAGAGGGAATGGTTCTAGGAGGTTCCGGCGCAGCACGAGACGCGCATGGCTCTTCGAGGCGCCCCCGCTGAGGGGCGCCTCTTTTCGCGCTTCGCGCGAATCGCGGCACGTTCACGGGGTTTTTCGGTGAAACGGCGTGTCCGGTGTGCCTTTTTCGCTAGAATGACCGTATCGATAAGGCGATGAGCCTCATCCGTTGAGTTGGATCCTATAAGGAGGAAACCATGCCCAAAATCACTCGTGACCAGGTGAGGGTGCCGGCTGACGTCATGCCGGAATCCCGTGACGAGTACATTGAGAACTACATGAAGGCGACGCGCGGAACGGGCCGTCTCATGCTGTTCGCCTGTGATCAGAAGATCGAGCACCTCAATAAGGACTTCTACGGTGAGGGCATCGACATCGCCGACGCCAAGCCGGAGCACCTCTTCGAGATCGGCCGTCAGGGCGTGTGCGGCGTGTTGGCCGGCCAGCGTGGCCTCATCGCGCAGTACGCCGCCGACTACCCGGAGATCAACTACCTCGTGAAGATGAACTCCAAGACGAACCTCGTCGGCCTCAAGCAGGACGATCCCTATTCGCCGCAGCTCTACGATTTGGATGCCGTGCTGGCCATGCGCGAAGCCGGCGTGAACGTCGTGGGTATCGGCTACACCATCTACCTGGGCAGCGAGTACGAGTCCACCATGATGGCCGAAGCCGGCGAGCTCATCGCTCAGGCGCATGCCAACGGCCTGCTGGTGGTGCTGTGGATGTACCCGCGCGGCAAGGCCGTCGCCGCCGAGAAGGACCCGGACCTCATCGCCGGTGCGGCGGGCGTGGCCCTGTGCCTCGGCGCCGACTTCGTGAAGGTGAACCCGCCGAAGCCCGAGGACGGCTCCGCGCCGGCCGAGGCGCTCAAGGTGGCCGCCATGGCTTCCGGTCGCACGGGCCTCGTGTGCGCGGGCGGCTCGACGGTCGACGCCGAGACCTTCCTCACGCAGCTTTACGACCAGATCCACATCGGCGGTGCCTGCGGCAACGCCACGGGCCGCAACATCCACCAGCGCTCGCTGGCTGAGGCCGTCCGTCTGACGAAGGCCATCAGCGCCATCACGCTGGCCGACTACTCGGTTGAGGATGCCCTCGACGTGTTCAACGGCGACGAGGACTTCTCGCTGTAAGCTCCAACCATACGAGCATGGCAAGGGCCCCTTCGCACGAAGGGGCCCTTTTGCGTACGGCTCGCTGTTCCGCATGCAGCCGTGACGGAATGTTTCACGTGAAACATTTGTTCCGATTATCCTTTGACGCTTAGCAGCGCAGTTCGCTCGACATGAAAAAGCGCATCGGCCCGGTCCTGGGGGACCCGGTCGATGCGCTTGAGGGAGGGGAGGCGTTCCTTATGCGGCAGCTCCTTCGCCGAACAGCGCGTTCGCCACGGCGAAGCCTTCGCCCTGCACGCCGATGCCGCAGCTGCCGATGATGGTCTCGCCGATGGCGCGCAGGCCGGGGATGGCCGCGCCGCTCTCGTCGAGCACCTGGTAGCTATCGTAGATGTCCACGCTGAGGCCGCCCACGGTGATGTGCATGGCCCAGGTGCGCGGGCTTGCATAGAAAGGCGGGTTCTCGATGGGGCTTTCCTCGGAGAACGTCGTGCGGCCGAAGTCGGGGTCCTCGCCGGCGCGGGCGATCTCGTTGTAGCGCTCGACGGTTTCCTTGAGCGCCGCCCCGCCGCAGCCGATCTGCTCGCCCAGCTCCTCGATGGTGTCGGCGCGGTACAGCTGGCCCTGGTCGATGAGGCTTTGCAGGCTATGGCCGTAGCGGTTCACGTCGCCGTTCACGCGGCACGTGTCGGCATCGGAGATCATGAACATGGACTGGTCGGTCTGCTCCATGATGTGCTCCGTCATGGTGTAGCGGTCCAGCACTTCGTTCATGAAGCGCTTGCCTTCCTTGTTCACGATGACGCAGTCGATGTCGTCGCCCACGGTGGTCTCGTCGGTGGAGTTCTTGCAGTCAGCGTAGGGGAAGGGCATTTGCGTGTCCATGAGCGCCACGGTGCCGCCTGCGGCCAGGCCCATCGTGATGCCGTCGCCCGTGTGGCCGTACGCGTTCGTGGTGGGGATGTCGACGCCCTCCTTGAACGGCCACATGGTGTTGTATTCGCGCAGCATGTCGGGGTTGCCCGAGAAGCCGCCCGTGGCCAGGATGACGCCCTTTTCGCCGCGCACGCGATACGTTGTACCGTCGGGGCCGATGCCCACCGCGCCCACAACCTGGCCGTCCTCGATGATCAGCTCGTTGGCGGGTGTGTTCAGGTGGATTTCAACCGGGTAGTTGTTCTTTTCGATGGTGTCCTGGTAGAACATGAAGTAGCCCTGGCCGCACACGCCTTCCTTCGGCGACGTCCAACGCGGCCACGAGTAGCCCACGATGCCGCAGAGGTCCTTGAAGTTGAAGCCCTCGGACACGAGCCACTCGTCGAGGTCGGCGATGTTCTCGGCGGCGCGCAGCATTTCCTCGTACTCGCCTTCGCCTTGCAGCTTGTACTGCAGCGCGTGCAGATAGATGGAGTCGAACACCTTGTCGCTGCCCGACGCCTTCCAGGCGTCGTAGTCGGCCTGCAGCTTCTCGAGGTGCTCCGCGGGCATCACCTCGGGCGCCTTTGCCAGCTCGTCGGCCAGCTCCTTCGTGTAGCTGTCGGTCATCTTCTCGCGCAGGGCGTCGGGGGCGTTCACGTACTCCAGGTAGCCGCCGGACACGAGCGCGTTGCCGCCGATGGTGCAGCTCTTCTCCAGCACGACGACCTTCTTCGCGCCCAGGCGGGCGGCGGTCAGCGCGGCCACGGTGCCCGAAGCGCCGGAGCCCACGATAACCACGTCGGCCTCGATGTCCTCCACGGCGGTCGACGGCGAAGGCGGCACGTACGAGCCCGCCAGCGCGTTCTTCTTGCCGCCGGCCTGCTTCACGCAGTCCCCCACGGCGTTCTTGATGGCCATGCTGGTGAGCGATGCGCCCGTGATGGTGTCCACGTCGAGGGACTGATGCTCCACAATGGCGGCGGGAATGCGCTCGATGGCGGCGTCGGAGATGAACTTCGTCTCCTCGTGCTGCGTGACGGCGACGGCGGTGATGGCATCCTCGCTGAAGGTGGCCTCCACGTGCACGGGGCCGAACTTGCCCTGGCCGAAGGCCGTGTACGTGCCGGGCTTGAAGCCGCCCTTCGCGGATGCGCTCGCTTCGGGCGCGCATCCGGACAGACCGAATACGGCAACCGATACGCCTGCCACCGTCAAGGTCTTCATGAAAGTGCGGCGCGTGAGTCCCAGTTCGTTCATGGTTCTCCTCTTCCTACTCCTCATCGTGCTTTTCCGAATCGGCCGCTCAGTTGTGGTTGGCGGCCGTCGCCCTCCCTGGCGAATGAGCAGAAGGTACCTCGCTCGTCCGAACGCGACAATGGTTTTCGGGGATGAATGGGCGCATGAACTTTGTAACCCGGTTGTAAACCGCCCAGGTGAACGCACCTTTTTGCGAAATGGTACGACTGGCTGCATGGGGCATGCCGCGTTTGGTACAATGCGGGAATGGAGAATCCCGACGGCCATACAGGGGAGCAGGCCGCCCCTCCCGATTTGCTGCGCGACGCCCAACGGCGCCTTGTCGAGCTGCGCTATCTGTCGCTGTGCTTCTTCGGATTCGCGTTCGTGCGCGCGTGGGACGACGTCTCGTTCGCGCGCTTCGCCGGGTTGTTCCCGGACAGCCCCTTGTTCGGGCAGGATATCATGAACCTGGGCATGCTGCCCGTGTTCGTAGTGTGCGTGGTCGCCGCGCGGAAACTGGCGCCGCTGTACCAGCGACGGGCGCTCGTGATTGCGGCTCCCGTGTTCATGATCGTGTCGGTGCTGCTGGTCGAGGCCGCCGGCGTGCTTCCTGCGTTCGCCCTCCCGCTCATCGTGACGGCTGCCGTGACGGCCGGTTTGGGCGCGGCGCTCTCCATCCTGCAATGGGCCGAGCTGCAAAGCTGCCTCAACCCGTTCCAGATCGTGCTGTACGTGTCGGGCGCGTTCTTCTTCGGCTCGGTCATCAGTTGGATGACGCTGGGCATGGGCGAGTCGCGCCTGCTCGTGGCCATGTTGGCGTTGCCGCTGCTGTCGTACGCGTGCCTGAAGGTGGGGTTCTCGAAAATCCCCGAGGTCGATTTGCCGAAGCACACGTGGGGCAAGCTGCGCTTTCCGTGGAAGCTGGTCATCGTGCTGGGCGTGTACGAATTCGTGCTCGGCGTGAAGCAGGGCGCGGCGACGTTCCAGAACGACCTGTTCATCCTCGGCGTGATGCTGGCTTCGGCCATCCTCTTCGTGGTGGCCTACTTCTTCTCGCACAAGTTCGACTTCACGCGCGTGTACCGCACGCCGTTCGTGCTCATGGTGTGCGGGCTGCTGGCCACGCTGCTGTCGTTCTCGTCGAGCAGCGTGGTGTCCGACGTGCTCGTGTCGGCCGGCTATGCGTTCATGTTCCTCACGCTCACCGTGCTGCTGTGCGACCTGTCGCATCGCTACGGCGTGTCGGCGGAGCTGCTGTGCGGCATCGAGGAGTTGGTGATGTTCACCAGCATGGGCGGCCATCTGGTAGCGGAAAACCTGCCCGTCGACGACGTGGCCGTGTCGGTGGTGCTCGTGATCCTCGTGGTGGTGGCCAGCATGGTGCTGCTGTCCGAGCGCGAATACTCGCGGTGGGGCGCGTCGTTCTTCGGCGTAGGGAAGCTGGCGCAAGACGGCGACGAGCAGGGCCGTTTCGCCGCCCGCTGCACCGAACTGGGCGAGCAGTACCGCCTGAGCCCTCGCGAAAAGGAAGTGTTCCAACTGCTGGCCCTCGGCAAAACCGCCGCCGACATCGAACGCGAGCTGTACATCGCGAACGGCACCCTCAAGTCCCACACTCGCCGCATCTACCAGAAGCTGGACATCCACAGCAGAGTGGAGTTAGAAGAGATGCTGAAGGCGGAGTAGAGCCACCCTTTTTTCATGGCGCGCCCAAGCGCATGCCTGACCTACTGAGCCCCGCGCGCCTACCACTTAACCCGCAGGTCCCCCAAAAAGCCCGCGCGCAGGCCCATTCGCCACACACCTTCCTGCGGGCAAGGGGTGGGGGCGGAGCACCTCCACTTATGTCTTAAATGAGAATTAGTATCAATTAGTATTCCATTACATTACGGAACAAGGTATCGTGATCTCCATCAAACAACACGCCGCAGCGCGCAGGATGCGTCGGCGGCAAGAGGGAAAGGCTTACGGCATGGCCGATCACATCGATACCACCAAGCTCACCAACGAAGCAGGCAACCCCGTTGCCGACAACAACCATACCCTCACGGCGGGCGAGCGCGGCCCCATGATGCTCCAGGATAACTGGATGATCGAGAAGCTGGCGCACTTCGACCGCGAGGTCATCCCCGAGCGACGCATGCACGCGAAGGGCTCCGGCGCGTACGGCACGTTCAAAGTGACGGGCGACATCAGCACGTACACGAAGGCGAAGGTGTTCCAGCCGGGTGCCGAGTCCGAGGTGTTCGTCCGCTTCTCCACCGTGGCAGGCGAGCGCGGCGCGGCCGACGCCGAGCGCGACATCCGCGGCTTCGCCATGAAGTTCTACACGCCCGACGGCAACTGGGACCTCGTGGGCAACAACACGCCCGTGTTCTTCCTGCGCGACCCCAAGAAGTTCATCGACCTCAACCACGTGGTGAAGCGCGACCCGCATACCAACATGCACTCCGCGCAGAGCAACTGGGACTTCTGGTCGAGCTTGCCCGAGGCGCTGCATCAGGTGACCATCGTCATGTCCGACCGCGGCATCCCGGCCAGCTACCGTCACATGCACGGCTTCGGCAGCCACACGTTCAGCCTGATCAACGAGGATAACGAGCGCGTGTGGGTGAAGTTCCACCTCAAGACCCAGCAGGGCATCAAGAACCTCACCGACGAAGAGGCCGGCCAGATCATCGCGGGCGACCGCGAGAGCCATCAGCGCGACCTGTTCAACGCCATCGAGCGCGGCGAGTTCCCGAAGTGGACGTTCTCCATCCAGGTGATGGACGAGGCCACGGCGAAGAACTACAAGGAGAACCCGTTCGACATCACGAAGACGTGGAGCCACAAGGAGTTCCCGCTCATCGAGGTGGGCGAGCTCGAGCTGAACCGCAACCCGCAGAACTACTTCGCCGAGGTCGAGCAGGCCGCGTTCGCGCCGACGCACCTCGTGCCGGGCATCGGCCTGTCGCCCGACAAGCTGCTGCAGGGCCGCTTGTTCGCATACGGCGACGCGCAGCGTTATCGCCTGGGCGTGAACCACAACCACATCCCGGTCAACAAGCCGCGGTGCCCGTACGCCGAGTTCCATCGCGACGGCATGATGCGCACGGACGGCAACTTCGGCGACACCATCGGCTACGAGCCCAACAGCTACGGGCAGTGGCAGCAGCAGGCCGACGCGGCCGAGCCGCCGCTGGACCTCTTCGGTCCTATGGACGCTTGGGACCCCGCGGATGACCCCACCGACGACACGTTCTACCAGCCGGGCGACCTCTATCGCCTGATGGAAGAGCCGCAGCGCGCTGCGCTGATCGACAATACGGCCCGCAACATGGACGGCGTCACCGAGAACATCCGCCTGCGTCACGCGGCCCATTGCTACAAGGCCGATCCCGAGTACGGCACCCGTTTGGCTGAGGCGCTGGGCGTGGATCAGGCGCGCGTCGTGGAGCTTGCCGCGATGACCCACGAAGACCGCATGGCCGCCACCGGCCAGCAGGTTCCGGCCCGCAAGAAGGGCGGCGAGATTAGAGCGTAGCCTCTAGCCCCCCCCCTCGCCTTTGGCGCGGGGTGACGCGTGCGACCGGTGCATCATCCACCGTGCCCATCGCACGCCGCACCCCGCACGAATCGGCGCGGCACAACCCTGCCGGTCCGCAGGCGGTACCCGCGCCAATACGTGGCCGCAAGAGGCACCTCGCGCCAATACGCTCGCTCTTCCGCATACGGCCGCTTCTGCTCATCCCTCTTGCAGAAGCGGCCCGTTTTATTTCGCGTTGGAACCGTTGCGTGATCAGCGCCGTCACAGATCGCGCGCCTCGCGCCGCGCACGCCTTCGCTCGGCGTACGCTGATCCTTTCAGGCGAAAGGAGTCATCATGCGCGAGATATCTGGTTTGGCAAAGTTCGGCTACTTCTGCGTGGGCCTGTTCGGCGGCCTCTTCGGCGTGCTTGCGGCGTGGTTCATGGGCAAGGACGGATGGGGCTGGAGCGAGGGCGGCAAGCTGTTCGCCTGGTTCGGCTGCCTGTTCTGGCTCATCGTGTGGGTCATCATGGTAATCACCGGCGGCATCGCGACGCTGCTCGGCGCGATATTCTAGCACCCACCAGCGCGAGCCCTGCGCAGAGCGCGAGCGACGCCGCAACGCGCCCACCTGCGTGGTCTCCCGTGTGAGCGAGGGGCTTGGCAACTGGCGTGGTGGCCGCCGGGCTCGCGTTCGCGGCTTTCTGCTCGAACACGGCGAACGGCGACAGCTCGTCGACGCTCATACGTGCGCGACCGTTCTGCACGGTGGTTTTCGCCCGTTCGACCGTGCCGTCGGCTTTCCCGTGGGCGAACCACAGCGTCTTGCCCTCGTACGCTGCACCAACCGTAAAGGTGACGGACAGCTTGCCGGTATGCGCCACGGCTTCGCCTGCCGCGTTCACCACGGCCACGTTCGCGCCCGCAACAAGCCCTCCAACCTGGTCGGATGCCGCCGCAAGCTCGGCAACCTGCTCGTCGCTCAGCGCCGAAAGCGCCACGGACGCCTCGTCGTCTGTCGAAAACGCTCCTGCAACTTCGACGGTCGTGTCGCCGAGGGACGCGGACAGCGCGCGCTGCGCGTAGCGGCCTTCCACGCTCACGGCGGCTGTCGGCACGCCCTCCTCGCCTGCATACGCCGCCCGCACCGTGTATGAAACGGGCGCGTCTCCGATGTTTTCGGGGAAGGCTATCGTGGCCGTACGCGCGGACGGATCATCGGACGGGTCGCTGCTTGCGGTGGCCCAGGCGTCCGCGATGCGCGTGCCCGCCTCGTCGTAGACGCGCAGCTCCACGCCGTCGAAAAGATTCTGTCCCGCGACGACGAATTCGATCGTTCCACCCTCCCGGCCCAACGTGGTGACCTCGGGCGTCAGCGACGTCACCTGCGCTTCGGGCATGTCCACCGTCACCTTCATGACGTCGGACGCGTCGTCGTCCACAACCAAGGCGATGCCGGACGCGATGCGATCGGCGGGCGCCGCGCAGCCGTTGTGCAGCAGGGGCGATAGCTCGTCCAGGTCGAATGCGGCGAAGGTGTCGGCGTTGTAGAAAGGCCGGTACATGAGCGGCGAGTTGTCGTACGCCGGCAGCTCCAGATAGACGGGCATGACGCCGGGTCGGTGGTCGACGGTGTTCACGGTATTCTGGAGGGAGGGGTCGGCGGCTTGCAGGTCCCGCTCGCTCGTGATGGTCTGGTCGATGTGCCAAACCACAATGCCGGCAGTGTCGCTGTAGAAGGCCGGGTCGCCCTCATCGCCCGCATCGCGATAATAGGTGGTCAGTCCCTTGTCGAAGCTCTCGTACTGACGGTTCTCCACGAGGAAGTATTCCCCGTCGGAGGACGTGGGGATGCGCAGGCAGCGGTATCCGTTCTCGCTCCAAAACGAGGAAACGTCGTAGGTGCCGTCGACGGCCACCGTGGTCGGCTCGATGTAGCCGAGCGTTTCCAGGCAGTACGCATCCATGCTACTGGGCGCGAAGGCAAGCGTTCCGTCGTCTTCGGTCCATCTTCCCCAGCTGCCGGTTGCCATCAGGCTTGCTGCGTACACGTCGTATGGTATCCACGGATATGTCCCGATGGTGGCATCGGGGTCGGAGGCGGTTGCATTGACGTCGTACAGATCGGGAAGCCCCAGGTAGTGCCCTAATTCGTGCGATACGGTGCCGACGGACATCGGCTGGGCAGGGATGCCCGCATCTTCTGCGTACAGGGTCTCGCCCATGGTGATGAACGAATCGAGCGCGACGCCGTCAACAACTTCGGGGTGGGGGTTGCTGTCGTCCATGCTTCCCAGGTTCCATTGGAACGCCCAGGTGGCCGGGCTGCTCGCACCGGCGGACGCCTCGTACCCGGCGTTGATGAACAAGATGCAGGCCTCGGTCTTGTCGAGCACGCCGTTGCTGTTCGTGTCGTAGGCGGAGAAATCGATGTACGCGGAAGCCTTGTGCAGCGCTTCCGCGTAGGCTTCGCGCATGTCGGCCGCCACGTCCTCTTCGCGTGGCGACTTCCAGTTGCCGTGGTTGCGATCGAGCGTGACGTGGATGATGCCGTCGCCGGCCTCGTCATACTGGTTGGTGTTGCCGTCCACGCCCTGTGCGCTGGTTTCGGCTGTGGCGGGCACCCAGGAAAACTGCCCGTTGGACATGGTGGCGTAGAAGTTGGTGATGCTGTACTCGCCGCCGTAGAGCTGCTCGTACCAGTCGTAGTCGTCGCGGTAGCGCTGATCGGCAGCGGTCCACGTGCCGCCGTTCGCGATGATCTCGGTGTCGTCGGACTCGCCGGTGTCGAAGCCTATCACGATGGTGATGAGCGGCAGCGAGGTTTCGGTCTGTACCGTCGAGCGCAGGCCGAACGTGCCAGCATCGGACGACCCCTGCGCGGCTTCGATGTCGGCAAGCGTCACGACGTCGCCCGAGCCGCGCGCAGTGTCGGCGTAGCCCGAACCGCCCAATGCGGCATAGGTTGCCTTGCTCGCATCGCCCGCCAGCGATGCGGCCGTCAGCGCGCTTGCGGGTGCGGCCTCGTCGGCGCGCGGTCCCAACGACCATGCCGCGCCCTCGTCCACCACGTAGTACCACGTCTGATCGGCGCTGTCCTTCTGCACCAGATGCCCGTCGGCGGTTTGGACGTAGCTGAAGTGCTCGTCGCCGTGCAGGCTTGCGCGGAACGTCGCGCCGTCGGGTTGAGCGAACCTCTGCTCGATGTCCAACGCGGGCCCGGCAAGCGCGACGGAAGGGGTCAGGCAGCAGACGAGGGCGACGGCGACGGCAAGGGCCGATGCGCACGGCCACGCAAACGGGACGCGCTTGATCGCGCCGTCTCTCCGGAACAGGGTGCATCTCATGAGGTCTCTTTTCGCAGGCGTTACACGTACGTCGCGGGTAGCGTATCACAGGAAGCGGAGCTATGGCGGGATGGTATTCCCGACAATTCGGCGGGCTCGATCGTGTTACCCTTTGACGGATCGAGCCGCCCGACGAAGGGAACCCTCATGAACCGAAGTGCGCATCGGGGCGACAGCCTCACCTGGAAAACCACGGCGATGGCTGCGGTGCTTGTCGCGTTGGTGGCGGCTGCGGCGCTGCTCTCGGCTTGCGCCCAGGACAAGCCCAACGGCGCAGCCGGCCAGTTCGCCGTCGCATCGCCGGCCATACCGCAGAAGGCTGCGGAAGACGATCCCGATTCGTGGCTGAACACGCTTGAGGAAAATCCCGTCGACCAGGCGTTCGTCGATTCGCTTTCGGCGTTCGCGTATCGCAGCTCGGCCTCGGTGCTCGGCGGCGACGCTTCGGCCGATGCCCCTGCCGACACGCCTGTGAACCGCACGTATTCCCCGCTCAGCCTGTACTACGCGCTCGCACTTGCCAACGAAGGCACGGCGGGCGCCACGGCCGACGAGATCGGCGCCGTGCTCGGCGCGCCCGCGGGCGCGGACGTGGCGCAGCAGTGCGGCAACCTGTTCCGCACGCTCGCAACCGACCCGTTCTCCACCGTCGACCTGGCGAACTCCATCTGGATGGCGAAGGGCAATCCCTTCGAGCAGTCGTTCATCGACACGGCGGTGCAGCAGTTCTACGCCACGCCGTTCTCGGTGGAATTCGGCACCGACGCCACCGACCAGGCCATCGCCGCGTGGATTGCCGAGAACACGGGCGGCACCATCGAGCCCGACGTGAAAACCGACAGCGACCTGCTGCTGTCCATCATCAACACCATCTACTTCAAGGGCGGCTGGACCGACACCTTCGACACCTCGAACACCGCGCCCGCCACCTTCCATGCTGCTTCGGGCGACGTCGAGACCGACTTCATGACGCAGCGCATCGACCAGCTGGCGAACTTCCGGCGCACCGACGACTTCCTGCGCGCCAGCCTCGGGTTCACGGGCGGCGCCACGATGACGTTCGTCTTGCCGTCCGAGGGCGTAACGCCCGCCGATCTGCTGGCCGATGAGCAGCGCCTGTCTGCCGCCTTCGAAGTCGACGCGAACAAGGACGAGTACGGCTTCGTCACCTACGTGGTGCCGAAAGCCACGTTCGACACCACGTTCGACCTCATCCCGGCGCTCGAGCGCCTGGGCATGCAGACCCCCTTCAGCGACGAGGCCGACTTCTCCAAGCTCACGTCCACGCCGGCCTATATTTCCATGGTGAAGCAGGAAAGCCACGTGAGCTGGGACGAAGAGGGCGCCGAGGCCAGCGCGTACACGAACATCGGCATCAGCGAGATGTCCGCGATGGCCCCCGAAGGCGAAGAGGTCGAGCTGCGCCTCGACCGCCCCTTCCTCTTCCAGATCACGTCGTCCCAGGGCATTCCGCTGTTCATAGGCGTCTGCGGCAACCCCGCCGAAACAGCGTAGCGCCATGCAAAAAAGCCCCCGGTTGATACCGGGGGCTTTCGTTTGCGGATGGTGCCCGAGGCGGGATTTGAACCCGCACGTCTAGGACAACGGTTTTTGAGACCGCCGCGTCTGCCATTCCGCCACTCGGGCGCAACACGAAAGTATACCGGATGCCCCGTAAACCGTCGAGCAGAAATACCAGCGTTCGGCGACAATCACTCAACATATGCATGATGCGCTGGCATGTCGATTCGGCAACGGTCATAATGGAACGATCTTCGCCGCGCGGCCTGATGGCTGCGCCGGCACCCTAACGCGCCACGCGCATTGAGAGTCGGGAGGCATCATCTATGGAGCATGAAGGACTTACCAAGAAAATCGACGCGTATCTCGAGGAAAACTGGGAGACGATGGTCAACGACATCACGACGCTCGTTCGCATTCCCAGCTTCGAAGAACTCGACAAGGCCGCCGAGGGCGCCCCGTTCGGCCCCGGCCCGAAGGAAGCGCTCACCGCAGCGCTCAAACTGGCTGCCGACATGGGCTTCCAGACGCACGACGCCGAGGGTTACATCGGATTCGCCGACTTCCCCGGCACGAGTGAGACGCAGCTCGGCATCATCGGCCATATGGACGTCGTGCCCGCCGGCCCCGGTTGGAACTTCGAGCCGTACGCGGTCACGCGCAAGGACGGCTACCTCGTCGGTCGCGGCACGCTTGACGACAAGGGTCCGAGCGTTGTCGCGCTGCACGCCATGAAGTTCTGGAAGGACCTGCAGGATGAGGGCGCGGTGTCGCAATTCCCGTACACCATCCGCTTCCTGTTCGGCGCGAACGAGGAATCCGGTATGGCCGACGTGCAGTACTACCACAAGCACTACGAGGACCCCGCGTTCCTGTTCACGCCCGATGCGGAATTCCCCGTGTGCTACGGCGAAAAGGGCGGCTACGACGGCGTCATCACCAGCAAGCCCATCCAGGAATGCGCCCGCGTCATCGCCGAGTTCGAGGGCGGCGCGGCCACGAACGCGGTGCCCGGCATCGCCCATGCAGTGGTGAAGGCCGAGGCCAGCGAACTGCCGGCCGCAGATCGCATCACCATCACCGAGGCTGGCGCGGGCCTTGCGCGCATCGAGGCCGCGGGCAAGGGCGCGCACGCCTCCACGCCGGACGAGGGCGTCAACGCCATCGGGCTCATCGTGGACTATCTGTTGGCGAACGGCCTGTGCGGCGCCGACGAGCGCGCGTTCCTCGAGCTCGACCAGAAGCTGCTCAACCACACCGACGGCAGTGGCATCGGCATCAAGAGCTCCGACGAGTACTTCGGCGCGCTCACCGTCATCGGCGGCACCATCAAGCTGGAAGGCGACCGCTTCGTGCAGACGCTCGACAGCCGTTTCCCCACATCCATCACGGCCGACGAGATCAGCGAGCGCCTGCGCCAGCTCACCGACGAAATCGGCGGTTCCTTCGAGAACACGCTGCTCATGGAGCCCTTCCTGGTGAAGCCGGACACCCCGGTGATCCAGGCGCTGCTGAACGCGTACAACGAGGCCACCGGCGAGGACGCCAAGCCGTTCACCATGGGCGGCGGCACGTACGCGCGCGAGTTCAAGAGCGGCGCCAGCTTCGGCCCCGAGAAGCCGTGGATCAAGGACCCCGAATGGGTGGGCATGATGCACGGCCCCGACGAGGGCGTGAGCGAAGACCTGCTCAAGCAGTCCTTCAAGATCTACGCGCTCACGTTGGACAAGCTCATGCAGCTCGACCTGCAGTAACGAACGATTCCGACTGCGCCCCAGCAGCTTCGCGCGGCTGGGGCGCTTCTGTTTTGAAAGGTGGTTCCCATGCCCGAACTCGATACCGTACCAACCGACTTTGCGCCCGCCATCGGCATCGCCCCTGCCGAAGGCCTCGAGAACGAGGTGGGCGGCCGCATCGTGCTCGAGGGCCTGCCGAACACGCGCGATGTGGGCGGCCTGCCCACCGCCGACGGGCGCTTCGTGAAGCACGCGCGCCTGCTGCGCTCCGGCGCGCTCGACCACGCCACCACGCGCGACCTCGAGGTGCTGCTCGACGACTACCACGTGCGCACGGTTATCGACCTGCGCACCGCCGAGGAGCGCAAAGAGCATCCCGACCCGGAAGACGGCCTGATGGGCGTGCGATTCGTGGACGCCCCGGTGCTCAGCACGGCCGCGTTCGGCGTGACGCGCGAAGGCGGCATGATGCAGGCGCTCAAGGCCCTGCGCACGCTGCAGAAGGACCCGGCCAGCATCATGGCGGAGGTGTACGAGCGCATGATGCTCGACGAGAAGAGCCAGCAGGGGTTCGCGCAGTTCTTCGACGACGTGCTTGCCACCGACGAGGGCTCCGTGCTGTGGCACTGCACTATCGGCAAGGATCGTGCCGGCTTGGCGGCCGCGCTGCTGTTGTACGTGCTGGGCGTCGAGCGCGAGGCCATCGAACAGGACTACCTGGCCACGAACAACTACGTGCAATCCGAGACGCAGAACATCATGGACGCCCTGTCGTCCTTCGGCCTCGGCGACAAGCTGGACAAGAGCATCCACGTGATCAACTCCGCCGACCCGCGCTTCCTGAAGTCCGCGCTCGACGCTGTGGAGCAGCACTACGGCAGCGTGGACGCGTTCGTGCGCGATCAGCTCAACGTCACCGACGAGAAGCGCGACGCCCTTCGCGCGCGCTACCTGACGGACAACCCGCAAGGGTAACGGCGGCGGGGTGGCGGCGCGTTTGCGGCGGCTGAGCGGCGGTCGGCGGTTTTTCGTCGCCGGGTTGATCCTATCTTCCGGCTTTTGCGCGGTTTCGGCGTTCCTTGATTTATAATGAGTGCACGATAGAGGCAAAAGTACGGAAGGTAGGAGGCTTAGGTGTTGAAAGCGATGATCGTCGATGACGAGGCTCCTGCGCGTTCAGAGCTGAAGTTCCTGCTTGACGAACTGGGGCAGACCGAGGTTGTCGCCGAAGCTGCCAGCGTGCGCGAAGCCATCGAGAAGCTCAAAGAGTATCCGTGCGACGTGATGTTCCTCGACGTCAACATGCCCGAAGCAACGGGCTTGCAGTTGGCCGAGGCGTTGCAGCACCTCAAGTTCCCGCCCGCGGTGGTGTTCGTGACGGCGTACAGCGAGTTCGCGCTTGACGCGTTCAAGGTGAACGCTATCGACTACCTGGTGAAGCCGGTCGAAACCGAGCGCTTGTCGCAGGCCATCTCGCGCGTGCGCGAGCATGTGTCGCTGCACGTGCAGGCGCAGAAGTCCGAGCGCATCCCCGTCGAAAAGGGCGGCAAGAAAATCCTCATCGGCATCGACAAGATCCGCTTCGTCATGGCGCGCGACGATTACGCGTACCTGCAGACGGACACGGACCGCTACTTCTCCACGGTGAGCCTCGCTCAGCTGGAAAAGCGCCTCGACGGTCACGGGTTCTTCCGCGTGCACCGCGGCTACCTGGTGAACCTGTCGATGGTGGAGGAGATCGAATCGGTGTCGGGCGGCACGCTGCTGCTCACCCTCAACGCCGTGGACGAGAAGATCCCCGTCTCCCGCCGCCGCGTCTCCGCCCTGAAGAAGGCGCTGGGGCTGTAGCGAACCTGCAAGAATGTTTCACGTGAAACATTCGTTCTATAGCACGAAGCAAACGGGCCCGGAAGCAGCTGCTTCCGGGCCCGTCTCGTGTGCGGTGTGCAAACGTTCTAGTAGGCCGTGAAGGAGGACTTGGGGGCCAGGCAGATGGGGCAGGCGACGAAGTTCTCGCCCTTGTGGATGTAGCCGCAGATGGGGCACAGGTAGTACTTGCCGTCGAACGGGGTGTCGATGGTGGTGTAGGCGTCCAGGTACATCTTCGCGTGGTACGCCTCGGCAAGCTTGGCGCGCGTAAACACCTGCACGGCCTTGTTGTTGCCCTCTTCCTGCGCCTTCTTGATGAAGGCCGGATACATGTCGGACGTCTCGTAAATCTCGCCGTTTGCGCCGGTGATCAGGTTGAGATCGCTCGCCTCGCCCTCGATGGTGGGAGGCTCGGGCTTCTCGGTGGCAGGGTCGATTTCCTTGGCCAGGTCGTACTCGAGGCCGATGTGGATCTTCTCGGCGTCGGACGTGCACTGGAACAGGCGGGCCAGAACGTCGAAGCCTTCCTTCTCGGCAACCTTGGCGAACGCCTCGTACTTCGTGGTGGCGCCCGTCTCGCCCGTGATGGCGGTCATGAGGTTCTCGTAGGTAGTGCCGACGGTGGTCTTGCTCTCGGTCACCACATTGAAGTTGCTGGCGGTGCTTGCGTCGGGCATGGCCTGCGGGTCGAGCACCTCGGCAACGTACTCGCTGTTCGCGGTGGCCCCGGCGTCGGTCTTGGCAGCGTCAGCGGCAGGCTCGGCCTTGGCTTCGGGCTTCGCTTCGCTGGCACAGGCGGCCAGAATGCCCATCGTCGAGATCGACATAGCGCTGACGGCAGCACCTTTCAGCAGATTCCTCCGTGTGATATCGGACATGGTTCCTCCCTCGTCTCCCTGACGGGCCTCCTCTTTGTACCCGTCGATAAACGATACTATATCCCAATAAGTAATAAGAATCAATAGTGAACTGCAACAAGTTTGGTTATAGTTCGCGACGAGCCGCGCACACGTTTCATCCACAATTCCATCACGGCCCTAAAGGGAGTGGGCACGTTTCGTCACCGTTTGCTAGAATGGAGGGAATTACGCTGAAAGAAGGTTGTATGCTATCCGGTGATGTAGAAAAACTCTACCCTTCCGCGAAAACCCTCGTGAAGGACTGCGTTGCCAGCCGCATCCACGACAAGGATGCGAGCCTGTACTGCTTTTCCGACGAAGCGCGTGCATGCTCCGAAAACTACATGGGGTGGACGGACCTTGCCAGCAATCCGCCGTATTCCCTGCGTGACATCCAAGATTTCGCCGATTCGATCATCGCCCAAGGGCTGAAGACGGTCGTGCTCATCGGTCAGGGCGGCTCGACGCAGGCGCCCATGACCATCACCAAATACAACAAGCCCGACTCCTCGAAGATCACGTTCAAAACCCTCGACTCCGACTCGCCGGTGCGCGTTCGCGCCATCCTGGCCGAGGCGAAGCCGGAAACCACGCTGTTCGTGATCTCGTCGAAGAGCGGCGGCACCATCGAGCCGCGCCTCGCCCTGCGCGCCGTGCGCGACGCCGTGGCCGACCGCATCAGCGAAGAGGAGCTCGTGCAGCACCTCGTGGCCATCACCGATCCCGGCTCCATGCTCGAGCGCCAGGCGCGCGAGGAGGGGTGGGCCGCGGTGTTCTCCGGCGAACCCACGGTGGGCGGCCGCTTCTCGGCCCTTTCCGTGTTCGGCCTGCTGCCGGCGGCGCTTGTGGGCATCGATCTGGAGGAATTCATGGCGCACGCCATTGACGCCGAGCGTCAGTGCAGCGAAGACGCCATCGACAATCCGGCCATCGGCCTGGCGTCGTTCCTCTACGACAACTACCTGCAGGGCCGCAACAAGTTCACGTTCCTCACGCCGAAGCGCGGCCGCGTGCTCGGCCTGTGGATCGAGCAGCTGGTGGCCGAGAGCCTGGGCAAAGATGGTCAGGGCATTCTGCCGAACATCGAGATCGACTCGCTGCTGCTCACGAAGGACCCGGGCGACCGCAGCGTCATCATGTACCTCACGCGCACCGACCTGTGGGACGAGCGCCGCAACTTCGAGATGAGCCTGTCCTACATCGACCCCGCCATCCCGCGCGCCAACTACAAGATCGACACGGTGGAAGAGCTTGCCGAACACTTCGTGATGTGGGAATACGCCATCGCCATGTGCGGCTACCTCATGAAGATCTGCCCCTTCGACCAGCCCGACGTGGCGTCCGCGAAGGCCGTGGTGCTCGACATCCTCAAGGAGGGTCAGCCCGAGCCCGACTTCGTGCAGGACTTCATCGACGACGTGCACATGGGCGAGGTGGAAGTGCGCCTCTCGCCGTGCTTCAAGGATTGCAACGACGTGCGCAGCGCGCTGCGTGCGCTGCTGACCAGCATCCAACCGGGCGATTTCTTCGCGCTCAACGCGTTCTTGCCGTTCACCGGCGAGGGCCGTCGCGAAGCGCTCGAGACCATCCGCCACGGCGTGGCCGAAAAGCGCGGCGTGGTATCCTGCCTCGAAGTGGGCCCGCGGTACCTGCATTCCACGGGGCAGCTGCACAAAGGCGGCCCGAACTGCGGCGTGTTCCTCATCTTGTCGGCCGACGAGCTGAAGGACATCCCGCTGAAGCAGGAAGCCGAGAGCCTGGGCTCGCTGGCGAAGGCGCAGGCGTCGGGCGACCTCGTGACGCTGGCCGATCGCGGACGGCGCGTGGTGCATCTGCACCTGCCCGACAACTCGGGCGTCACGCTGCGCCAGCTGGCCGAAGTGATTTCCGGCATCCTCGAAACGCTGGAATCTCCGTCGGCGTAAGCAGGCTGGCGACGGAGCGACATGTACACACCGAGGGCGGCCATTGTGCCGCCCTCGTAGATTACGGAGGCGTGCTCATGAAAGAAGCGCTCGATATTCAGGTCAAGGGCATCGTGCAGGGCGTCGGGTTTCGCCCGTTCGTCTATCGGCTGGCGAAGAAGTACCTGATCGACGGCTGGGTGCTGAACGCCACCGACGGCGTGTTCATCCATGCGGAAGGGGAGACGAAGCTGCTTGACGAGTTCGTCATCGAACTTTCCGAGAACCCTCCGGCGGCCTCGCGCGTCGAGGAGGTGACGCTGAAAGAAGTGCCGCTCGAGGACTTCGACTCGTTCGAGATCCGCTTCTCGGACGCCGGAACGGTGGAGAAGACCACGCTCGTGTCACCCGACCTTGCCACCTGCGACGATTGCGCGCACGAGCTGTTCAACCCGAACGACCGCCGCTATCGCTACCCGTTCATCAACTGCACGAACTGCGGCCCGCGCTTCACCATCATCGAGAAACTGCCCTACGACCGCAAGAGCACGTCCATGAAGGAATTCCCCATGTGCGAGCGCTGCGCCCGCGAGTACGGCGACCCGCTCGACCGTCGCTTCCACGCGCAGCCCGATGCGTGCTTCGAGTGCGGCCCGCACCTCAGCTGGCGCGAGCATGAAGGCGACGACATCGATGCGCCGTTGGGCCCTATCTCGTGGGGTGCCACGCGCGAGGAGAGCGACGCCATTCTGGCGCGCGCCGTCGAGCTGCTGCTGGCGGGCAAGATTCTGGCCGTGAAGGGCCTGGGCGGCTTCCATCTGGTGTGCGATGCACAGAACCCCGAAGCGGTGGCGCTGCTGCGCGCTCGCAAGCGCCGCGAGGGCAAGGCGTTCGCCGTCATGATGCAGGATGCCGAAGCCGTGCGCGCCTTCTGCGAAGTGGGCGAGGCGGAGAAGGACATCCTCACGGCCACGCAGCGCCCCATCGTGCTGCTGCGCAAGCGGGAGGACGCCGCGTTCGCCCCCGGTTTGGCCGACAAGCTGCCCGAACTGGGCGTCATGCTGCCGTACACGCCCATCCAGCACCTGCTGCTGCACGACTTTGCGGAAGCGTCCCTCTGTCATCCTGAGCGAGCGCAGCGAGTCGAAGGACCCGTCATGCTCGTCATGACTTCGGGCAACATCCATGACGAACCCATCGTGATCGACGACGAGGACGCGTACGAGAAGCTGTTCGGCGTTGCCGACGCGTTCTTGGGCCACAACCGCGCCATCCGCGCTCGCTACGACGACTCCGTCGTGCGCGTGATCGAAGCAGGAAGCGCCGGCGAAGCCGTCCAGTTCATCCGCCGAGCCCGAGGCTACGCCCCCCTCCCGCTCGCGCTGCCGCCCATCCCTTGCAGCCCGTCCGGTGCGCCGGCCCCCGTCTCCCTCTTCGCCACCGGTCCCGAACAGAAAAACACGTTCGCCCTCACGCGCGATTCCGAGGCGTTCGTCTCCCAGCATATCGGCGACCTCGAAAACGCCGAGACCTACGATGCATGGCTTCAGGCGAAGAACCGCTACGAGACCCTCTTCGAGATCGAGCCGACGCACCTCGTGTGCGACCTGCACCCCGAGTACCTCGCGTCGAAGTGGGCGCGCGAGCAGAGCGAGAAGCGCGGCCTGCCCCTCACCGAGGTGCAGCACCATCAGGCGCACATCGTGTCGGTGATGGGCGAGCACGGGCTGACCGGTCCCGTGTGCGGCATCGCGTTCGACGGCACCGGCTACGGTATGGACGGTGCCATCTGGGGCGGCGAAGTGCTGCTGTCGAACCTGTCGGCATTCGAGCGGTTCGCCAACTTCGCCTACGTGCCCATGCCGGGCGGTGCTGCGGCGGTGAAGCATCCGCTGCGCATGGCCTATGGCGTGCTGTGGGCGTTCGACCTGCTGGAACACCCCGGCGCTCAGCAGGCGCTCGCCGCATTGGGCGAGCAGGCGGCAATCTGCGAGCAGATGATCGACCGCGGCATCAACACCCCCATGACATCCTCCGTCGGACGTCTCTTCGACGCGGCAAGCGCCCTCCTGGGAGTCTGCACGGAGCCCACCTACGAAGGAGAGCCCGCAATACTGCTAGAAGCCGCGATCGGAGAAGGGGAAGCGCCCTGCGCCCCCTCGTCATGCGCGCCCGCTCCTTGCGCCGCGGATGAGGCATATGAACCAGCCACCCCTCCTCGCGGCGCAATGGGGGGAGATGCGCTCGCAATGGGGGGAGATGCGGGCGCAATGGGGGGAGATGCGGTCGCCTCGGGGGAAAGCGCCTCGGAGGAGTCCACCTACCCTCTCGCCGTCGTGAAAAACACGGCGACCTCCACGAGCACCGCGCAGGATACTTCGATCGTCCTGTTCGATGCGGCCCCCACGTTCGCCGCGCTGCTCGACGACCTCGCTGCGCAGGTGCCCACGGTCGTGATCGCGCGTCGCTTCCACGATGCGTTCGTGCAGGCCATCGTCATGGCGGCCGAGCTGGTGCGCAGCGTGTACGATATCAACACGGTGGCGCTGTCCGGTGGTGTGTTCATGAACCGCTACCTGCTGGAGCATTCCCTCGCGCAGCTCGAATCCGCCGGTTTCACGGTGGCCGTCAATCGCGACCTACCGCCTAACGACGGCTGCATTTCGTTCGGCCAAGCTGTGGTAGCATGGGCCTCGAACAACGAAGAAGGAGAACAGCCATGTGCTTAGCCATACCTGCAAAAATCACGGAGATGAAGGACAACCGCCTGGCTACCGTGGACATCCTCGGCGTCACGCGCGACATCTCGATCGACCTCACGCCGCAGGCGAACCTCGGCGACTTCGTGCTCGTGCACGCCGGATTCGCCATCGAGGTGGTGGACCCCGACTACGCGCAGGAAACCATCGACCTCATCAAGCAGTTCCCCGAACTGGCAGGCGAGGATATCCCGCTCGGCGAGGTGCTGTGATGGAGCCCGATTTCGCGGCCTTCAAAGACCCCACGCTCGCGCGCGGGCTCATCGAGTCCATCGCGAAGCTGTCGCCCGCGGGCGGCGCCACGCTCATGGAGGTGTGCGGCACCCACACGGTTGCCATCGCGCGCAACGGCATTCGCAACCTCATGCCCGAGGGCACGCGCCTCGCGTCCGGTCCGGGTTGTCCCGTGTGCGTGACTTCGAACCGGGACATCGACACGGTGATCGCTCTCGCGCGCGTTCCCAACGTCATCATCGCCACCTTCGGCGACATGACGCGCGTGCCGGGTTCCACGTCCAGCCTGCTGGCAGAGCAGGCGGCGGGTCGCAGCGTGCAGATCGTCTACTCGCCGCTCGACGCGCTCACCCTGGCCGAGCAGAACCCCAACCGCGAGGTCGTGTTCGTGGGCGTAGGCTTCGAAACCACCACGCCGCTCGTGGCCATGGCCATCAAGCGCGCGGCCGCGGCCGGCCTCAAGAACTTCAGCGTGTTCGGCGCGCACAAGAACATGCCCGGCGCGCTCGAGGCCATCATCAACGACCCGCAGCTCAAGGTGGACGCGCTCATCCTGCCGGGCCACGTCAGCACCATCATCGGCGCGAAGCCGTACCAGTTCTTGGCCGAGAAGTACGGCATCCCCGGCGTCATCACCGGCTTCGAGCCGGTCGACGTGCTGCAGGGCATCGCCATGATCATGCGCCAGCTGCACGAGGGCCGCGCTGAAATCGAGATCGCCTACGCGCGCGGCGTCATGCCCGAGGGCAATCCCGTGGCGATGGCCGCCATCGACGAGGTGTTCGAAACATGCACGGCCCTGTGGCGCGGCCTGGGAGAGATTCCCGGCTCGGGCTACCGCATCCGTGAGGAGTACGCGCAGTTCGACGCCGTCCGCCGCTTCCAACCCGACATCGAGCCCACGCAAGACCCGAAGGGCTGCCGCTGCGGCGACGTGCTGCGCGGCATCATGGCGCCGAACGAGTGCCCGCTGTTCCGCACCGTGTGCACGCCCGAGAACCCCGTGGGCCCCTGCATGGTGTCCAGCGAAGGCAGCTGCGCCGCCTACTTCCGGTACTACTAAGGAAGCAGAGAAGGGCGGCGAACCTCCCGAATGTTTCACGTGAAACATTCGTTCGCAACCATAAGGCGGGCCGAAGAAATGCTTCGGCCCGCCTTGCTTTCCTACGCTGCTGTATTCCCCAGAGCGCTCTTCGCGGAGATGCGGCCGAACACGAGGCATTCGGCCACGTTGCCGCCTCCCTCGTAGTAGTGTCCCCAGATGGAGCCGAACTCGCCAGCCGAGTACAGTCCCGGAATGGCGTTTCCGTCGTAGTCGAGGATGGCGCCGTTGGCTGCACGCACGGGGCCGCCATCCGTGTTGAGGAACGACGGCGCGCACAGCTGCGCGTAGAACGGCGGCGTCTGCACCGGCACGAGCGTGCTTTCGGGGCGATGGAAGTACACGTCCTTCCCGTTCGCGCAGCATTCGTTCCACTGATCGACGGTGGTCACCAGCTCGTCAACCGGCACCTCCATGAGCGCGGCCAACTCCTCGATGGTGTTCGCCGCCAGCGCGTAGCCTTCCTTATCGGGTTCGCCCTTCGTGGTGGAAGGGGGAATGGCGCCTTGCGCCAAACCCTCGGCATCAAACAGGAACCATGCTTTCGAAGGCATGGGCAGATGCGGCCACTCGCCGCCGAACTGCATGTGGCCGTGCCGCGACCCCACGTGCACGCTCATATCGGACATATACGGGTACTTTTCGCGTACGTTGTAGCCGTCCCAGTCCATGTAGAAGCGGCGGCCGTTCACGCCGACGGTGATGCCGAAACCCTTCGGCGCGGGTTTGAAGATGGGCGGGTTCGTGTACGTGGTGTTTTCCAGGTCACGTCCGGCCATCCAGAACCCGGCGCAGTTGTTCATGTGCCAGAAATCGGCGCCGATGCGCGCGCAGATGCGATGTCCGTCGCCCGTGTTGAGGGAGCCCGCTGCGGGTACGGCAGCTCCCTGGCCCAGATAATTCTGCATCATCTCGGGGCTGTGCTCGAAGCCTCCCAAGCACAGAATGACGCCGCGCTTTGCGCGGATGTACGTGGGGGTTTTCTCGCCCGCCACGATGCCCACGATGGCGCCGGATTCGTCTTGCACGAGGTCAACGAGCGGCGTGGAGGTGCGGTAGTCCACGATGTCGCTGTGTTGTGCGACGGCGTCTTGCAAGAACACCTGCACATGATCGGGTCCCTTCACCTCCACGTCCGTGTTCTTTCCAATGGCGAAGTAGCCGAACGCATAGGAGTTTTCCAGCTCGTGATATTCGGCGTTGCGTTCTTCGGGGTCGGTTGTGGGCTCGGTGATGCTCATCTCCTCTTTGTTGGCGCCCATCTCGATTACCCAGTCGTATATCTCGCCGAGACCCTGCGCATACGCTTCCAGCACGTCGTCGGGCGTGGTGCCGTGAGAGAGCTCCTTCATATACGAGCTCATGGCCGCGACGTCTTTTGTCCAGATGGCGTCGCCTTTGCAGAAGGGGCTGTTGCCACTCGGCGTAGAGCCCTTCTCGATGAGCAGGCAGGACGCGCCGTTGCCCTCGGTGGCAACCGTCAGCGCCGCCGCGTTGCCGGCGATGCCCGCGCCCACCACGATGACATCGAACTCCTCGTCCCACGTAATGTCGCCCGCCTTCGCGGTTGCGTTCCCGCTGCCCGTTGCGCTCGGCGCGCATCCGGCCAAGCCCATGGCGGCCGCCCCCGCAAGCGCGATGCTCGCGGTTTTTACGAAACCGCGCCGCGTTTGCGTATGCGTGAGCGCCTGCGTGGGCTCTGTCGATTCGCATGCTCTGTTGTTCATAACCTCTCCTTGATCGACGATGAAGCAACAACTGCTCGATCATCGTCTTTTGCGCGGGGCTTGCCTATCGCCGAAAAGGGAGAACTTGCTGATCAGGGGCATCCCCAAAACGGATGATGTTGCGCTGGGCGGAGGGCGGTCGTATGATGGGGCCACTGAAGCCGGGGAGGGGACACGTTCTGAGCGTTATCAAACACTACTGCACCGCCTGCTGCGTTGCCGTGGGGTGGGCTTTGCTGGCTGCCTGGGCCGACTTGTTCGGTCACTCGTCGGGCTTTGCCTTGTCGTATTCGGGGCTCACGGAATTGGGCAACATGCGCGTCTATTGGCTGGTGGGCTTGCTCTTGCTCGCTGCGGCCATGGCGGCAATCCCCCGTCAGTTCGAACGCGCGAAGAGCACCTTGTTTTACTGCATGCCCCTGGCGGCTTCGTTCGGTACGATGGCGTTCGCCATTGCTGCGCAACAGACGTTTTTCGCGCCTGAAGTGGTGGCGTTGTTGGGCATCGTCGTGGCTGGCGCGGGATACACGTGGTTCACGTGCCTGTTCTGCGGCATGCTGGCCGAGACGCAAAGCATGTCGTGCGCCGTTGGCAGCATCGTAGCCAGTTTGGCGCTGAAAACAGTGCTCGTGCAGATGTGTACGGGTGCGTTGCCCGAAGCCTCGCAGGTGGGGTTGGCCATCCTGCTGCCGTTCGCCATCGCGGCGTTGGCAGCGGCGGCGCGACGCGGCGAGCGCACTCGTGTGGAGTCCGATGAATGGAAGCCCGCTCCGGACGCTTCCGCGTCGTATCGCTATCTCGTCCCCCAGATTCTCGTGGGGGCGCTCGCGGTTGCCACGACGCGCGTTTTGACGCCCCTCGGCTTCTTCGGCGATCCGCTTAATCAGTTCAGGGATGCTATCCCGACGGCTATCGGAACGGTGTGTGTGGCGGCGGTGCTCGTATGCCTGGGATACTTCGTGCTGGTCAAGCGGGTGAAAACTCATCTTAATCGCCGCTTCATGCCGGCATTCCTCGTGGTGGTCATCGCGTTCTTCGTCACGGCGCTCGCTCCGTCGTCGTCGGGCCTCGTGGCCGCCGCCGCGGAAGTGTTCATTACGGCGGTCGAGGCGTTCACCCATGCGCTGTTTTGGACGCTTGCCGTCACGGCTATTCGCCTGAAGGGTGCGTCGCCGTTTCGCGTGGTGGGCTTATCCACCGGCTTTTACGACGTCGTGTCTATCGTGTGGGTGGCGGCATTCTTCAGTATGGGCGTGGTGAGCAATGCCGTTATTCTGCTGGTTGCTCTCGTGCTGGTGGTGTTGGTCATGTGGCTCATTGATCGCGGGGGAGGCGAGGAGGGTTCCGCGGTGCCTCCCGAGACGATGGTGGACCGTCGTGCGGATGTCGCTCAGCGCTACGGCTTGTCTCCGCGCGAGACGGAAGTATTCATGATGTTGGCACAGGGTCGTTCGCGTGCATTCATCAGTGAGGAATTGGTGCTGTCCGAAGGAACGGTGAAAACGCACATCTCGCATATCTACGCGAAGCTTAACGTGCATGGGCGCCAGGAAATGTTCGATCTGCTTCTTGCCGAAGACGAATCGTCAGCCGCGTGATTCCCAAGTGTGGCGGAAAAATATACGGATGGTAAATTGAACCTGTTGCTTGTGCACACCATATGTTCGGCAGCGCACTCATGTTCGGTGCGTCCCGTGCATGACTTTTGAGATTGATTCCATCGCTATACAGAACGAGGGAATCAATTGCCAATATTATCCAATATTGGGCCAAAAACTGCATAAAGTGTAAATATGCAGGTTACTCAATTTTTGTGCATTTGAACAATTTGCTTATACGTTTTGCTCAAATGTCTACGTAATTTCCTGTTGCAGATGAACAAAAAAGATGGTATAACTGCGTCATCGGCAAATCTCGAAGGACTTGCCACGACGGGCTCGATGTCGCGGCACGTTCTCCTAGAAAGCTGCAAGGTTTGTAGTTGTGCCATCTATAGGTAGCGCCGGAAGCGCTGCCGGAGAAAGGAGACTGTCATGGCGAAGATAGTCAGCTCTTGGAACGACTGGGATCCGCTGAAGCGCGTCATCGTCGGCCGCTGCGACTACTCGATGATCCCGCCCGAGGAGCCCGCGACCTCCGAGAAGGTGCCCGTCG